>JAYTFS010000317.1:0-4335 GCA_043734185.1 Pseudolabrys sp. | reverse complement strand
GCGCCTCGCGCGGCGACAATCGGATAAACCGGATAGCAGGCCGCGGGAGTGAGGACGAGGTCGTTGGGCGCCAGCGACGTCGTCCAATCCTCGCCTTTTTCATGCCGCGCGGCGGCCGCCTCGATTTCGCGCTCGCTTCCATGCAACCCACACACGCAGCCGAGAAGGTTAGGAAAGCTCTTGAGATAGCCGTGGCGTTCGATGTGCGCGCGGCTCATTACCGGTGGGAAGCGCAATACCTCCATATCCGGCTCGCGGAACGTCGAAATGAAATTGGCCAGACCGGTGACGACCGATTCGTATCCGCCGGTGCGCGCGTAGACACCGTCAATCGACATGGATTTGAACATGGCGTCAAATCCATCCTCGACCGGCTTTCTATTTTGACCGCGAAATTTATCGAAGCTCGGAGCTTGATTCATGGCTGAACTCTGTCTGATGGTTTCTAAAGAGGCTAAGTGTTAGGCGAAGTCGGTCAGATGCGCGGGTATCTCCGCGGCGACGGACGGCAAGACGGCGTTGCTTAGAATACGATCGTTATGGATCATGATCGGCGCGGCCATGATGTCACGCAGATGCCGGGCAATGCTGAATTCGCCGTCCTGGCGGTAAGCGGCCAAGCCGGCGGTACGCATGGCACTCAAGACAATCTGCAGCGCGAGTTCGGACGCCTCGATTTTCAGCATCACGATCTCGGTTTGGAAGTCCATGGCGCTCAACGCGTCCGCGTCGGAGGCACGAACCTCAAATTTCTCCGCGGCCTGTACGATCAGCGCCCGCAGCATTCGCAGCGAGGAGATCGCGCGAGTCATATGCACAGCGCCCGGCGGCAGTGAACCGCCTGACTTGCGCGACACGTTTCGCACAAAGCGCCTGGCCTTCTCCAGCGCCGCGGCTGCGATACCCGCCCAGACGCTTCCCCAGAAAATATGAGCGGTCGGGACCATTGACTGAACATGGATGGCTGAATAGGGCACGTCCATGACCTGCGCGCGCGCGGCATCGACGCGCACCTGGAAACCCTCGCTCACCGTACCGCGCATTCCGAGAGTGTCCCAGCCGCCGGTCGATTCCAGCGTGTAGTCATCTTTATGGAGCACAACCAGGACCTGATCGGCCTTGGCGGCAGAGCTGTCGCGACGCGCCGTGGTCATCAAGGCGTCAGCATATCGGCCATAAGAAATGCATGTCGCGTCGCGGCTGAGCGTCATACGATTGCCCGCCGTTTCGACCGCACCCGCACTCGATCGTACGTCGCCGCCGTTCGTCCCTTCCGTGGTGGAAGACGCGATGAGCAACTGCTCGGCGGCAAGCCGCCGCATGAACGATTCCATTGCCGGCTGACCGGCGGCATGACGAACCAGACAGGCCGCCTTGACCTGATGCATGGCAAAGATCATGGCCGTAGAAGCGCAAGCTTGGCCCAGGCGGTAGCAAATGTCCGCTACGCGCGACACTGCGATACCCTCGCCGCCGAACTCTCGCGGCACCATAAGCCCAAGCAGACGCTGCTCGCGAAGGGCGGTCATCGCCTCGCTGGGGAAGCGCCCTTCATGGTCAACTTTGGAGGCGAAATCGGCCGCGACCTTAACAGCAAAATCCGCGCGCGAGTCTAAGCTATGACTCGGAAACAGTTTGGCCGAAATGCTTTCAAGAGTCAGCGGATCGCATGCTGGTGCATCCGCAGTATGATGCGTTGCCGTCTCGATCATTTTTTTGTCCCTGTCACCACGTTTATAGCTAAACCCTACGTGGCAGCGCCTTAAAATGAATTGAGAACAGACGCTTTTTCGAACGCATCCTTTACCGAGCTTTAAAGAGAATTGAATAGTGAATGATGCCGAACAATAAATCTGCGTGCCGCCGCGGTGTTATTGGTGGCAAATCTGGAGATTTCACAATGTCTATTGAGCCCGCCATCGAAGAACAAATTGTCGAAATCGTTACGAAGCTCATCGCGGGACGAACAGCAGCGGTGGCGGTCGCAAGCGACAATTCGTTGATCGAAGCCGGGATGAATTCGATTGATATGGTTAATTTGCTCTTGCAGATCGAAGAGACATTCGGAATTGAAGTGCCGTCCCGGGCGGTCAACCCGAAGAATTTTTACTCGGTGAAATCGGTTGCGGGTCTTGTAAGAGACACTTTGTCAAAAGCAGCTTGATTGAAAGGCGCGACGCAATGCAGCGCTGACGCCACCTACAAAGCAGATATTCTTCGGGCACAAAGCATGTCGATTTGGATCATCGTCGCATTGGCCGTTTTTGCAATTCCAATTACCGTCGTCGCCGCATGTTTTGAATCACAAATGGCTGCCGACAGCACCGACTGGCCATCCGGCGGTATGATGTAACGAAGAATTCTCTCTGAGAACGCAGCCGCGGCAAGCCGAGACAATACCACATGAGCAATTCGCCGCCCCTCAGAGTCCGCTGCCGTCAGATCGGCGACGCCGACATAGAGTCCGTCATTGGCCTTCTGGCCAAGGGATTTCCTGACCGCGATGACGCCTATTGGCGAGAGGCTCTCGGCCAACTGACCGGTCGCCGCCCCGCGGAGAATCTTCCGCAATATGGCTACCTGTTGGAAAGCGCCGGGATGCCGGTTGGCATCATCCTGCTCATTTTTACGACGCTTCGAATTGGCGGCGAACTCACGACACGCTGCAATTTTTCGAGCTGGTACGTGGAGCCGGCGTTTCGGAGCTGTGCGCCGATGTTGGTCTCGCAAGCGCTGAAGCACAAGGACGTTACATACCTCAATATATCGGCCGCACCGCATACCTGGCCTATCATCGAAGCCCAGGGCTTCGTTCGATACAGCAGTGGACAATTTGTTGCCGTTCCGGCACTCGCTCCGGCTCTTTACGACGACCGGATTCGCATTGTGAAGGGCGACACTCGTCCGTCTGTGCCGTTTGAGGCGGCGGAATACGATTTGCTGCGCACGCACGCCGACTACGGTTGTATCAGTTTGTGGTGTATGACGCCCAAACACGCCCATGCCTTCGCGTTCTTGCCGCGACTGGTCAAGGGCATCGTGCCGTGTGCGCAACTTGTCTACTGTCGCGATATACAGAACTTTACCCGGTTCGCCCGTCCGATCGGACGTTACCTCGCGCTTAGAGGGAGGCCGTTGACGATCATCGACGCGAATGGCCCAATCCGTGGCCTGGTCGGAAAATTCGTACCCGGAAAACTTCCGAAGTATTTCAAGGGACCGGTCCAGCCCCAAATCGGCGACCTAGCCTATACTGAAGCTGTGATGTTTGGCCTGTAGCGACAAGCCAGTGAGTGCGCGGGGGGCACGTTTGATCGGCCGCCTTCTCAGCGCACCATCAATCCGCCGGATGCTCCCGCCGCAACAGGGCACGCAACCGCTGCGGCGTGACGGGGAGCCGTCGGATTGCCCCGGGCACACCGATGGCATCGTCGATAGCCGCTGCAATTGCAGCGCCAACGGCGTTCGCTCCGCCCTCGCCCGCGCCTTTGAGACCCATCGGATTGAGCGGGCTCGGTGCGTCTTCGGAAATCACGACCTCGATCGCCGGAACCTCGCGCACCGTCGGCATCAGATAGTCGGCGAAGCTGACCGACAGCGGCTCGCCGCGATCGTCGTAGAGAAACTCCTCAAAGAGCGAGCCGCCGAGAGCCTGGACCACGCCGCCGACGATCTGCCCTTCGACCAGCATCGGATTGACCGCCTTGCCGATGTCGTAGGCCACCAGATAACGCGGCACTTTCACCGCGCCGGTCTCCCGATTCACCTGCACGACCGCGACATGCACGCCGTAGGGATAGTTCATGTGATCGGTGTGGAACCAACCTTCGGCCGTGAGGCCGGGGGGCCGTCCACCGAGCGTCTTTGACGCCGGCGACAAATGGCGCGCAATTTCGCCAAGCGAGATCGAGGGGCCGGCCCCGGCATCGGTGCGGACGACGATGCCATCGACGATGTCGAGAGCCTCCGGCCGGGCTTGCAGCAACTCGGCGGCCAGCTCGATCGCCTTGGCGCGCACGTTCGAAGCTGCGAGCCGCGTCGCCTCCCCGGTCATGACCGTCACGCGTGAGGCGAACGCGCCCATGCCGTAGGCGATCCGGTCGGTCTGGCCGTGCACTACGCGAATGCGGCGATAGTCGATCCCGAGCGCATCGGCGCAGATCTGCGCAATCACGGTCTCGACACCTTGCCCGACCGATGCTGCACCGGTGACGACCTCGGCGGCACCCGAAGTATCGACGGTCACCCGAACACCGTCGAAGGGGCCGAGACCGCTCTTTTCCACGAACATCGCAAGGCCCACCCCGACCGCCTCGCCGGCGCTGCGCCGCCGTT
>JAYTFS010000316.1:0-1765 GCA_043734185.1 Pseudolabrys sp. | reverse complement strand
GCCAGCGGCCAAATTGTACGTCAGGTCGGTCGTCCACCCGAGTTTGGAATACAATGATATCATGCTGCCGATCATGGGCGCGTTCAGGCCGCTCGAAATCGGATCGTCCCAGCGGGGAAAGTATGCAGTGCTATCGGGGTCATCCGCCGTGACGGTTGAATCATAGCCGCTCGCCTGTTTCTGAGCGGCGCGATTAGTTTCACGGATGTAGACGAACTCATCCAAGCGCCCGCCGTATTGGCGCACTGTCGTCTCCGGCAGGCCGGAATAGCTGGTGACGCGCTTGACAAGGCGATCCACGGCAGCGGCGTCGCCGGGGCCGCGCATCAGATCGAGGAGGTAGTCACCACGTGCGTAAGCTTCGACTTCAGCCAATTCATCGCGGGATTTGAAGGGTTGGCCGTTAGCTTCTCGGGTTGCCGCGGCGATTGTCGGAAGAGAGTTGACGTAGGCGTTGAGGTGGTGGCGCGGGCCACGGAACAGGCCAAAATCCATAACAGGGGAAATGAGCACAAGCGCGCTCATGCCCACGCCGTTGAGCGTCTGAAGGCGGTGGAGAACCTTCGGCGCACGAATTCCGCCATAGCTTTCACCGACCAAGATTTTCGGCGAGGCGATGCGGTTGTGTTTGATCAGCCACTTCGCAATCATATCGGCGACCGACTCGGCATCGCCGTTCACCGAGTAAAAATAACGATTGCTGCCCTGGTTGCGGGTCGCTTCACCGCTACCGCTCGATGGCGCGCCGCTGCCTTGTTCCGTCGAACGCGCTACTCTCGAAAAACCAGTGCCGGCCGGGTCGATGAAAACGAGATCGGTGAAATCCAACCAAGTTTCGGCGTTGGGAACGAGCAACGGTTGGGCGGACGGGGACATCCGTGCGTTTTCGACGGCAAGTCGCCAGGGACCGAAGCCGCCGATATGCACCCATGCCGAGGCAGAGCCGGGTCCACCGTTGAATAAAAAAGCGACCGGCCGCGTTACTGGATCCGCGCCATCGCGTTGGTAGGCAATGTATCCAAGTTCTGCGGTCACATGTCCGTCATCGGCGGTTAGTGCGATCGATCCGGCGGTTGCCTTGAATTGAAGCGATCTGCCTGGAAGGTCGACCGAATGCGACGTCGTGTTATCGGCTGGTAATTGCCGTGGCGCTATGGCTGGGGCTTGCGCTGATCCGGAGGGCCGGCCGGAGTCGCCCGCTCGGCCGGAGATCGCGGATTTAGATGCCGTGGACGACGATTCGGGCGTTGTCTTGAGTGGGGCATCCTGGGCGACGGCAATGGGAATTTGAACCCAGCCTGCTAAAATTGCACCCGCGACGATCACGGCGACGCGGTTGGTTCTATTGTTGGCTGCGGCCATAAGGTTGCTCCTGAACTGGCGCAAGTCTCAGCTTTTTTAGGCGCGTTTTGCGTCGACAACTTGGCAGTGCGTGCCCGACGCGTCGAGCGACATTTTGACGATTTGTGTTGCGCGATGTCGACGCAAAAAAGCCCCGGCAGATGCCAGGGCTTTCATGATCTTCGAGGCAGGCGCGTTCGACCATCAATTACTTGATGAGGAATTTTTCGCGCTTCGCGCCCTTGTCCGTCAGCGTCTTGATCCAAAGCGGCATGCGACCGCGGCCGGTCCAGGTTTCGGACGCATTTTGCGGGTTGCGATACTTCGGTGCCACTTTGCCCTTCACGCCTAATGCGCCATTGCGGCGCACTTTGCCGAAAAGCTCGTCAACAGAAAAACCACTTTTCTCGGCAAGTGCGGCCAG
>JAYTFS010000315.1:0-5400 GCA_043734185.1 Pseudolabrys sp. | reverse complement strand
CGCCATGATGTCGCGTGAACAGAACGAGCAGCTCAGCCGGGTCGGTCCCGGCACGTTGATGGGCAAATTGCTGCGCCGCTACTGGGCGCCGTTTCTGCTAGCGAGCGAAATCCCCGCGCCGGATTGCCCTCCGGTGCGCGTCAAGCTGATGGGCGAGTCGCTGGTTTGTTTTCGCGACAGCAAAGGCCAGATCGGCCTGCTCGACGAGTTCTGCGCCCATCGCGGCGTCTCGCTCTGGTTCGGCCAGAACGAGGAATGCGGGCTGCGCTGCCCCTATCACGGCTGGAAATACGACGTGACCGGGCAATGTGTCGACTTGCCGTCGGAGCCAGAGGAGAGCGGCTTTCGCAAGAACGTCAAATTGAAATCCTATCCTTGCATCGAAAAGGCCGGGATCGTCTGGGCTTATCTGGGGCCGCCCGCCTTGCAGCCGCCGCCGCCGGCGCTGGAATGGACCGATGTCGCGCCCGAGCAGCGCTTCGTCTCCAAGCGCTTGCAGGAATGCAATTACCTGCAGGCAATGGAAGGCGGCATCGATTCCAGTCACGTCTCATGGCTGCACGGCAGCGAGCTCAATAACGATCCGCTGTTCAAAGGCAGCAAAGGCAACGAGTACAACGAGAAGGACCGCATGCCGCTGTTCGAGGTGGAGGAATTTCCCGGCGGCCTGTTGATCGGCGCGCGCCGCAATGCCGACGCCGGAAAATATTACTGGCGCATCACGCCCTGGATTATGCCCTGGTACTCCATCATCCCGCCGCGCGCGGGCCATCCGCTCGGCGCCCATGCCTGGGTTCCGATCGACGACGAAACCTGCTGGGCCTGGAGCATCAACTATCATCCCAAGCGCGCGCTCTCGAAATCGGAAATATCGGCGATGCAGGACGGAGAGGGCATTCACGTCAAATACGTGCCGGGCACTTTTATTCCGCTTGCCAACAAATCCAACAATTATTTGATGGACCGCAATGCCCAGCAACACGGCCACTCGTCGACCGGCGTCGACGGCATCGCCATGCAGGACGCCTCGATCCAGGAAAGCATGGGGGCGATCCAGGACCGCACCAAAGAGCATTTGTGCGCGACCGACAGTGGCATCGTCATGACGCGCAAGATGATGTTGAACGCGGCGAAATCGGCTGCGGACGGCGGCCCGGTGCCGGCGACCGAGCCGAAAGCGCAACGCGTACGTTCGGTTTCCGTCGAGCTCGACAAGGACACGTCCTTTACGCAAGGCGCCAAGCATGGTCTGTACCGTGAGCTCGGTACCGATCCGCTGTCCGTCTAATCACCACCAAGGAATTTCAAACATGCCGCACTACACCGCGCTCGTGACGTTGCTCGCGCTCGTTTTGTATTTCTGGACAGGGCTCGCGGTCGCCAATGCGCGGCAGAAATTCGGCGTGGTCGTGCCGGCAACCACCGGGCACGCCGATTTCGAGCGGATATTCCGCGTGCAGCAGAACATGCTGGAATGGATGCCGATTTTTCTGCCGCTGCTCTGGCTGTTCGCCTTATATGTCTGCGATTGGGGCGCGGCTTTGCTCGGCCTCATCTGGGTCGTCGGCCGCATTATTTTTATGCTCGGTTACAGCAAGGCGGCCGAAAAGCGCCACGTGGGCTTCTTCATTCAACTGGGTGCGTCAGGCGCGTTGGCGATCGGCGTCCTGGCGGGCATCGTTTGGCGAATGACGCACGGCGGGTGATGCTACTCGGCGGCGCTTGCCGCCGGCTTGCCGATTGCCGCATTGACCCGCGGCATCACTTGCTCTGCCAATAGCTGCATCGAGCGTTTCGCCAAAGCCGGATCGACCCAGTCCATGCCGGCATAAACCAGTTCGCCGAAATCACCGGTTTGCTCGTGCATCTTCAATATCTGATCGACCACTTTGTTGACGCTGCCATAGAACACGCAATTATCCATGACGTAGTCGTCGGTGATTTCTTCGTCCGGCTGTTCCTTGTGGTTCTTGAAGACAAAGAGCCGGTTACCCCGCTTCATCTTGGCGCGCATGTTGCCGAAGTAATGGCGATATGGGCTTTTGTCGTCTTCGCGGCCGTAACGCTGCGCCGTCTTGTCGTCGTCGGCGACGAAGATGGTGCGCGCCACGCGCCAGTCGGCGACATTAGCCTTGGTGCCGGCCTCGACTTTGCCTTTGGCGTAATTGGTCCAATGCGATTTGAGGTGGTTCGCCAGCAGGAAATTCGCTGACAGCGGGTGGAAGTCGCGTTTACCCATCAGCACGACGCCGGGCGAGAACGGCGCCAAGACCGTACCGACGATTTCCGGCCGCGGTTTCTGAAACGGTTTGGCCAGGATGCCGACGCCGAGTTCCAGCGCCGCTGTGCGCGCGAAACCGACCTTGAAGCGGTTGTTCGGAAAATCGATGTCATAGGGCGGGTCGCGTTCCCAAATAGCCAGGATCACGTCGATCGCCTCAGCGAACAACTTGTTGCGGTCCTCGTCCAGAATTCCGATCGCTTCCGAATCCGACGTGAGCGCGCCGGGGCTCACGCCCATGATGAAGCGGCCTTGCGCCAGATGATCGAACATCGCCGCATTGACCGCGATGATTACCGGATGGATCTGCGCCAAATTGGCGGTGCCGGTAGCGAGCTTGATATTCTTGGTGTCGTGGATCAGCGTCGCCAGGAACAGCATGCTGTTGGTGACGTTCTCGCAGGCATCGGTCAGATGCTCGCCCATGAAGGCATCATGGAAGCCGAGCTTGTCGGCCAGTATGATCGCTTCGCGGTCTTCGCGCAGTGTCTGTGACCAGTCCCGTCCCAAGGGATGCACCGGCATCGTGAAGTAGCCCAACCGCATTGCCGTCTCCGCCCTGATCCGCTCTTGCGGCTGACTTTATAGCGAGAGCGGGCGCGGATGCACCATATTCAATTTTGAGAGGGCGAAAATCGCGACGTTATGCCGCGACGCGGCCGAGGAAATCCTCGACCTCTTGCCGGAGTTCTTCCGCGGCCGCTTCCACCGCCTGCGAGGCGGTGAGAACGCTTTCCGCCGAGCGGCGGGTCTCGGTGGCAGCGCCGGCAACTTCGTCCAGCACCGTCACCACCAGTTTCGCGCCGTCGGCGGCGCCGGTGACATTCTGCGAAATCTCGGCCGTTGCGGCGCTTTGCTGTTCGACCGCGGCCGAGACGGAGGTGGCGCAACTGTCGATTTCCTGCATGCGGGTCGAGATGCGGCCAATCGCCGCTACCGCGCCGCCGGTCGCCGCTTGCACCGATGTGATCAGTCTAGAAATGTCCTCAGTTGCCTTGGCGGTCTGCACCGCCAGCGATTTGACCTCGGAGGCCACCACGGCGAAGCCCTTGCCGGCGTCGCCGGCGCGCGCGGCCTCAATGGTGGCATTGAGCGCCAGCAGATTGGTTTGCCCGGCGATGGTGCGGATCAGCTTGATTACGTCGCCGATCTTCTGCGCGGCTTGCGCCAGCGCGGTGATTTGTTGGTGAGTTCCACGCGCCTCGCTGACAGCGTCACGCACGACATCGGTTGTGAGGTCAAGCTGGCGGCCGATCTCTGTGATCGATCCCGATAATTCGTCAGCCGCGATGGCGGCGGTCGCGACGTTTACGGATGCTTCGTTTGATGCGGCCACTGCGCCTTCGGCGCTTTTCGAGGTCCGGCCGGAATTTCCAAACAGCGTGTCGGCGGTGGCGCGCATGGCCATCGCTCCCTCGGCCACCATACGCAATTGCTCCTCGACACGCTGGCGGAACGCGGCGATCGCCTGGTCGATCCTGGCGCGCTGCTGCTGGTGTTGCTGCATCGAGACGCGTTCTTGCTCGGCAGCGCGCCGGTCGGTGATGTCTTCGTGACTGCCGACCCATCCGCCATCCGGCATCGCGCGATTGATGACGGAGATGATGCGCTCTTCGGCGGATTTCACTTCAGCGGTGGTGGTGCGGCCTTCTGCCATGGCGGAGACTAGCGCCTGCCGATAGGCAACTGGATCGGGCAGGAACGTGCCGTTGGCAGCGCGGAACTCGAGCATGTTGGCGAGCGTCACGCCCGGCTCGGCGAATTTCGGAGTGAGTTTGTAGAGTTCAATATAGCGCCGGTTGCAGATCACAAGACGCTCGTTGCGGTCGAACATGCACAGGCCCTGCGACATGTTGTTCAGCGCATCGCGCATGCGCTGGTTGTGCACTTGCATGCGGTGGGTGAGGGTCGCCCCGACCAGAGCCAAGGCCAGCAATGTGGTGAGCACTGCGCAAACGCCGGCGGCGGCGAACGTAGGCGCCGCCGTCATTGTGAACATGCCGAAGCTTGCCGGAAATCCGATGCCGCCGGTCAATGCAAGCAGCTTACCGTCTCGCCGCATGGCGAGTTCAGGCGTTGCTGTGGTCATCTCAATTTCCGGCATGCGGGCACGCTATTCCCCTACCGGTTGTTTTGCGGTTAATGTCAGGTCACCGGCGAATTAACAAAGTGTAAATGGCAACGCCGCGCCGCCGGCCGAGGAATAAAAAGCATGGCAAAACTGCGGGCCGTCGAATGCCGCGAATTCATCAAGGCCGTGGTCGAAAAGGCCGAGGAGATGGGCGTGCCCGTTTCCATCGCGGTGGTCGGACCGGAAGGGCATCTGATCGCGGTCGAGCGCATGGATGAGGCGGGGTTCATCACCCCCGACACAGCGATCGCCAAGGCCTATACGGTGGCGGCATTCCGCTCCATGAGCCCGCGCTTCCAGGATGGCTTGGTGATCCAGCAATGGTTCAAGGAGCGCAATCCGCAACTGCTGATCAGCCTCGCCGCGATGACCAACGGCAAGATCGCTGCCTCCGGCGGCGGCGCGCCTGTTTTTCGCGGCAGCGAGATGGTCGGCGCTTATGGAATCAGCGGTGGCACTTCGCAACAGGACGAAGAGATGGCGCAATACGCTCGTGCCAAAGTCGGCTGGGCGCATGAATCGGATGTCGAGCCCCAGCAGAGCGTGAAAGAGCACATCAACGAACTCTACGCCAAAGCCGGCATCACCGGCCGCAAGCTTTAGATTCTCCCTCTCCCGGTAACCGGGAGAGGGAGAAAGTTTTTACTGCGAGATCTCGATCTTAACGGCGCCGGTGATGGTTTCCCAGTGCTTCATTTCCGCGGCGAGCCATTTCTGCGCTTCGTCAACCGACTTGTGCGGGGCGATTATCATCGACTGCTTCTTGAACTTCTCCTGCAACTCCGGCGAGGCTAGCGCCTTGATCACCGCTGCATGCAATGCGTCGAGCACCGGCTTCGGCGTGCCGGCCGGCGCGAACAAGCCGTTCCAGGCGATGGTGCCGACATCGGGATAGCCGGCTTCTTTCATGGTCGGCACATTCGGGAAATCCGCCAGCCGGCCGGTACTGACCACCGCCAGCGGCGTGAACTTGCCGGCGATGACGTGA
>JAYTFS010000314.1:0-10089 GCA_043734185.1 Pseudolabrys sp. | reverse complement strand
TGTTTGGGACGAGAGGCCGATGAGCGTGACATCCGGAACAAAACGGAAAGAAGGCGGGATTTCAGAAACGATCCGCGTGATTTTTCACGCGCTGGTCATCGCGCTCGTTATCCGCACTTTCCTGTTTCAGCCCTTCAACATTCCATCCGGCTCGATGAAGGCGACGCTGCTGGTCGGCGACTACTTGTTCGTGTCGAAATATTCCTACGGCTACAGCCAATACTCACTGCCTTTATCGCTGCCGCTGTTTTCGGGACGGCTGCCCGGGACTTGGATGCCGGAGCGCGGCGACGTCGTTGTGTTCCGCCTGCCCAAGGATCCCTCTACCGATTACATCAAGCGCGTGATCGGGCTGCCCGGCGACAAGATTCAGGTGATCGACGGCGTCGTGAGCATCAACGGCGTGCCGGTCAAGCACGAAAAGACGACCGACTTCATCGAAACCGAGGAAGGCGCGCGCGAGCAGCCGGTCAAGCGCTGGAAGGACACGCTGCCGAATGGCGTAAGCTTCTACACGCTCGATCTGGTCGATAACGGATTTGCCGACAACACCCAGGTCTACACCGTGCCGCCCGACCACTATTTCATGATGGGCGACAACCGCGATAATTCTACCGACAGCCGCTTCTCGCAAGTCGGCATGGTGCCGTTCGAGAATATCGTCGGCCGTGCGCAAATTATTTTCTTCTCGGTCTACGAAGGTGAGCGCGCCTGGCAATTCTGGCGCTGGCCGATGGCGGTGCGCTGGGACAGGCTGTTTACGATCGTGCGATGAGCCGCAAGGCAGCCAAGGATCGCACAGCGCTCGAGGAGCGGATCGGCTATAAATTCGCCGATAAGGCGATGCTTGAGCGCGCGCTCACGCATATTTCGGCGCTGTCGGGTGGCCCGCAAAAAAGGTCGGAAAGCTATCAGCGTCTCGAGTTTCTCGGCGATCATGTGCTGGGCCTGGTGATTTCCGACATGCTATTTCGCGCCTTTCCGAAGGCGAACGAGGGCGAGCTGTCGCGAAGGCTCGCCGATCTGGTGCGCAAGGAAACCTGTGCGGAGGTGGCGAAAGCGATGGACCTTGGTCCTGCGCTCAAGCTTGGCAATTCGGAATCGAGCGCCGGCGGACGCCTGCGCGCGACCATCCTGGCGGACGCCTGCGAAGGCCTGGTCGGCGCGGTATTCGTCGACGGCGGTTATGCGGCGGCGGAATCGCTGATCGCAAAATTCTGGAAAGACCGCATGCTCAAGCCGCTGCGGCCGCTACGCGATCCGAAAACCATGTTGCAGGAATGGGCGCAAGGGCGCGGTCTGCCGACGCCGGCCTATCGCGAACTGGCGCGCACTGGCCCGCATCACGATCCGGAATTCCGCGTCGCCGTCGTGCTGCCCGACCGCCCGCCGGCCGAGGGCATGGGCTCCTCCAAGCGCGCCGCCGAGCAGGCGGCCGCGGCCGCCATGCTTACGCGCGTCGGCGTGGCCGTGGACAAGCTTGATGGTTGATCCAAAAGCACCCAACGGCGACACCCACTGCGGCTTTGTCGCCTTGATCGGCGCTCCCAATGCCGGCAAATCGACGCTGCTCAACGCGCTGGTCGGCTCCAAGGTCACGATTGTCTCGCACAAGGTGCAGACCACCCGCGCGTTGATCCGCGGCATCACACTGGAAGGCAAGTCACAACTCATATTCGTTGACACGCCCGGCATTTTCGCACCGAAACGCCGTCTCGACCGCGCCATGGTCACGACGGCCTGGAGCGGCGCGCATGAGGCCGATTTGGTCGGCGTCTTGATCGATGCCCGCAAAGGCATCGACGAGGAGGCCGAAGCGCTGCTGGCGCGGCTCGCCGAGGTCAAGCCTGCGAAAATTCTGATCCTCAACAAGATCGACCTGGTGCCGCGCGACACGCTTTTGCTGCTCACCAAAATCGCCAATGAAAAGGCCAAGTTCGAATCGACCTTCATGATCTCGGCGCTGAGCGGCGACGGGGTTGCCGATCTCAAGCGTGTGCTGGCCGAGCGCATGCCGCCAAGTCCGTGGCTCTACCCGCCGGACCAGATGTCGGATGCGCCGCTGCGCCAGTTGGCGGCCGAAATCACGCGCGAAAAGCTGTTCGAGCGGCTGCACCAGGAATTGCCGTATCATTCCACAGTGGAAACCGAGTCGTGGAAGGAGTTGCGCGGCGGCGAAATCCGGGTCGAGCAGACGATCTATGTCGAGCGCGAAAGCCAGCGCAAGATCGTCATCGGCAAAGGCGGGCAGACCTTAAAATCGATCGGTGAGTCGTCGCGCCGCGAAATCACCGATATCGTCGAGCATAAGGTGCACCTGTTTCTGTTCGTGAAGGTGCGCGAGGGCTGGGGCGACGACCCGGAGCGTTACCGCGCCATGGGGCTGGAGTTTCCGAAGGAATAGATTAGACAGAAGCCGATGCAGTGGACCGATGAAGGCATCGTAATCGGCGTAAGACGGCACGGGGAGGCGAGCGCCATCCTCGAACTCATGACGCGCGAGCATGGCCGCCATCTGGGCCTCGTTCGGGGCGGGTTCGGCTCCAAGCTCAAACCGATTTTGCAGACCGGTAATTCCGTGACCGCGAGCTGGCGCGCACGCCTGGACGAACATCTCGGCAACTACACGGTCGAGCCGCTGCACCAGCGCGCGTCGAATTTCTTCGGCGCGCCGCACGCGATCTATGGCGTTGGCCATCTGGCCGCGATGATGCGGCTGTTGCCTGAGCGCGACCCGCATGCGGGCCTCTATTCGGTATTCGAGGAAATCCTCGACCGGCTGGAAGACCCGCTGCTGGCGGCGCCACTGGTGGTGCGTTTCGAGTTGCAGCTTTTGACCGAGCTCGGCTTCGGCCTTGATCTCAGCGAATGCGTTTCGACCGGCACGACTGACGAACTCGTTTATGTTTCTCCCAAATCCGGGCGGGCGGTGTCGCGTGGCGCCGGCGCGCCTTACGCCGACAAGATGCTGCAGCTGCCGGCCTTCCTACGCGACCTGGATACGCTGCCGGGCGGCCGCGATCTTGCCGACGGCTTTGCGCTCACCGGGTTTTTTCTGGAGCGCCATGTGTTGCAGCCGCGCGGCCTGACGCTGACCGACGAGCGCGCGCATTTCATCGCGGCGCTCAATCGCGCGCTCGCCGCATGATCCGGGCTGTCGTCATCATGCTTGCGGTGCTTTGGTGTGCCGTCGCCTCCGCGCAATACGACCCGCCGAAGCTGCAGCTCCATCAAAACTACATCGAGACCGTGCTTAAGCCGGCCACGCTGGACGTGAAGGATCCGCTCGCGGTATTCGCCTACGTGCTCAACGGCCTGCCGGATCAGGTGAAGGTCTATCCGACCGAGAATTATTTCTATTTCAGCTTCGAGCTCAACGGCGCGCCTTATGCCGGCAACATCCGCCTCGACGCCAGCGACCGCGACCAAGGCAAGGTGCAGTTCGGCTATTTCGAGCAGAGCACCGGTTGGCGTGACGATGCGCCCGGCGAATTTCGCGTGCTCGACGCAACGAACGGCGTGAAGCTGGAGAAGTTAGAACGCTTTCGCTACCGGCTTTCCTACAAGGACAAGAGCGTCATCTTCGAACTCAACGATCTGTCGCAGGTCAAGCCGCCGGCCAACGCGCTCTCGGCGAAAGAGGAGTTCATCGGGCCGGTGTTCGACGATTCCGGCATTCGCTTTTTTCTGGTCTACAATGCCGCTGTCAACAATTTTCTGTTTATCCTCGATGAGACCGTCAGGGTCGCCGACGAATTTTTCAACACCGAGCGTAGTGACCGCATCGTCATCGGCAAACGCACCGGTTTCGTTTATTACCGCGATCACCGGCTCAACCGGAAAATTCTAATCGGCGTGTACGAGGAAAACGTGCGGATCAATAATTATTTTGACGGCCCGTTCGACCAGTTGCCGGACAATTTCATAGAGGGCGAGACGCTACGTAACGCGATCCTCAAGGTCGAACCCAAGCTCAAGGGTCAGATCGACCGCTTCGGCGGCTCGCCCGACGGCGCGGTCCGCTACGCAATCTCGCCTTACAAACAATACAAGGGCGAACGCGAGTTCGATCCGGTGCACCGCTGCGCCAGCCGAAAGCGTCAATCCGAAGCCGCCTATTATGGCTGCTTCATCCTCGACCGGACGCCGCAGGATTTAAGCCTGCGGCCTGCACAGATGCGCCCGGCAAACGTGGAAAAGAACCGCTCGCCTGAGGCGCCGAGATAGTCAAAAAAAACGGGCCGGACGTTTCCGTCCAGCCCGTCAATAACCATCACGCTATGGCGCGATTAGCAGCGCCAGCCGCTCCTGCCGCGCCAGTGACAACCACCGCGACTGCGGCTGCCCCAGCGCCAGTGACCGCCACGACGGCTGCCCCAACGCCAGTGCTGAACCTTCGTCACGTTGCTCGAGTCAGCAGCATCTTGGCTGATCGCCACGCCATTGGCCGGCGCAGCGTTGACGGTCGGCATAAAGCCAAGTCCGATGCCCACAGCAACGAGCATCGCAAGAATAATCGCACGCATCCTGAATCTCCTCTCCTAGGTAGGTCTTACTAAACGGGCAGAGGCATTATTGGTTCCATTCGAACCGCTTGCAACCGGCCGTCACGCAGGTACGACACCTGCTGTTGATTTGGACAGTACCCCAGTAAAGCCGCACGGGACGTGACCCGGTTATTCACATGTTGTTCATCGACCCGGCCTGAAGTACCCCAAGATCATGGGCAAGAGACTGATTCCCCCCGACAAGGGCACGGTCGAAGAGGTTGCACTGCGGGAGGCGCTCGAGGAGCGCTACCTAGCATACGCCCTGTCGACCATCATGAACCGCGCGTTGCCGGATGCGCGCGACGGCCTGAAGCCTGTGCACCGCCGCATTCTGTACGGCATGCGGCTACTGCGGCTCGACCCCGGCTCGGCGTTCAAGAAATCGGCCAAGGTGGTCGGCGACGTGATGGGCAATTTCCATCCGCATGGCGACCAGGCGATTTACGACGCCTTGGTGCGGCTGGCGCAGGATTTCGCCCAGCGCTATCCGCTGGTGGACGGGCAGGGCAATTTCGGCAACATCGACGGCGATAACGCCGCTGCCATGCGTTACACCGAGGCGCGGCTTACGCAGGTAGCCGGCCTGCTGATCGACGGCATCGATGAGGACACGGTCGATTTCCGGCCGAGCTACGATGGTACCGGCGAAGAGCCGATCGTGCTCCCGGCAGCTTTCCCCAATCTTCTGGCCAATGGATCGCAGGGCATCGCGGTCGGCATGGCGACCTCGATACCGCCGCACAACGCTGCTGAGGTTTGCGACGCGGCTTTGTTCCTGATCGACAATCCCAAGGCGCGCAGCCGCACGCTGCTTAAATACGTCAAGGGCCCGGATTTCCCGACCGGCGGCGTCATCGTCGATCCGCCATCGGAAATCGGCGAGGCCTACACCACGGGACGCGGCTCATTTCGCGTGCGGGCGCGCTGGTCGAAGGAAGAAACTGGCCGCGGCACCTACGTGATCGTCATCACTGAGATGCCCTGGCTGGTGCAGAAGTCGCGGCTGGTCGAAAAGATTGCCGAATTACTCAACGACAAGAAACTGCCGCTGGTCGCCGATGTGCGCGATGAATCGGCCGAGGATGTGCGGCTGGTGATCGAGCCGCGTTCGCGTGCGGTCGATGCCGAATTGCTGATGGAGTCGCTGTTCAAACTCAGCGAGCTGGAAAACCGTATTCCGCTCAACATGAACGTGCTGGTCAAAGGCCGCATCCCGACCGTGCTCGGCCTTGCCGAAGCGCTGCGCGAATGGCTGGACCACCGCCGCGACGTGCTGGTGCGCGGCTCCAAGCATCGCCTCGCAGCGATCGAGCATCGGCTGGAAGTGCTTGGCGGCTTGCTGGTCGCCTATCTCAATCTCGACAAGGTCATCAAGATCATCCGTAAGGAGGATGAGCCCAAACCCATCCTGATGAAGACCTTCAAGATTTCCGACGTGCAGGCCGACGCCATCCTCAACATGCGGCTGCGCAATTTGCGCAAGCTCGAGGAAATCGAAATCCGCGCCGAGGAAAAGGCGCTCAAGGAAGAGCGCACCAAGCTCAAATCGCTGATCGGCTCCCCAGTACAACAATGGAAGTCCATCGCCGGTCAGATCAAGGAAATCAGAAACACCTTCGGGCCCAAGACCGACATCGGCAAGCGGCGCACGACCTTCAGCGAAGCGCCGGAACACGACGAGGCCGCAATCGAAGAAGCGATGGTGGTGCGCGAGCCGATCACCGTCGTGGTGTCGGACAAGGGCTGGATTCGCGCCTTGCGCGGTCATGTCACGGATTTCTCGAACGTCGCCTTCAAGACCGACGACGAATTGAAATTCGCGTTCCCGACCGAGACGACAGCGAAGATTCTCATTTTCGCCGGCAACGGCAAGTTCTACACGCTGGAGGCCTCGAAGCTTCCCGGCGGTCGCGGTCACGGCGAGCCGATCCGGATGTATTTCGACATCGAGCAGGACGCCGATATCGTCGGCGCCATGGCCTACCAAGGCGGGCGCAAATTCCTGGTGGCGAGCTATGGCGGCAATGGCTTCGTGGTGCCCGAAGACGAGACGCTTGGCACCACGCGCAAGGGCAAGCAGGTTCTCAATCTGAAAGCGCCCGACAAGGCAGTGGCGATGACGACGGTCGACGGCGAGCTGGTCGCGAGCATCGGCGCTAACCGTAAGATGGTGATTTTCAAGCTTGACGAAATTCCGGAAATGACGCGCGGGCGCGGCGTTCGGCTGCAGAAATACAAGGAAAAGGGCCTGTCCGACGTCACCACCTTCAAGGCCGACGACGGGCTGACGTGGACCGACGGCGCAGGCCGCACGCAGACGCTGTCGATGAAGGACCTCAAGGACTGGCGGGGAAAACGCGCCGATGCCGGCCGCATTGCCCAGGGTCTGCCGAAGAACAACAAATTCCGCGCGACGCCGACTGGCGGCAAGAAGGGTGATGAGGAGTAATTTAGCTCGCCACCAGCAGCAACGAACACTCGGCGTGTTCCAGCAATGACGACGCCGTGTCGCCAAAGAACAGTTTTTCGCCGGGCCGCCGCCCGACCCCCATCACAACCAGATTGTTCTTGCGCCGCGCAACCTCTTTGAGGATCGCGTCGTCGGCCGCATTGTTGGAAATCAAGACGGTACGGATGCTCATGTTGTAGCCGTCGGCAATGGCGACGATGTCCTTGAGAATGGCTTCCTCGTGGCGACGCGTGCGCAGGCCACGCCGGGCGCCTTCCTTGCCGGCGCCGCGCACCGCGACATAAAGAACCGTGAGCGACGCTTTCGCCGCGCGCGCCATGGTAATGGCGACCTCTGCGGCGCGACGGGAAGGCTCGGTGCCGTTGACCGGCACAAGAATGTTCAGCTTGCCGGCGGGCTTTTCCGCCAGGTCGCCGCGCACGGCCGTAATGGCCAGCGGTCCACCGAAGCCTTTGGCGAGCGATGTCACACTGTCGTGGAAATCCTTGCCGCGGTGCGTGGTTTTCTCCAGGCCGATGATCATGAGGTCATAACCCTTCTCGGCTTCTTCCGCGATGATGTCGGGGCCGGGGGCTTCGTGCACGATGGTAGTCACTTCCACCGGCGTATCGACTTTTTCTTCGACTTTCTGCTTGCTCTTGATCAGCTCCGCCGCCTGCTTGACGGTTTCACCGGCATGCTCAGCCTTCTTTTCCTGCGCCTTATCGGCTTTTGCATCTTTGGCCGGTTTCTTTTCGGCGTCTTCCGCTTCCTTTGGATCTTTGGTCAGAGAATCCTTGTCCACGATTTCCTTGTCTTCGATGTTTGCCGCCTCCTTGATGTGCAGCACAGTCGTCGGCATGCCGTGCGTGCCGGCCAGCATGCCGGCCACGCGCGATGCGAACTTGCCGTTGGGGCTGTCATCGACGGCGATCAGCAGCCGTTCGAGATTTGACACGAATCCTTTTTCTTCCTGTTCTTCGCGCTCAAGCCGCTGTTTTTCCTCCTTGCGCATTGGAATGCGCGCCAACGCCCAGCGCAGTGTCGGCGGCATCGCCAATGTCGTAATCACGGCCATGACGACGATCATGGTGAAAAGGTTTTGATTGAGCGCGCCCATCGACAGGCCGACGGTGGCGATGATCACCTCGGTCGAGCCGCGCGCGTTCATGCCGCAGGCGAGCGCAAAGCCCTCGCGCCGCGTAAGTCCGCCCAGTTCCGCGCCGATGAAGGCGCCGCCGAATTTTCCGATACTGGCGATAAGGATCAGGCCTGCCGTCAGCAGCGAAATCTTCGGATCGGAAAGGATAGAGAGATCCGCGCTCAAGCCGGCAATGCCGAAGAACACCGGCGCGAAGAACGCCGTGATCAGACCGCGCAACTGCTCGTCGATATGTTTGGTCAAAATGGGGGATTCGCCGATCAAAATGCCGGCGACGAACGCTCCGAGCACCGTATGCACGCCGATGAGGTGCGTGGTCATGGCCATGCCGGCCATGATGGCCAGTATCGCGGTGATCACGGCATATTCGGAAACGAAGGTGTCGTTGACCCATCGGATGATGAAAAACACGATACGCCGGCCGATGGTCAGGCTGAGCACCATGAACACGAACGTGCCGACCACGCTTTGCGCCAGCGACATCGCATCGACCGCGCCGTGCAGCGCGAGGCTGAAGATGATCGAGACGATGATCCAGCCAACGCTGTCGTCGATGATGGCGGAGGCGAGGATCACTTGGCCGACGACACGGCGCATGAAGTTCATTTCTCGCACCACCATCGCCACGATCTTGACCGAGGCGATCGACAGTGCCGTGCCGAGGAACAGCGACGTGATCAGCCGCTTGCGCGGATCGGGCAACATCGCGTCCGGCAGCATCTCGCCGAGCGCGACGCCGCAGACGAAAGGGATGACAATGCCCATGAGCGAGGCGAAGACCGCAGCGCGCCCTGTCTGGCGCACCAGCTTGAGGTCGGTCTCCATCCCGGTCAGAAGCAGCAGAAGAAGAATGCCGAACTGCGAGATCGCGTCGATCATCGCCTTCTGTTCGGGGTTCTTCGGAAACAGAGCATGCTGCATGTCCGGCAGCACCAGGCCGAAAAACGAAGGGCCAAGCAGCAATCCGGCAACCAGTTGCCCCATGACCGCCGGCTGACCCATGCGCAGCATGGCCTCGCCGAGCAGGCGGCCGACAATCATCAGGGCCAGTATTTGCAGGATGAAAATGACTTCGGAGGGCCCCTTGGGCGCTTCGCCTGCGGCCCAAGCCGGACCGACCACCACCGCGCCGACAGCGATCAGTGCAAACAGCGCACAGGCCGACGGCAATCGAGCCCGATTGGCATTCATCGCGTCTTGTACCCCGGCCGAATGATCGCAAGTGTCAGATAATTCAGCGAAACTCGCAAAGTTCCACGAGGGAACTAGTTGCAAATCACTCGCAACTGCTTGACGACGAGGATCGCGTCTGCCAGCTTGTTGCGAATAAGTTGCAAGTACGGGCGGCGGGACTTACACCGATGACTCTGCGAACGGATTCGATCGAAAGCGCCATGAACGACAAGGCGAAATCGGGCTGGCGCTTCACGCGCACGGCGGCGGATCAACCGAGCCTTTCGGAGGTCCATTCCACCATCGGTATTCCGCTCGGCGGTTCATGGGTCCGGCGCCTGCTGGTGTTTTCAGGACCGGGCTACATGGTCTCGGTCGGCTATATGGACCCCGGCAACTGGGCGACAGACATCGCCGGCGGATCGAAGTTCGGGTACACGCTGCTTTCCGTCATCATGATTTCCAATCTGATGGCGATCCTGTTGCAGGCGCTGTCGGTGCGGCTCGGCATTGCGACAGGGCGCGATCTCGCCCAGGCCTGCCGCGACGCCTACTCGCGGCCCGTCGGCCTCATGCTATGGGTTGCGTGCGAGCTGGCGATCATCGCCTGCGATCTCGCCGAAGTCATCGGCACGGCGATTGCGCTCAAGCTGCTGTTTGGAATCCCGCTGATCGCCGGCGCGCTGATTACCGCGGCCGACGCCTTCCTGCTTCTGCTGCTGATGAACAAGGGCTTCCGCTTTCTGGAAGCCTTC
>JAYTFS010000313.1:0-3964 GCA_043734185.1 Pseudolabrys sp. | reverse complement strand
CCGAACGCCATCAACCCGGATCAGAAGAAGCTGATGGTGGAGATGGTGGAGAAGCAGGGTCGTCTCGGCCGCAAGAACAGCAAAGGCTTTTACGACTATCCCGAGAAGGGCAAGGGCCAGAAGAGCCTGTGGGCCGGGCTTGCCGATCTGCAGCCGAAGAAGCTCGATCCCGATACCCTCGACATCGAGGAATTGAAGCAGCGTTTTCTGGTGGTGCAGGCGGTGGAAGCCGCGCGCACGGTCGAGGATCACGTCATCACCGACATGCGCGAGGCCGACGTCGGCTCGATCCTCGGCTTCGGCTTCGCGCCGTTTACCGGCGGTACGCTATCCTATATCGATTTCATGGGCACGAAAAAGTTTGTCGAGCTCTGCCACAAGCTGGAGGCCAAATACGGCTCCCGCTTCACGCCGCCGAAACTGCTGGTTGAGATGGCGGCCAAGGGCGAAACGTTCTACGGCCGCTTCCCGCCGAAGAAGCTGGCCGCGGCGTAGTCGCCGTCATTGCGAGGAGCAAAGCGACGAAGCAATCCATCCATCCGTTATGCCGCGCCATGGATTGCTTCGCTTCGCTCGCAATGACGAACTTTGGGGCCGGATCGTCGATCCGGCCCTTTGTTTTGTGGATGCGGCGCTTGCGTGGCGCCGGCGAAACTCATCCCGCCGAAGAAGCTGGCGGCTTAGTCGCGGTGTAAAAAACATCGTCTCCCGGTCCGGTGCGCTATTGCGCACGAGGGGCGGGACCCATAACCAGAGGCCGTGGTTATGGGGATTTGGGCCGACATCCAATGCGAAGTGTTATCGTTCTGGGCGCCGGTATCGTTGGCGTCGCTTCGGCGCTGCATCTGCAGCGCCGCGGCTGGTCGGTCGTATTGGTCGACCGCAAGCCGCCGGGTCGCGAGACCAGCTACGGCAACACCGGCATCATCCAGAGCGAAGCGGTTCGGCCCTATCCGATGCCGCGCGATCTGCGCTCCCTGGCTGACATCGCGATGCGACGCACCAACGATGTCCATTACAGCATGGCGTCGCTGCCGCAGCATATCGGCTCCCTGCTGCGTTATTGGTGGCATTCCGCGCCGGAAAGGCACCGGCGTATTTCGCAGGCTTACGCCCGGATCATCGCCCGGGCGGCAGCCGAGCACGCCGTGCTGATCGCCGAAGCCGGCGCAGACGCGCTGGTACGGCGAACCGGCTATCGCTCGCTGCACCGTACGCAGGCCGCGCTGGATAATGCGGCTCAAATGGCCGCGACGCTAGCGGCCGAACACGGCGTGCGGTCGCGCGTCATGGGGCCGGCGGAACTTGCGGCAGCCGAGCCTGCGCTGACCGACACTGGCGCGGGCGCGATCCATTGGCTCGATCCCTGGCCGGTCTCGGACCCGGGCGGGCTGGTGTCGGCCTATGCGGATCTTTTCCTTCGCGCGGGCGGCACCTTTGTCAACGGCGACGCGGCGACGCTCGCGCCGGCGAGCGGCGGCGGCTGGACGGTTGTCACCGATGATGGCCGGCTCGACGCCGAGGCGGCGGTCGTCGCGCTCGGTCCATGGTCGCCCGATCTGTTGCGCCAATTCGGCTATCGCTTCCCGATGGTGCGCAAGCGCGGCTACCACCGCCATTTCAGCGGCGGCGGCACGCTCAATATGCCGTTGCAGGATCCCGCCTTCGGCTACGTGATGGCGCCGATGTCGAAGGGGTTGCGCATCACCTCAGGCGCCGAACTGAAGGGCCGGACGATGTCGGCGCGGCCGCTCCAGCTCGAACGGGCCGAGCAGACCGCCCGCCAGACTATCGATCTCGGCACCGCGGTCGAAGCCGAACCCTGGAGCGGGGTCCGCCCCTGCATGCCCGACATGCTGCCGGTGGTCGGATCAGCGCCGCAGCACAGCGGCCTGTGGATGCATTTCGGCCATGGCCATCAGGGCCTCACGCTTGGCCCCGCAACCGGGCGTCTGTTGGCCGAACTGATGAGCGGCGAGAAGACATTTACGGACGCGTCGGCGTTCAGTGCTGCGCGATACTGATGGCGGCGCCAACGCGAATCCCGTCATTGCCTGCGACAAACGCGAAGCGTTTGCGCAAGGGAGCCAACGGCTCGCAATGACGAACTGAAAAAGGGCCGGATCACCGATCCGGCCCTCAATCTTGATAGCGATCCGCGAAAGCTTACGCCGCCTTCAGCAGGCCTTCCTTGGTCAGCGCTTCCTGCACCTTCGGGCGCGCGCCGACGCGGTCCTTGAAGGCCATCAGGTTCTTCAAAGCGGAGAGGTCCATCTTGTTGCCGTCGGCCCAGCGCAGCATGGTGTAGAGGTAGCCGTCGGCGACGGTGAACTGCTTGCCCATCAGGTAGTCTTGGCCGGCCAGCTTGTCGTCGGCATATTTGAACTTGCCCATGATGCGGTCCTTGAAGAAGGCTTTGACCTCGTCGGGGATCGCGGGATTGAACAGCGGGCTGAAGTTCTTGTGCAGTTCGGTGGTGACGAAGTTGAGCCACTCCAAAAGCTTGTAGCGTTCGGCGCTGTCACGGGCGGGCGCGAGGTTCTTGCCGGCCGCCTTGTCGGCGATCATCTGGACGATGACCGGGCCTTCGGTCACGATCTCGCCTGAGTCCAGCTCCAGCGCCGGCACCTGGCCCTTTGGATTGACCTTCAGGAAGTCATCGCCATTTTCGAGCTTCTTGGCGCGGACGTCGACCTTGACCAGATCATAGGGGAGGCCGGCCTCCAGCAGCGCGATATGGGGGGACAGCGAGCAGGCGCCTGGCGAATAATACAATTTCATTGGATTTCCTTCCCTTTTAGGGCTCTTGCCCTTTTACAGCTCTTGTTCCGTCGCTCGGAAATCTTGGCATTAACCGTCGGCATGACTAAATGCATCTGCATGAAATAGTCAAGATTGATGCAGCTGCATTTAGTGCGGTACACTGATCTGTGACAGATATGGACTAGAGCATGAAACGCAAACCATCGACCGAGGCGACCAACGCCTGGATCCGCCTGATGCGGGTGCAGAGCCGGGTGCTTGACGCCGTCGAGCAGGATTTGAAGAAGGCGGGCTTCCCGCCGCTCGCCTGGTATGATGCGCTGCTCGAATTGTCGCGTGCGCCGTCCGGCGAGATGCGCCCGGTCGAGCTGGAGAAGCAGATGCTGATCCCGCAATATTCGACCTCGCGGCTGATCGACCGGCTGGTCGATGAGGGGTTGGCGGCGCGGCGCGAATGCAAGATCGACAAGCGCGGCCAGTTCGTCGAAATCAGTGAAGCCGGTCGCGAATTGCAGAAGAAGATGTGGAACGCTTATTCCGCGGCGATCGAAAAGCACGTCGGCTCCAAGCTGTCCGACACCGACGCCATGAAGCTCTGCGGTCTCTTGGACCGGCTGGGTTGCTCCTGCAGTGAAGTCAAGGCGGTCGCCGCGCGAGACGGCGTTCCCGCCCGATGATCCGCCTCTACTCTTTCGTTCTTGCGGACAGCGCTGTCCGCAACCCCTTCAGCCACACGGCGCGTTCGGTCGAATCGCCAAAGATCCGGATTTTTTATGGCGCGTGACCAAATCGATATGACGCCGTTGCAATCGCGCGACGAACTCGTGGCGTGGCTTGCGGCCGGCGTGAAGCCGCCGTCCGAATTCCGCATCGGCACCGAGCACGAGAAGACCCCGTTCACGCTGGAAGGCCATCACCCCGTGCCTTACGAAGGCGCGCGCGGCATCGGCGCGCTGCTGGAGGGCATGCAGCTCCTGCTCGGCTGGGAGCCGATCATGGAGCGCGGCAACATCATCGGGCTGTATGACGTCACCGGCGGCGGCGCGATTTCGCTGGAGCCGGGCGGCCAGTTTGAATTGTCGGGCGCGCCGGTCGAGACCGTGCACCAGACCCAGTCGGAATTGATGGCGCATCTGGCGCAGGTGCGCGAGATCGCAACGCCCCTGGGCATCGGCTTTCTCGGCCTCGGCATGACGCCGTC
>JAYTFS010000312.1:0-2568 GCA_043734185.1 Pseudolabrys sp. | reverse complement strand
GCGCTCGCCCTGGACTGCTCGGCCGCCCGAACCGGCCGTAGCCCCGCTCATAAAACGCACCTGCCTTGCTTGAAAGTGCCTCAAGGACGGGGGCATTCGTGGCTTAGCGCAGTGCACAAAGGGTGGCAAGCCGACATTAGAAGACATCCACGGTACGCATTTCCGGCCCTGCCTTTGCCGCGCTTTGCTGCAATTGACGCGAACCAATACGCCCTCGATAGTTATACGCGGCGCCACAAAGAAGCGCGCTCGAACCGGACGAAGTGCATGGCCATCCCGCAAAAAATAGCCGCTCTCCTTGTCGCAGCCGTGACACTGAACTTTGCCGCGGCGCCGGCCATGGCTGAGGATTACCCTTCCCGCACGGTGAAAATCATCGCCCCATTTGGCCCTGGTGGGCCGACTGACGTCTATTCTCGTGCGATCGCCGAGGAATTGCGTCAATCCATGCACCAGACTTTCATTATCGAGAACCGTCCGGGCGCTGGAACCACCATCGGCACCGATGTGGTCGCGAAAGCCACGCCCGATGGCTACACTTTGCTGATGATTTCGGGGACGCAGTGCGTCAACGAGACGCTATACGCCACGAAGCCCTATCAATTGATGCGCGATCTCGTCCCGGTGGCGCCACTGATCGACACCGATCTGGTTCTCGTAGTGCCTTCATCGCTGCCGGTGAAATCGGTGGCCGAGCTGCTCGCGATGGCGCGGGCAAAGCCGGGCACCATCAACTACGGCTCGTCAGGCCCCGGATCGAACTACCACATGGCCGGAGAGCTACTGAAAAACCTCACCGGCGTCGACATCGTGCATGTGCCCTACAAAGGCTCGACCGGCGCCCGCAACGATATCCTGAGCGGACAGATTCAAATGCTGTTCGACTCGGTTCCGACCATGGCACCGCTGATCCAGGGCGGGCTGGTGCGGGCGATCGCCACTACTGGCAAGAAGCGCTCTGCGATCCTGCCGGACGTGCCGACGCTCGACGAAGCCGGCGTCAAAGGTTTCCAGGCGAGCCTCTGGGTTGGCTTCATGGCGCCGGCGGGAACGCCGCAGCCGATTGTCGAGCAGCTCAACCGCGAGATTAACAAGATCCTGGCGCGCGCCGACATCAAGGCGGCGTGGGGCGAGCAAGGCGCCAATCCGCTGATGATGACGCAGCCACAATTCAAGGCCTTCATGGAATCCGAAATCGCCAAATGGTCGGGGCTGATCAAGGCCAACAACATTCCGGCCATCAACTAGAACAACAGGTGCGTGATGAATGAAATGAGCAAGCCGGCCGCCGCGATCAAAGGCGAGGAACACTGGACCACCAAAGACGGCGGCGTGAAGCTGTTCCTGTTCAACAAATGCGCGGGCGATCCGGCCAAGACCAAAGGCATTATTCTGTTCGTTCACGGCTCCTCGATGGCGTCGCAACCGACTTTCGACCTGCAGGTGCCGGGGCGCCCGGATTCCTCGGCAATGGATCATTTCGCGCGCCAGGGCTACGACTGCTGGAGCGTCGACATGGAAGGCTACGGCCGCTCCACCAAGGACCGCGACAACAACGCGCCGATCAGCCAAGGCGCGGACGATTGCTACGCGGCGGCGCTCTACATTCAAAAGCTACGCAACAGCAAGCGGGCGTTCCTCACCTACGGAATTTCATCCGGCGCGTTGCGCGCCGCGATGTTTGCCGAGCGTCACCCCGAGATGGTGGCAAGGCTAGCGCTCGACGCCATGGTGTGGACTGGCGAGGGTTCGCCGACGCTGGCCGAACGGCGCAAGAAATTTCCCGAGTTCAGCAAGATGAACCGCCGCCCGATGAGCAAGGCCTTCATCCACTCGGTGTTCGACCGCGACCATCCCGACACCGCGGAACGCAAAGTGATCGAGGCTTTCGCCGACGCCGTCGTTGCGCTCGACGATTCCGTACCGACTGGCACATATGTCGATATGTGCTCGCGACTGCCGATCGTGAATCCCGAGAAGATCACGGTGCCAACGCTCATCATGCGTGGCCAGCACGACGGCATCGCCTCGATGCAGGACCTGCTGGCATTTTTCGCGATGCTCCCTAACCCGGACAAGCAATTCACAGTCATGTCGGGCATTTCGCACGCGAGCTTTCAGCAGAAGAACTACATGATGGTTTATCACATCCTGGGCAGCTTCTTCTCGCAGCCGGAGCCGGTTTACAAAGGCTGAAACTCAAGCGCCGAGTTTGTCGGCAAGGTCGGCTAGATCCTTTGCCGCGAAATCGACCGGCACGGTCGGCGCGCCCTCGCCTGTATTTGGCCCGTATTCGTTCGGCCGCGCGATGTGGGCCGTGCGCAGGCCGCATTGCGCTGCGGCCGCCAGATCGTTGCTGTGGGCAGCGACCATCGTGCATTGTGCGGGCGCAAGATCGAATGCCTTGCAAGCGGCGAGATAGACGCTCGCCTTGGGCTTGTAGTCGCCAGCGACTTCGGCGCCCAGGATCGCATCCCACGGAAAGTCATTGCGCCTCGCGAGATCGACCATCAGCGAGATGTTGCCGTTCGACACCGGCGCGATCAGAAATTTGCGCTTGAGCCGCGC
>JAYTFS010000311.1:0-8023 GCA_043734185.1 Pseudolabrys sp. | reverse complement strand
ATCCTTGGTGCGGGATGGGTAGCTCTGCGCGCCTTTGTAGCCGCGAAACGCTTCAAGCTTGTCTCGCGTCTGCTTGCCGAGCAGATATTGAATGGCGTGAAAGATCGGGCTGGCATGCGGCTTAACCGCGACGCGGTCCTGCGGCCGCAGCACGTCGAAATAGAGTGCGGTCATGATGGTCGCGAGCGAGGCGCTCGAAGCCTGGTGGCCGCCGACTTTTAAGCCGTCGGTGCTCTCGCGCAGATGATTGGCGTTGTGGATCGTCCAGCTCGCCAGCCAGAGTACTTTGCGCTCGAGCGCGGCCAGCGTCGCCAATTTATCCGCGGGAAAAGGGCTCTTCATCCAATAGATTATGGGGATGAAGACGCGGTGATGCCTGCCAATTCACACTATAACTATCGGCACAATTGGCGTATTCTATCAATAATTTAACAAAAACAGGTGGATTATGCCAATTCAGGCGCTCGATCCGGTGGACATGAAAATCCTTCGTCTACTCCAGGACGACGGCCGCATGAGCCTGGCCGATCTGGCCGGCAAAGTGGGGCTGTCTTCGTCGCCATGCCTGCGGCGCGTACGCATCCTGGAAAAATCGGGCGTGATATCGCGCTACGTCGCGGTGCTCGACCAGCGCGCGGTCGGGTTACCGGTCAGCGTGTTCGTTTCGGTCAAATTGGAGAAGCAGAAGGAAGAACTGCTTGAGCGTTTTGCTAAAACCATCGCGCGCTGGCCCGAAGTACTTGAGTGTTATTTGATGACGGGCCCGCGCGACTATTGGCTGCGCGTCGTGGTTCCGGATCTTGCGGCCTATGAGCGTTTCCTGAAGCAGAAGCTGACGCGAATCGAAGGCATTGCCTCGATCGAGTCGAGCTTCGCGCTGGAGCAGGTGAAATACACCAATGTGCTCCCGGTTGCGTGAACGACCGCGTCAGCGTGGGGGCGTATTTCCGAGCGTTCCGTAACCTGTATTTATGCGAATCCAAATGCCCTGCCCGATCAGAACTTTGCGAGTTTAAGATTTAGTCGCAATAAGATTTTTCTTAAACAAACTCAAATTGCTCGGATCGTCGCTCCGATGAATCATGCGATGACAATTGGCACACAACACGGCAAAGTCAGCGGCCACGTCATAAGTAACGGCCACCCCCTCCTCCAGCGTTGAAATGGCTTTTAGATGGTGGGCTTCGATAAAGCCCTTGCCGATGGCGCCATAACGTTTTTCAAAATCGAGATCACAAGCCTGACAGACCGTGCCGTGGAATTTTTTGGCCTGCTTGGCAGCCGTGCGATTGCGTTCCACTTTGCGGTGATAGGCGTATTTACGAGTCTCGGTAATGGACGTATTCGCCGGTTTACCGAATTCTTCCGTCACATCGGTTTGGGTTTCCACATCAGCATCAATGCCGCCGCGATAGGTCAGCGCGCGATAGGCGCCTACGATGGATTGCACATCGGCGCGCAATTGAGTCTCACTGGGTAGAGCTTCAAGCGCATAGGTCTTGCCAAGCGCATGGCCGGCGACATAGTCGCCTGGCAAACGCGCTTCTGGTCCTAGTTCAATTTTGCTGACGGGTAGCGCTTGGGCAAACTCGGCAACGCGCTTGCGCATCAAATCGGCGCGGTCTCGCAGAATCTCGCGGGCGCGGCCGCCAAATTCCTCGCGTACTTTGGTAGTGCCCTGGTTGAGCGATAGATGCACAATCGGCGCGCTGGCATGAAACAAATAGACCACGTAATAGCCGGACGTCGCGCTGGTGGTAATCGCTGGATCAAAAATCGAGATCCAGGGCACCGCCGCCCATTGGCCCTGCCCCGGGCTGCCTTCCACCACGAGGCCAGTGCCGAGCTCGCCAAGCGCGTCTTGCACCGCGACTTCCGAATCACCACGGATAAATTGCGCCAGCGCATGGCCTTCTAGGGGCGCCGTTTTGGCCGCCGGATAGTCGCTCAGAATGGTTTGTAGGGTTTCGCGAAGCGGCATGGTCTTTCCCCCGCGTTTAGGCCTTCTAAGGCTGCCGAAGCCCCGCGCCTTTTGACATCGTAAACCTAGCCGACTGCCACGTCATTGCAGGGGTGGCCGGGCAATGTTTCGCAACCTGTTAATTCCGCGAATCGGCGGGGCTAGAAATTATCTTCCGGCTTGCTATATTGATTCGGTCAATAGGCAGTGGAACAGCAGGTTCGGTGATCGAACCTTACTCGCGAGATGCGATCCACTGTTTCGTTTGGATGGGCGGGATGCCCGATGCAGCCGAACCGACCTGGGTGATCCAGGGGTTCGGATGAACATCGAGGGCCCGCTTTTTCGTTAGTGGTGCCCTCCTCAGCTTTAACCCAGCGAGGGTACCCATGCACAAACTTCAGATTGAGCAAACGCCGATCCATACGCTTCGGCCGCGCGATCGCAATGCTCGGACCCACTCTAAACGCCAGATCCGCCAAATTAGAGACTCCATTCTCAGATTTGGTTTCAACAACCCGATCTTGATAGACGATGAAGGCGGCATCATCGCCGGTCACGGACGCGTCGAAGCCGCCAAGGATCTCAACATAACGACAGTGCCGACGGTTCGTCTCTCTCACCTCAACGAGGTCGAGAAGAGCGCATACGTCATCGCCGACAACCGCCTGGCAGAAAAGGCTGGTTGGGACCCAGAAATTCTTGCGATCGAACTGCAAGGCCTCATCGATATCGGCTTTGAAGTCGAACTGACGGGTTTTGAAACTCCCGAGATCGATCTGATCTTAGAGGAGTTTCGTGACGCCTCACACCAATCGCTCACGGCAGACGACCAGATTCCGGATCCGTCTTCAGGTCCGCCAGTAAGTCGCGCCGGTGATTTGTGGCTGCTTGGTGCGCATCGATTATTGTGCGGCGACGCGCGTTCACCGGCCGCATACGCCAAATTGCTCGTCGGCCAGACAGTCGACTTAGTGTTCACGGACCCCCCATACAATGTTCGGATCGATGGTCATGTGTCGGGCCTAGGCCGCGTTCGCCATTGCGAATTCGCCATGGCTTCCGGCGAAATGACGGAAACCGATTTTACGGCCTTTCTTGCGACAACGCTTGGTCTGGCGGCAAAGGCATCGCGGGACGGGTCGCTGCACTATGTCTGTATGGACTGGCGCCATCTCTACGAGATTCTTACGGTTGGAAGCACGATCTATGACGGCTTCCTCAACCTGTGTGTCTGGAAAAAGAATAACGGCGGGATGGGCTCGCTTTACCGGTCGAAGCACGAGCTCGTTCTGGTGTTCAAGATCGGCAAAGATCCACACATCAACAATGTCGAGCTCGGCCGGCACGGCCGCAACCGCACCAATGTGTGGGATTATCCGGGTGTGAATACTTTTCGCACCGGTCGCCTCGACGAGCTCGCCATGCACCCGACCGTCAAGCCCGTCGCGCTTGTCGCCGACGCGATCAAGGACGCATCGCGCCGATCAGACCTTATCCTCGATCCTTTCGCCGGAAGTGGCACCACGATCATCGCTGCTGAAAAGACCGGCCGGCAAGGCCATGCTTTGGAAACCGATCCGAAGTATGTTGATGTGGTCATCCGTCGCTGGCAGGCGCTAACGGGCAAGGAGGCGGTTCTTGAAGCGACTACGACCAGCTTCGAGGAAACTCTTGAGCACCGACAACACGAAACGACAACGGCGCCGCGCCCGGAGCATCGGTCATGAACGGACCTGATGATTCTGATAACGATGAAATGGTCGGCTATGGACGTCCGCCGGTCGCTTCTCGATTCCAGAAGGGACGGTCTGGCAATCCAAAGGGGCGCCCAAAAGGAAGAAAGAGCGTCGGAAAGATTTTTTTGGACGCCGTGCACCGGACAATCGAAGTCCGTGAAGGGGATCGCGTCCGCTCAATGTCCAAAATCGAGGCTGTCATCGAGGTTAATCTGAACAAAGCTTTGAAGGGCAATCATCAATCGTTCTCAAAATTGATGGACGTTGCCGGCAAATTGGGGATTGTCGAACTTCCGTCCGATAAGCCGCAAATCACCGCAATCGAACGCATCACCGTCGACGCTAGAACTCGTACGGAGCCGGAGAGTGAAGCTGCGGCAGATCAAGATGCAACTTCAGGCTGCAATACCAAGATCGAAAAGTCTTAAACTGGCGGATTGAGCATTGTAACGGCTGGACTTGTCGCCAACCCAGAGCATGCATGGACGGCCGATCCCATCGCCGGAGGGCCAGTCCATGTCTGTTCCGAGCCCCGCTGAGGAGGCGGTCACGGACGAGCTCACGAAACTGCTCGAATATTCGATCCACGAATTGCGCAAGCGATGGCGCGCGCTATTTCGCACCGAACCACCCGAGGCATTTGGTCCGGATCTGTTGCGCCGGAGCATCGCGCAGAAGCTGCAGGAAAATACCCATGGCGGTCTCGACCGTGCGACTGCGCAGCTGCTGAACCAGCTGATTGCCCAGTCTGCCAAAAACAACGGCAAGATCGTTATTCCGAGACGGATCAAACCCGGCGCAATGTTGGTTCGTGAATGGAAAGGAAAAAGTCATCGCATCACCGTGATGCAAGACGGGTTTTCGTTTGAGAATAAGCCCTACGACAACCTGTCTGAAATTGCGCGCCTAATAACAGGGACACGCTGGAACGGCCCAAGATTCTTTGGTCTGCGCACCGGTAAGGAGTAGCGCCGATGGTCGCCGAATCCGGCAAACAACTACGCTGCGCTATCTACACCCGCAAATCCACCGATCATGGGCTGGAGCTTGAGTTCAACTCGCTCGATGCCCAACGCGAAGCCTGCGAGGCCTATATCAAGTCGCAAACGCATGAAGGCTGGCGGGCAATCCTAAAACGCTACGATGCTCCAGCTTTTTCCGGCGGCAATCTGAATCGCCCCGCCCTGCAGCGCCTGCTTAAAGATATCGATGCCGGACTGATCGACATCGTCGTGGTCTACAAGATTGACCGTCTCACCCGCTCGCTCGCAGATTTTGCAAAGCTGGTTGAGGTCTTCGATGCCAAGAAGATTTCCTTCGTGGCCGTCACCCAACAGTTCAATACGACGACATCGATGGGACGGCTGACGCTCAATGTCCTTCTGTCTTTTGCCCAGTTTGAGCGAGAGCTGTCCTCCGAGCGGGTCCGAGACAAGGTCGCAGCTTCACGCAAGAAGGGCATATGGACCGGTGGCAGCGTCCCGCTCGGCTATATTCGCAAAGACAAGAAACTCATCATCAACGAGGCAGACGCTAAAACCGTCCGTATGATTTTTAGTCGATATCTCGTGCTTCGATCATTCCAGAATCTGATCGACGAACTCAATCAGAAAGGTGTCGTCACCAACACCCGGGAGATCAAACTCAAGATGTCAGGTGGCATAGCATTCACGTATGGCCCCCTCGCCTATCTACTCAAAAACCGGACTTATCTCGGCGAGACGGGGCACAAGGGCTCATGGTTCCCTGGCGAACACGATGCGATCGTCGATCGTGAAGTCTTCGAGCAGGTACAGCAGCTTCTCAAGTCCAATTCGCTGGGGCGAACCGGACGCCGACAGAAAAATAACGCGTTGCTTGTAGGTTTGATATTCGACGACCGTGGCAACCGGATGAGCCCGAGCTTCACGGTCAAACGCGGTGTCCGATATTTATTCTATGTCAGCTCTGCCATTCTGAAAGGTAGAAAGGCTGACGCCGGGTCCATTACTCGGGTTTCGGGCGTCGATCTTGAGGCCGCCGTTTTGACAGCACTTCGACTTCGCGTCGACGTGGCTATTGATGACGACGCGCCCACGCCACAGAACCTCATCGACCACGTGAGTCGCATCATGGTCGGCGGCAAGACCGTGACAATCACGCTTAAACCGACGGCGGATAGTACTCGGCCCGCGATCGAGCTTCCGTGGTCACCACCCAACAAGTGCGAACCTCGACGCATCGAAGGATCCGAAGAAGCCACAGCCCCGGCAACCAACCCTCAACTGATGCAGGCCATTGTCCGCGCGCATGCTTGGACCAGATCGCTGATGGATGGCACTCACAAGACGATTGAATCCTTGGCACGATCAGCCGGAGTGGATCCGAAAGTCGTTCGTTACAGCCTTCGGATGGCGTTTCTAGCGCCCGATATCACCAAGGCAATTCTCGAAGGCGATCAGATCCCCGGCATTCGCTTCAAGGACTTCACGCGGGCGCTGCCGCTCTCATGGCCCGACCAACGGCGAGAACTGAGTTCTGAATGCGCCGACGTGGCTGACGCGTAAGTCATTTTATGGAATGTTTCGCGGGCGAAGTCGGCTTAGAGTTTGTAAATGGACCACCACACCAGCCCGCAGTTCTACCTGTCCCAATGGGGTGACCGACTGTGCGTGATGCGGCGGGTGCATGGCGGGAAAATCGCGCACACGTATAAGGGCGTCAAGGGCACCGGCTATCATACCGACCTCTACAAGACCGAGGGGGTTCCCGAAGAGGGAGCGCACGACCTCGAAACCAAGTTCATGTCGCCGATGGACAACGACGCGGCGACCGCGCTTCAAGAGCTCTTGTCAGGCATAGAGCCGCGTAATGAACGCTACCGCAGGGCCTGGGCGATGTTCATCTGCTCTCTGCTCTATCGCAACAAGGAAGTCGTCGAACTCCTGAATAGCCACATGGCTGCGCTCTGGTCCGAGGGCACCAAATCTCTAGAACCGATGTGGCAAGAGCAACGAAAGCCGGGTGATAGCCGAACCCTGAGCGAAACAACCAAAGCGAAGCTTGGCGACCGTGCAGGATCAGACGCCCGCGAGATGATCAAGGAAATCATCGACCATGACCGGGCCGTGCCCGACATCATGCGGATGCACTGGAACGTGATCGACGTTGCCGGCGCATCGAGGGAGCTTTTGACTTCCGATAGGCCGATCGTGATGCCCCTCGGACTCGCCAACCCGGAAGCCCACATCGCCCTTGCGATCGCACCGACCAAGTTGTTCGTGGCGGCCTACAACGAGCGCTTCAAAACGCTGCCGACCGCGAGCAAAAGCCGTATCGTCCGCATCATGAATAAGACTGTCGTTCAGCAGGCGCGCGAGTTCGTGTGGGGTACCGACCATTCGCAGGAGCATTTTGTCCAAAAGAACATTGGACTACTGCCCGACAGGATCGTCCTCACGGATGAGCAGCGAGAAAAATCGCTCAAAGCGGCGCGAGGCGAGATAGAACCCGACTAAGCTAAGCAGCGCGCTCCGTGTTTCATGTCCTTCAGCATCATGGTGCCGGCGCCACCCCGACTGGGGGGTGTCTGAAGGGTCGCTTGGTCTCGGTCGATTATGCGGCTACTGAGATTTAGGGCCGTACCGCATCGGCGACTATATGGTCCCGTATTATGGCCGCAGCATACGACGACATTCGTTTTGGTATAAATCCCTCCTTGGGTTGATCAAACAGGTCGCCATCAATCGGATCAATAAACTGACACGTCGGTCGCGCAGTGCTGTCGAACTCAGTCTCCGACTCGTTTCTCCAGAAAACGGCCACCTTGCCGAAAATGCGCGGAGATTTTCGGCACAGCCGCAAGAAAAATATCGAATTTGGCACCCGGAGATTCTCGGCCTAACTTAAAAAGCCCGCCAACGGCGGGCTTTTTGGTTACATTGTAGGTGAAATCTCTAGAGATTGGACTGGTTGGCTGGGGCGCCAGGATTCGAACCTGGGGATGGCGGAATCAAAATCCACTGCCTTACCACTTGGCTACGCCCCAACGCCGCGGACCATAGCGGCGACGGCTTGCCCGATCAACGGCTGGCCGGCGCTTTGCGCCACTGCCTGCGCCCGCTAGATTAACGCCATGACGTACTGCGCGCCGGTAGCCGATATTGCCTTTGCGCTCAAGCACGCCGCCGGGCTCAAAGCAGCTCTGGCGGAAGGGCTCTATGGCGATCTCGACGAAGCAACGGTTGATTCCGTGCTGGAGGAAGCCGGCCGCTTCGCCACGGACGTGATCGCCCCGCTCAACCGCATCGGCGACAAGTTCGGCACGCCGTTCAAGGACGGCAAG
>JAYTFS010000310.1:0-6361 GCA_043734185.1 Pseudolabrys sp. | reverse complement strand
CAAGGGCACCACGCTCACCAAGGAGATGTTCCTCAATCATCTCTACGGCGGCATGGACGAGCCGGAGCTCAAGATCATCGACGTGTTCATCTGCAAGCTACGCAAGAAGCTTGCGAATGCCTCGTCGGGCAAGAACTACATCGAGACCGTGTGGGGCCGCGGCTATGTGCTGCGCGAGCCGCACGAGGTCGAAGAGAGAATTCCAGCCTAATTCACCATCGGCGCATCCAGCCGTTGCGTCTGAGTTCTTGAGCCTTCGGGCTTACCCCCAGCTTAACCCCCCGCCGGAAACGGCGGGGTTTTTTCGTTAAATGGAACCAAGGTTCCAAGACTGCACGCGCGCGGGAACGATCGCGCGCGTAATTGGTTGAATCCATGTCCAGCCCGCGTGCTTAGAACTTCCAACCTATGGAGCAAGACACGAAAACCAAACTTATCGGTTCTGCAATCTTGATGACCGCGTTGGCGCTGCCGATCGCGGCGCAGGCGCAAGGCACGGTCCGCGGTGCGCAAGAAGGCGCGGTTGAAGGCGGGCGCGCGGCCGGCCCGGTCGGCGCCATTGTCGGCGGCACGGTCGGTGCGGCGGTCGGCACGGTCGGCGGCATTCTCGGCGTCGAGGATCGCCCGCGCTTTCGTGAATACGTCGTTCGGGAGCGCGTGCCGTCCTATCGCTACAACAGCGACCTGAAGGTCGGCATCGTGTTGCCGGAAGAAGGCATCACTTATTATGACGTGCCGCCCGAATTCCATGTCACCGGCTATCGTTACACCTACGTGAACGACCATCCGGTGCTGGTGGAGCCGCGCTCACGCCGCGTGGTGCAGGTCATCGACTAAACTAGCTTCCAAACGCAAATCCCGCCGGAAACGGCGGGGTTTGTTTGGTTGAGCTAGCCATATTCGTTGCCTTCGATTCCGGTCATGGCCGCGGCGATAAACAGAAGCAAACATACGCCGCCGGCAATTTCAATAATCAGCATCGCGTCATCCTTGTGGTTCCAACAATAAGCGCGGACCGGCGAAAGTTCTGCGGGAACTCGGTGATGGAACCATCGCTCCTATGGGGGGTTGGTCCGATGTCCAGCCCAGTTGGTTGGAATCCCCAACCAATGGAGCATGACATGAACACCAAGATTATCGGATCAATGGCACTACTGGCCGCTTTGGCGTTGCCGCTGGCAGCGCAGGCGCAAGGCACCGTGCGCGGCGCGCAAGATGGCGCGGCGGCGGGTGATCGCGCGGCAGGACCGATTGGCGCCATCGTCGGTGGCACGGTCGGCGCGGCCGTCGGCACCGTCGGCGGCATTCTCGGCGTCGAAGATCGCCCGCGCTTTCGCACCTATGTGACGACGCAGCGGCATCCTTCGTATCGCTACGAGAGCGAATTCCGCGTCGGCGCGGAATTACCGGAAGCCGGCGTCACCTATTACGACGTGCCGTCCGAGTATCACGTCAGCGGCTATCGCTACACCTACGTGAACGATCGGGCCGTGCTGGTCGATCCGCGCACGCGCCGCATCGTCCAGATCATCGATTAATCCGTCAGACAGACAGAAGGGATCCCACATGTTGAAGATCATCACAGTTGTTGCCATTTCGGCTTTGGCCTTGGGCGTCACGGTAGCGCCCAAGCCCGCGCAAGCACGAAATGACGGCGCGATTGCCGCCGGTGTCATCGGCGGTCTCGCGGTCGGCGCGGCCGTCGCCTCGCAGCCGAGCGGCTATTACGGCGGGCCGGGTTACTATGAGTCCGGCTATCAGCCCGTCTATGGCTATGGCGGCGGCTGTCACACCGAACGCCAGCAGTTCGAAGACGGCTACGGCCGCATTCGCGTCCGTCGCGTTCGCGTCTGCGATTAATCTTTAAGAGCCGACCGACGGCGCGCAGCCTTCACGCTCGTGCGCCCGTCTTTCGACCATCTTGATGGGGCTTTGCAGCCCTAGCTTTCCAAACTCAAACCCCGCCGGAAACGGCGGGGTTTTTTACGCGCGCAAGGCTTGGTGCCAGGCTTCGTATCAGTGCGGCAGCGTGCCGTTCGGACTGGCCGCATCGACGGTTGCCGGCAGATGCTCCGCCAGCATCTTGAGCGCGGCGTCGACCGGAATGCCGAAGTGCGCGGCCAATTGCTTGACCTGGTCGTTTCCGAGCGCGGCGCGAAGTTGATCGGGCGTAATCTGCATATTGGCGCCGTTGCCAAGCCACGACTTGACCTGATCGCCCATGCCGCCTCGCTGGAGCTGATTCACCAGCCCTTGCAAGTTGCCGAGGTTGGTTTTGGCCAATGCCGCCGAAATCAACGCCGGCGCGGCGGCGGCGGCGACCTGGCCGATCATGCCGCCGAGCGATCCCTTCATATCATCGAACAAGCCCAAGGTTCATCTCCCTTTGTAATGACAACGCACCGGCATGCGCTATCGATTCAGGTCGCGGGACGCTTCTCGTTCTTGGCCGCGCGTATTTTCTGTGCCAGGGCATCCTTCTCGCACATGTAGGCGCCCTTTTTTGTGTGGCCGTAATCGTCGTGACCGACGAAATGATAGATCTTGGAATCGAGATTGGCCCAAACCACCGTATCGGACGGGCAACGCGATTTCGCTTGCGCTTCCGCGGCATATTGGTTGGCGCCGGTGGGTGCGGCTGGCGTAACGGCTGCTGACTTTGGCTCAGATTTGGGCTCCGTCTTTGCCTCCTTGGGCGCCATCGGAGAGGCGGGCGGAGCCGAAGTCGTCTTCGGCGCGGCAGCAGGAGCGGCAGGCGCTGGGGCGGCAGGTGCAGCGGGCGCTGCAGCGGGAGCAGCGGTTGTGGCGCCACCACGGCATTTTTCAACGTAAGCCTTCTGCGTTATTTTCTTGGCCTGGTTAGCGGCCTTGTCGGCACGCCATTCGTCTTCGCAAGCCTTCACGGTCTTTTCCGAACCGCCAGCCATTGCGGCCGGCTTCTTTTCTTTTTCTGCCTTTGGAGCAGCGGTCGGCGCAGCCTCTTTCTTCATCGCGGCAGGCGCATCTGCAGGCTTTGCCGCGGCGCCGCTCGCGCGACATTTTTCGACATAGGCCTTTTGCGTGATCTTTTTCGCCTGATTGGCGGCCTTGTCGGCCTTCCACTCATCTTCGCAGGCCTTCACCGTTTTTTCCTGGGCAAAGGCAGGCGTGGACAAGGCAAAATGCCCAATGGTCGCCGCGCAAATCATCACAAGAAGAGAGGCTTTGATTGTCATTTTTATGCTCCCGATCAGTGGATATGGAAGACAGTCAGCCTCGACCGTTCGATCGAGGCTGACGAATTGCGATGAATCTTAAATGCCGCAAGGTGGAGATCTTTGAAAAAGACCCCCTCGCTTGAGGTGACTTAAGAGTCAGCCTCGCATTTTTTCATGGCGCTGGCTTTGGCTGCGCCAGCAAGCGGCTTGCCGTCTTTGCTCACCGCTTTGCCTTCGCAGGCATCGGCCTTGCACTTCTTGATATAGGCGTTCTTGGCGGCGCCGGCGAGCGGCTTGCCCTCTTTGCTCATGGCCGTGCTTTCGCAGCTTGCCATGGCGGAGCCTGCAGCGAATGTTGAGATTACAAGTGCAAGAATGATGCGCTTCATTTTCGTTTCCTCTGGTCGCAAGGGTGAACTGGCTTCACAACGCTGCCATGACAGCACATTTTGCGCCTACTCCCAAATATTGTCGCGTAAATTTTGGCTATCCGGCCTTGTGCAGCGCAGAAAGCGTGACGGCCCAATGGCTTACTATAGCTGTGGGGAGGCAGCGGCGGGTTTGTCGCGTAAAACTTCAAACGCAAGTGAGAATCTACGCCTTGGCAGCGAACTTCAACACGTTGCTCGGCTCAAGTTGTGCGGCTTTGGCGGGATTCCGCACATAGATACCGCGCTTGTCACCCAAGGGCTTGAACGCATCGGTGAGGCCGACCACGGTTTCGGCGGCGCCAAGCGAAAGAAAGCCATCGGCGGGCATCTGGCGCGCCAGCCGGTTGAGCACGCCGATCTTGGTGTCCTGGTCGAAGTAGATCAGCACGTTGCGGCAGAACACCATGTCGAACGTGCCGAGCGCGGAAAAATTCTTGAGCAGATTGAGCGTGCGGAATTGCACCATGGCGCGAATTTCAGGCGCGATCTGCCACGTCTCGCCGACCTGGCTAAAGAATGTCACGAGACTTTGAATCGGCAGGCCGCGCTGCACCTCGAACTGGCTGTAGATGCCGGCCTTGGCACGCTCCAGCACGTCGCCAGAGATATCGGTGGCAACAATCTCAGTGCGGAAGCCGGCGAGCTTGGCGCCCATGCCCTTGAGTAATATCGCCAGCGAATAGGGTTCCTGCCCGGTGGAGCATGCAGTGCACCAGATGCGAATACGCTTTTCTCGCGCGCGCGCCTCGATCAGCGCCGGCAGAATGGTGTCGCGGAAATGTTCGAACGGCAACTTGTCACGGAAAAAGAAGGTCTCGTTGGTGGTCATCGCTTCGATGACTTCGACGTTGAGCGGCGACGTGGTGGCGCCTTTGAGCTTTCCGACGAGTTCGCCCAAGGTTGCCATGCCGTGGCGGCGCGCGACCGGAATCAGGCGGCTTTCCGCCAAATACTGTTTCTCGGCTGACAGCATCAAGCCGGAGTGTTCGCGCAGCATCTGGCGCAGATAATCGAAATCCTGCGGGGTCAAGTGCGGTCCCCCGTAAACAGTCGGGTGAGCCGGTCCGCGATCTCATTGATCGGCAGCACTACCGAACAAAGGCCGGCATGCGCGACGTGACCGGGCATGCCCCAGACCACGCTGGTCGCCTCATCCTGCGCGATCACGTTACCACCGGCCGCGACAACGGCTTTGGCGCCGCTCAAACCATCGGCCCCCATGCCTGTGAGTACCAGCGCCAGCACCTTGTGTCCCCATACCGCGGCAGCCGACGTGAACAGCGGGTCCACGGCGGGCTTGCAGAAATTGACCAGCGGGCCGTCGTCGATTGCGATGACGGCCATGCCGTCACGGCGAGCGACCCTCATGTGCTTCCCGCCGGGTGCGAGATAGATCGTGCCGGCGTTGATTTCCTCGCCATGGCGCGCTTCCCGGACCGGACACTTGGCAATGCGGGCAAGATGCTCGGCCAGGATCGCGGTAAAGGTCGGCGGCATGTGCTGGGTGATCAGCACCGGCGCGCGCTCGAGAACACCAGCAATCTGAGAGACGATATTGTTGAGCGCTTGCGGGCCTCCTGTGGAGGCCCCGATCAGCAGCACGCGCGGGGGCGTGGCCGGCATTGCGCGCAAAGCCACCGGCGGATGCGCCGATTCATGCGTTGGAAGCTGCGGTTGCAGCGGCGGTGAAGATTTGGTTGGCAACGAGGCCGCGCGCGCATTGAGATGGCGCAAACGCTTCGAGCGCAGGCCAAGATGGCGGATTTTCTCGATCAGTTCGCGCCGGAAGCTAACAGCGGCAGTCACTTCGCGATTGCTGGTGGGTTTTGGAATGTAGTCGGTGGCGCCGAGCGAGAGTGCCTTCAAGCTGATCTCGGCGTTTCGCCGGGTCAGCGTCGAGGCCATGATCACGACCAGATCGCGCTTTTTCGCCAGGAGCAGCGGCAACGCAGCCATGCCGTCGAGCTCCGGCATGTCGATATCCAGAACCACAACGTCGGGGTCGGCACGCTCGACTTGGTTGACGGCCTCACGGCCGGTGCGCAGCGAGGCCACCAGTTCCAGGTCCGGCTCGGCCTCCACCCAGCGTGCAAATAACCCGCGCACGACCAAGGCATCGTCAACGATCATGACACGAACGCGCCGCCCGATGGCGGCGGCAGACGCGTTAGTTGCGACGACGGTGTTCATCGAGTTTTACCGGCCTGACTGATCGCATCGCGGGTACGCACTGCGGTAGCGCTCAGAGCAACCCGACTTCCTGGAATTTGGCCTCGACGATTTCCTTGTCGAACGGCTTCATGATGTATTCGTTGGCGCCGGCATGCAGTGCGCGCGCGATGTGGGCGACATCATTCTCTGTGGTGCAGAACACCACCTTGGGTCCATCGCCGCCGGGCAGCCGGCGCAGCATGCGCAGGAACTCGTAGCCATCCATCTTCGGCATGTTCCAGTCGAGCAGGATCGCCTCCGGAAGCTGACGCTTGCAGGCATCGAGTGCCTGTTCGCCGTCCTCGGCTTCTTCGATCTTGAAGTCGAGCCCTTCCAGGATGCGTCGCGCTACCTTGCGAATGACACTGGAGTCGTCAACAACCAAACACGTTTTCATCGTAGTGCCTCTTTATGTTTACTTGCAGGTACCGTCCTGCAAATCATTCCAAATCCTTACGGCCTCATGCCGCTATCGACTTTGTTCCGCTTTTCTTGCCGCCAATATCGAGAACGCGATCGACA
>JAYTFS010000309.1:0-4660 GCA_043734185.1 Pseudolabrys sp. | reverse complement strand
TGTCGGAAGAGGACAAGACCGCGGTGGCGCGCGCGCGCAAGATCGAGCGCTTCCTGTCGCAGCCGTTCTTCGTCGCCGAAGTGTTCACCGGCTCGCCCGGCAAGCTGGTCGACCTCGCCGACACCATCAAGGGCTTCAAGGGCCTTTGTGAGGGCAAGTACGATCACCTGCCGGAAGGCGCCTTCTACATGGTCGGAACCATCGAAGAGGCGGTCGAAAAGGGCAAGAAGCTCGCAGCGGAGGCGGCGTAGTCATGGCCGGCTGGCAGCGCTCGAATCCTCTGGTTGTGTTCTTGGTTATCGGTTTGGCCATCGGTGCCTTGGCCGGCTATCTCACCCGGCCCGAGATCACTGAAATTAAGCTGGGTCCGATCAACATCGAAGTGCGCGGTGACAATGCAGCGCGTGGCGGTAAATTGACCGACGGCCAAGTCGAGCACATCGCAATTCTTGCGCTAATCGGCGGCCTCGTCGGGCTCGGTCTGGGATTTGCAATCAAGAGCGGCAAAATCAGGGTCTGAGTAAAAAATGGCAACATTCCATTTCGAACTGGTGTCGCCGGAAAAGCTGTTGTTCTCCGGCGAGGTCGAGCAGGTCGACGTGCCGGGCGCCGAGGGCGACTTCGGCGTACTGGCCGGCCATGCGCCGTTCGTGTCAACGGTGCGGCCTGGAATTTTGACCGTTCACGCGGCCTCCGGCGAACAGAAGATTGTCGTACTGGGCGGTTTTGCCGAAGTGTCGGCCGACGGTCTCACCGTGTTGGCCGATGTCGCTGAATCGGTTGCGGATATAGATCGCGCTAAGATCACGACCCAGATCGGCGAACTGGAACAGCGGATCGAGAAAATGGAGCCGGGCTCCGAGCTCGATAAGCTGATCACGCGGCTCGACCACTTCAAGACAGTCGATCGCCACCTCACCGGCACGGCGATGCACTAGCCTGATCCTGCGTTTTGCGGAGCGGCGAATGTGGATTCACATTGTGGCGTCATTCGCCGCCATCGCAACTCTGCTGGCGACGGCTGTTTCCATTCAGGCGCCCGCATGGCCGGTTGCTTTTACAGCTGCCGCGCCGGCGCCAGCTTGCATCGGAAAGTCGGTATTCGAGCTTCTGCCATTCCACAATGCGCGGCCGCAATTTGCGCACGCCGCCAGCGCGGTCACGCTGCGCGATGGCCGGCAGCGCGCGGTCTGGTATCAGGGGTCCGAAGAACTGCGCCCTGACGTCCGAATCTGGACCGCAACCTTTGACGGCGCGCGCTGGAGCCCCCCGCGGCCCATTATCGACACCGCCGAGACGACGGCTGGCACCGGGCGCTACATCAACAGACTCGCCAACACGGTCATTTTTCGCGACAGCCACGGTGACTTGGTGCTGGTATTCGCCGCGCTTGGCCCCGTCGGCGGCTGGGATGGCGTTAGCCTGAAGGTCGCGCGGTCGCGCGACGAGGGCGAGACCTGGTTGCCGCCGCGCAACCTGACGACGACGCCGATATTCAATTTCGGAACGAATATTCGCGGGCCGGCTGTTTCGGTCGAAGGCGGACTATTCGTGCTTCCGGCATCGCATGAATTTGCAAAGTCATTTCCAGAATCGATCTTGCTCGATGAAGATAGCCGCGTCGTCGGCAAACGGCGCATCGGGATTAGCTACAAAGGCAGTCAGCCGTTCGTCTCGGTGCGGGATGCGCGCAACGCCTCGGCATTCATGCGCGTGCACCAGGCCTTCGCTTTGTTGAGCAGAACCGGGGACGCCGGCGCCTCCTGGACCGAGCCCGTGCAGACCCAGGCCGTCAACGATGATGCGCCGGTCGTCATCGCGCGGATCAAAGATGAGCTCTTGATGGTGACATCCAGGCTGAATCGGGCCACGGCGCGCTGGTCGCTTGTGTTCGCGGTGTCCGGCGATGACGGCATGACGTGGCGGGACATCCATCGCCAGCCATTTGGATCTGGTCCGCTGCAAATTCCGCGATATCCGTGGCTCATGATGGGGGCCGATGGCCTGTACCACATTCTATTTAGCTTTATGGACGGCGACACAGGCAGCGAACTCATGCACGTCCGCTTTTCACGCGACTGGGTCGCGGAAAAGGAAGGTGTGCCATGCCGGTAAACGCGATGGAAATTGCCGGTCTGATGCTGATCGCCGCCTCGTTCGCTGCCTTGTTGGCGTCGCGGGGTAATCGCATTGTTCGCATTGCCGGCGCAATTATTGGCGCGGGCTTGGTTGTCGTGCCTTTCGGCCAGGCTTCAGCCTCCACACTTTTTCTTGGTATCTTCGGGCCGCTGTCGGCCGCCACACTGGTCATGGCCGCCAAGAGTTTGTACGCCATCATCGCCGGGCGTGAGGAACAGCGGTGGCCGTCGACGGCGATTGCTGTTTGTCTGATTGCGATCGGCGCGGCGTTCTATCCCTTGACCTTCGGGTTGACGAGTTTCGACCCCTACGAATTTGGCTATCGCGGCGTTGTGGTGCCGGCGATGATGCTTGTGCTCGTTCTGGTCGGATGGCGAAGCCGGGCCGCCGATATACTCTGCTGGATCGCGCTGGCAGCGCTGCTTTACACATTCGGCGCATATGACAGCCGCAACTTGTGGGACTACCTGATCGTGCCGTTCGACTCGATCTATGCCGCCAGGGTGCTCGCGGTCCGATTCATTTTTCCGCGTATTTCAGGAACGTCTCGACCACCCGCCCGTAAATCTCGCGCTTGAACGGCACCACGAGCGCGGGAAGTTCCTTGGCCGGCATCCACGACCATTCGGTGAACTCCGGGTCATGACCGCCGCCGGGATTGAGGATATCGATCTCGCTATCCTTGCCGGTGAAACGCAGCGCGAACCATTTCTGCTTCTGCCCGCGATATTTGCCGCTCCATGCGGCACCGACCAGATCGGGCGGCAGGTCGTAAGCCAGCCATTCGGCAATCTCGCCGAGCTTTTCCACCGAGCGAATATTGGTCTCCTCGTAGAGTTCGCGCAGCGCCGCGTTGTACGGGTCTTCGTTTTCGTCGATGCCGCCCTGCGGCATCTGCCACACATGGTAAGCGTCGCTGTGCTCTGGGCCGCCGTTACGCTTGCCGACGAAGACGAGACCGTCGCGGTTGATGACCATCATGCCGGCGCAGGGGCGATAGGGCAGGGATTCGAAAGAAGGCATTGGAGCTCCGTCATTCCAGCGCAATTCTTTTGCGCCTGCGAATGACGTTACGACGACTTCGCCTTGATCGCCACCATAGTGATCGGCACCAGCACAAAGCCGCGGCCTTCGACTTTCTTGGCCCAATCGGCGATGCGGGCGATGGTGGCCGGTTGCGCGTTGGCGAGGCCGACGGCGGTGCCATTGTCGCGCGCCAGCATTTCGAGCCGCGCCAGCGCGCGGTCGATCTCGACCGGCGTCGGCACCGCGTCGAGCACGAGGTCGGTCTTGGCAAAGGGCAGATTGTGACTGCCCGCGATCTGTCCGGCAACACTGCGCCGCGATGATCCGTCGTCGACATAGATCAGCCCTCGCTTGGCAGTCTCGCGCAGCACCGGCGCCAGCGCCAGTTCCGAAGCGGTCAAGCGCGCACCCATGTAATTGGCGATTCCGACATAGCCCTGGAACCGGCTCATCAGCCAATGCAACCGGTCGATGTTCTGGTCGGACGTAAGGCTGGTGAGCAGCGTCTGTGGGCCGGGATCGTTGTCGGGATAATCGAACGGCTCCATCGGCACCTGCAGCAGCACTTCGTGATTTTCGCCACGCGCGCGCTCGGAAAGCTTCTCGAGATCGACACCGTAGGGGGCGATCGCGAAGGTCATCGGCGCCGGCAGCTTGCCGAATGCGTCGGCCGTTCCAGACGCGCTGATGCCGAGCCCGCCGATGACGATGGCGATGCGCGGCGAATCTTTTTTATTCGGCGGCAATTGCAGCGGACGCGCGTATTGTGCCGAGGCGCGCGTGCCATCTGCGCCGATCTGCGGGATCGCGCCATGCCGCGTGGTTTCCAGAAGCTTCTGATCCATCGTCGATTTTGTTGCTGCCGCGGGCGCATTGCCGAGAATGATGACTTCCTGGCTCTTGCCGCTGGAGCCGTCGATGATGTTGATGGTCTTGGAGCCGGGCGGCGGGAGTTTTGCCGCCGCGGCAGCTGCTGCGATGGCTGCCGCATCGGGCGCAGCCGCGGGCGGCGGGCCGTCGTAGCGGGAATGCTGCTTGCCGTCGCCTTTATCGTCTTGCTGGGCGCTGCTTGCGGCAGGCTGCTTTGCGGCGACGACGGCCACCGGCTCGCCGCCCAGAGGATCGTTGACGAACACCGCCGAGGACATAACCAGCAAGCCGAACAGTCCCAATATGCCGGCCAGCAATTGCGGCCCGCCAGCGGGTAATTTCGACAGCCGCTTTGGTTTGCCTTTGCCGGCCTCTTGGCCGAGAGGGGCGTTCAGGTCATCCGATGCCACGGCCGCGATCCTTGCGAATCCGAATCATCACGCGAGTCTAGCACGCGGGGATTCCCGGCCCGTAAACGAACAAGGCGGTCCGAAGGCCGCCCTGCCGGTCGTTAACAATTGGCCGATGCCTAGTTCGGCACGGGAGTTTTGGCGCTCGGCGGGAAGGCCGAGTTGACCTGCTTGCCGCGCAACAGGTCCATCGCCATAGCCAGCGCCTTGTCGTT
>JAYTFS010000308.1:0-7756 GCA_043734185.1 Pseudolabrys sp. | reverse complement strand
AAATCGATCAGCAGTTTTTGCTGCGTATAGAAGTACCAGGACGAGCCGACCATGAGTCCGATGATCCCAACGCCGAAGACCAGCAGGATTGCGGGGCTGAGAATAGGCGCAAGCCAGATGATGAAGCCGCCGATCAAAAGCGCCGCGAATAATTCAGCGCCGATCGCGTAGCTGGGCGACGACAGGACCGACTGCGTCAGCACGCTTTCAAGCATCTGCGCGTGCACTTCGACACCTGGCAATAGCGGATCGATCGGCGTCGTCTTGGCGTCGAGCAGGCCAACCGCCGAGGTACCAATCAGTACCAGCTTGCCGGTTACTTTTTCCGGTGGCACTTTCTTTTCCAGAATGTCGATCGCGGAAACGTAACGCGCCGCATCGTGCTTGGCGAAGTGAACCGTGAGTTGGCCATTGCGGTCGGTCGGCACGACAAAGCCCGGGATAGCCACGCTCTTGATGCCCGCCTCATCGGATTTGATCATCATCGTGCTCGAGCCGGTCGCGACCCGGAGCATTTCGAAGCTCAATGAAGGTATGATGGCGCCCTGTGCCTGCATGACCATCGGCGTGCGCCGTACAATACCGTCACGCTCGGGTTTGATGGTGAACAGCCCGCGGCCCGCGGCAGCCTTTTCAAGAACCGGAATGTTGCGCAGGATTCCGGGGAAATTCAAAAGATAGGGTTCCGGGCTTGCGCCTAAGGTCGCAAGGCCGACCGAAGGGGGCATCGGTTCGGTTTGCGGCGTCGAGACCGGCATGCCGGAGCCGCCCAGTACGACTCGCGAGTTGTGGATCACATCCGCCAGAACCTGGTCGTTGCTCGGCAATGCCCGCAACTTCTGCCGCGTCTCCTCGTCAAGATTGTGAAAAGCGTCCGCCGCGAGATTGGGCGACATCCGGTCGGGTTCGGCAAACACGATGTCAAAGCCGATGACAGCGGCGTTGAGCTCGGTGAGACGGGCGATCAGGTCGGCCACGCGCGTTCGCGGCCACGGCCATTGGCCGACGGATGAGAGACTCTTTTCATCGATGTCGACGATGACCACCGGTCGTTCGACCGACTCGCGCGGCTGGATCACCTGATAGATGTCGAATGTCCGGACGCGAAGCTCTTCGAGCGGCGGCGGATCGGCGACGCGAAGGGCGGCCAGCACTAGCAGCAATGCCACGCACAAGGCCCGCGAGAAACCAAATCGCTGCGCCAGTCGGGAAAGCCGCTTCATATCGATCTAATAAGCCCCGCAAGTATCAGAACGATATTATCATTTTTCCCGGAATGCACGCACAAGCTGGTCGCGTAAAGGCTTGACGAGATAGGAAAATACCGTGCGGTCCCCGGTCTGGACAAAGGCCTCAACCGGCATTCCGGGGATAAGTTTGACATCGCCAAGCCGCGCAAGCTCCTTGGTCGACATGCCAATGCGCACGACATAATAGCTCTGGCCGGTGCGCTGATCGGTTGTGGTATCGGCTGAGATCCGTGTCACGGTGCCGCTGATTTCCGGGGTGGTGCGCTGATTGAACGCCGAGAAACGCAGCATGGCGGGCTGGCCAAGCGTCAATTGGTCGACGTCCTGCGGATTGAACTTGGCCTCTACGATCAAGTTATCGGCGCCCGGCACGATCAGCATAATCGGATCGCCGGCCGTGATCACGCCGCCAACCGTATGAACCGTGGATTGCAGCACGGTGCCGTCTTGCGGCGCGCGGATATCGATACGTTTGAGCTGGTCCTCAGCCGACACCTTGCGCTCGACGAATTCACCGATTTTGCCGTCCACTTCGCGCATGTCCTTGGCGACTTCGCTGCTCAGGTCCTGATCGATCTGGATGATCTGCAGTTCGGTTTCAACGATTTTTCCCTTGGCTTGTGCGACCGAGGCGATCAACTGAGCGCGCTCGCCTTCGATGCGGGCGCCGTCGCGCTCAAGCGCGGTGAGGCGCGTGATCGGGACCAGGTTTTTCTTCCAAAGATCACGCACGCCTTCGAGCTCGGTTCCAATCAGCGTGATTTCGCGCGACTTTGCTTCTTGCTGGGCGGTTAGTCCGCCAATTTCCTCCCGCAATTGCAGGATGCGTTGTTTGAGTTGTGACTTCTGGCCGGCGCGCGCGGTACGGCGCAACTCGAACAACTTGCGTTCATTGGTGACCGCGTTGGTCACCGTCGGCTCGTTGGAACGCGCCAGCATTTCTTCCGGGAAAGTGATGGTCTCGGCGCCGTCACGTTCGGCATCGAGCCGCGCTTTGCGGGCGCCGAATTCATCGAGACCCTTGGTGACGATGGCCAGATTGGCGCGGGTGATGGTGTCGTCGAGCCGCACGACGACTTGCCCCAAGGTGACACGGTCGCCATCGTGCACGCGTAATTCGCCGACAACGCCGCCGGTCGGGTGCTGCACTTTCTTTACATTGGAATCAACGACGATGGAGCCTTGCGCGATCAGCGCGCCGGACAGTTCCGTTGTTGCCGCCCAGCCGCCGACGCCGCCCGCCAGCACAAGGACGACGACGATTCCCGCAATGATATGCTGGTTGATTGAATGATGGGCGGGCGTGAGGTTTGTCGGTTGCATGTTCATTGTCCGCGCTGCCCGCCCGCGACGTCCGAGACGACTTTGAGCGGTCCCGGCAGCGACGCCGGTTGCACCAGCTTGGCCATGACCGCGTCCTTGGGTCCGAATGCCTGCTGACGGCCTTGCTTCATCACCATCAGCAGATCCACGCCCGCAATCGCGCTTGGCCGGTGTGCCACGACAACGACGATGCCGCCCCGTGCGCGCACTGCCAGGATCGCCTTGGTCAGGGCTTCGTCGCCTTCGGAATCAAGATTGGAGTTGGGTTCGTCCAGCACCACCAGGAACGGATCGCGGTACAGCGCGCGGGCAAGCGCGATGCGCTGCGCCTGCCCGGCGGAGAGTGAAGTGCCTTGCTCGCCGATTTGAGTTTCGTAGCCCTCGCTCAGGCCGACGATTAGTTCGTGTACGCCGGCGGCTTTGGCGGCGGCGATGATCGCGGGCGAATCGGTTTCCGTTTCGAAGCGTGAGATGTTCTGCGCGACCGTGCCGGCCAGCAGTTCGACATCCTGCGGCAAATAGCCGACGTGACGCCCTAAAGCCTCCGCGGACCACTGGTCGAGCGCCGCGCCGTCGAGACGGATTTTCCCGCGCGCCGGTTGCCATACACCGACCAGCATGCGAGCGACCGACGACTTGCCGGATCCGCTTGCGCCGATAATACCGACGCCATTGCCACGCTCGAGGCTCAGGCTCACTTCCTGCGCGACGATCTTTTGGGTTCCCGGTGCCGCGACGGCTGCGTTCTCAACCGCCAGACTTTTGGTCGGCGGTTGCAGTGCCATGGGGGCCGATTGCTCGGGCATCAGCTTGAGAATCTGCGTGAGACGGTGCCAGCCCTGCCGGGCGGCAGCAAAGCCCTTCCAATTGGCGATAGCGAGATCGACTGGCGCGAGTGCGCGTGCGGCCAGGATCGAACCCGCGATGATAATGCCGCCGGTCGCCATTTGATTGATGACGAGATAGGCGCCGACACCCAGCACCGCTGACTGCAGCATCATGCGCAGGACCTTCGAGATTGCGCCGAAGCCGCCGACGACATCGCTCATGCGCTGCTGGCTATCGAGATATTTTTGATTCGTATCCGCCCAGCGGGCGGCGACTCGGCCTACCATACCCATAGCGATGAGCGCTTCGGCATTGCGCCGGCTGGTCTCGGCCAGACCGTTGCGGGCAGTCGAAAATCCCGTTGTCTCTTTGATCGGCGTACGGGTCTGAAATTCGGTGAGCAGCGTCACGATGACCAGGATGATGGCGCCGATCAGCGCGGTAAGGCCGATCAGCGGATGGAACGCAAAACAGATGGCGATGTAGAACGGCATCCAGGGCAGATCGAACATCGCAATCGGGCCAAGGCCGGACAGGAACGAGCGTATGCTGTCCAGATCGCGCAGCGGCTGAAGCCCGTCGGTGCGCTGGCCGATCTTCAAGGGTAGCCGTGCAATGGTATCGAAAACCCGGCCGCTGAGAGATTCATCCAGGCTCGCGCCGATGCGGACCAGGATGCGCCCGCGAATGAGGTCGAGGACGCCCTGCGCGATGTAGAGCGCGGCTGCCAGGATGATGATCCCAACCAGCGTCGGAATACTGCGGCTCGGCAATACGCGGTCGTAGATTTCCAGCATGAAGAAAGAGCCGGTTAAGTACAGAATGTTGACCATAGCGCTCATGACGCCGACGCCGATCAGCGCGCTGCGGCAGGCGGCGAGCGCTGCGGTGAGTTCGGTCTGCGATGGGCTTGGTTTTGGCCGTTGCCCCGGCAGCGGTATTTTCAGGCCGGCGGCAGCCGGGTTTCGGACCAGCCCACGAACGCGGCCGACGCCTGTACGTATGGCGTTTTGCAAGGCGTGAAACTGGGCTCGAAAGGAAGCGCGCATGGCTAAATCGTCATTATGGGTTGGGGTGGCTGGTAAGCCATGAGACAGTATATCGAATTTTGTTCGGGGCGTGACCGTTTGCGGGTTAAACGGTTAATGCAACTACAGGTAGTATATAATAATAAACTCATCTATCACGAAATTTTTTGGCATCCAAATCGCCAGGACCGGTCCTGAAGCCTCGGCGATCCGTCGTCCAGTTAGGCTCGCTCAAAATTGGCGAGGGAAAAAGGACAGACGCCGGCTGAACTTACCGTGTGCCGTTAGAGCCACAACTCGCGCTCGAAGCTGTGCGCACCCCGCCTTATAGCTTTCGTGGGGCCGGTCGGAATGCTAGCTTTGGTCGAGTCAGGCCATAAGGGGTAAAGTGGGTCAAATCCGCTTCAATTCGCCTTTGGTTTGCCGGTTCGTGCGTGTCGCGTAGAACATGCGTCGGATTGGTCTCATTATGGTCTGGTAGCGGAATGTCGTGCCTTCGTCGAAGCAGGGGGATGGGCTGGCTTGCGGTCAATGTGATCGCATGCGTTGCATTTCCGGCAACCGTCATTACGGCTCGCGCCGATACGCTCGAATCCGCGCTGGTGCAGGCCTATCAGAACAATCCAACCCTTAATTCGCAACGCGCATCGGTGCGCGCCACGGACGAAGGTGTGTCACAGGCGCTGTCCGGCTACCGGCCGAAAGTGAACATCACCGCGTCTGGCGGCGAGCAGTCTTTGTCCTCGAACTCAAGAGTGGTCGGTCCGACGGTGCTGCCGGGCACGCCGGCCGTTTATTTCGAGCAGAGCGGCTACAACGCGACGTACGGCGCGGGCGCCACGATCACGCAAACGATCTTCAACGGCTACCAGACCGCCAATAAAACCCGCCAGGCGGAAGCCCAGGTGCTGGCTGCCCGCGCAACCTTGCGCGTGACCGAACAGACGGTGTTGTTGAGTGCGGTGACGGCCTATATGAACGTGCTGCGCGATGGCGCCATCTTCGATCTGCAAAAGCGCAACGTCGAAGTGCTGCAGGAACAACTGCGGCAGACCCGCGACCGCTTCAATGTCGGCGAAGTGACGCGCACCGACGTGGCGCAGGCGGAGTCGAGCGTTGCCTCGGGCCGTTCACTGGTATTGAACGCGGAAGCCAATTACAAAGCATCGGGGGCAACCTATCGTCAGGTGATTGGCAGCAATCCAGGCAAGCTCACGCCCGGCTCGCCGGTCGATCGTTTCTCGCCGCAAAGTCTGGGCGTGGCGGTTGATTTCGCCAGCGCGACCCATCCTTCGGTGACCACGGCGCAATACAACATGGATGCCGTCCAGTTGCAGGTGCAGGTGGCGGAGGGCGCGCTTTACCCGACCGTGTCTGTGCAGGGTAACGTGCGGAAAGACTTCATGGTCGGCCTCAATACGATCGAAAGCTACAGCGCCTCCGTGCTCGGGCAGCTCAGCGTCCCGATCTACCAGGGCGGCGCGGAATATTCCGCCATCCGGCAGGCCAAGGAGACGCTCGGGCAACGGCGGCTCGAGTTCGACGCCGCGCGCGACCAGGTGCGCCAGTCGGTGGTGCAGTCATGGGGTCTGCTTGAGGCCGCCAAAGGCAATATCGACGCCACCACGTCACAGGTGCAGTCCACCGAGATCGCGCTCAACGGCGTGCGCGAGGAAGCTCGCGTCGGCCAGCGCACCACGCTCGACGTGCTCAATGCGCAGCAGGCTTTGGTGAATGCGCGGGTGGCGTTGGTCAGCGCGCAGCGCGACCGCGTGGTTGCCTCTTACACTTTATTGGCGGCGGTCGGACGGCTGGCGCCGCAGGTGCTGGCGTTGCGCGTGCCGGCCTATGAACCCCAAGTGCACTACGAACAGGTCCGCGACAGCTGGGCCGGTGTGCGCACACCGGACGGCCGCTAGAACTCTCCTCAACGTTTGCAATGCAACGCATGCCATGCCGTCACGCCGCTTTACGGCGCGCTTTTGGCGGTGGCTGCTTGCAGCTTGAGTTCGTTCTGCGCGTGAACGCCTTCAAGCCGCTTGATGTTTTGCAGAAGACGATCGCTCGAGAGGCGCAGGAAGAAATAACCGAACTCCGGATTCTGGAAATAAATTTCCAGCAGCCGGTCATAGCTGATGGTCAGCACATCGCCGCTTTCAATGCACTCTACCGTGCCGGTTCTTTTATTGCTGGGTGTCAGAAAGCCGAGTTCTCCCATCAGGCGTCCGGGCGGAAGTTCGACGCCGATTTCGGTCACCAGGAATTTTCCGGTCACTGTGAGAAACATTTCGTCGGCGACTTGGCCCTTGCGGAACAGGATATCGTCTTTGCGGTATTTGCGGCGGTCCATGAAAGGCTTGAGCCAATCCATGGACAGGTCGCCCTGTGCGGCGATCCGCGCTTTCTTGACCAGGCCGAACATCTGAAAGAGCCGCACGCCGTTGATCGGCAGCAACAGCAGATACATGAACAAGGTCGCGACCGCGCCTGCCAGCGCGCCGTAGGCGATAAAGAACGCGATGCTGATGATGCCGAAAACACGCAGCGGCACCATCGTTCGCATCATCAGTGTGGCGGCATAGAACGCCGCGCCGATCAGCGCACACACGCTTGCAATATTGGTATTGGCCACCACGACGTCTGACAGCCGGTTGATTACCGTGTCGAGCGTCAGCGTGTTGGGATCGAGACCAAGCCGGATCAACAGCTTGCCGAACGTCAAATTCTGCGATGCGCGATCGAGCGCGCGATTCAATATATCGGCCAGATCTAGAATTACGCTATCCATTCCCACTCCTGCACGGCCGTAAAACCAGCCCGAGGAAATTCAAAGAAGCTTACTTGGGGCAGGGGAAATGCTCAGCAAGCATCTTAGCCACGATTAGCGCAGCCGGCTGTCGTATTTCAGCAGGATTGCGGTTGGCGTATTGAAGAAATAACTGCGTCATTTCGGAGAAGGTAATGTTATTTTTGTACGGCGGGCAGACACCGAGTGGATGGGGCGAATTTGGCAATGAGAGTGATGCGAGGTCGACATAGGCTTCCAGGTGCCCCCAGCATTTCCCGCCGTCGAGCGCGTCGCCGATCGATGCCGATCGCAGCTTGATTTGATCCTTTTCAGACAAATCAAGCTTGCCGCAACGGGCGACCAGTTGCCCGACCGTCAGCGGATCGGCCTGCGCGGTTTCGGCAAACCAGCCGGTGATGATCAGAAGAAAGGCGATGAGAGCGAGGCGCATATTCTGTCTCCAGCGGAAGCTTGAGCGAGCTTACGGGCCTAATAGTGGCGCGCCCGAGACGATTCGAACGTCCGACCTTTGCCTTCGG
>JAYTFS010000307.1:0-3429 GCA_043734185.1 Pseudolabrys sp. | reverse complement strand
ACAAGGTCGGCTCGATCCACCGTATGGGCGCGGTCGCCCAGGGATCCGAAGCCTGCAACGGCTGGACCTTCTGGCACATCGAGACCAAGAAGGGTTTGCGGCTGATCGACGAGCTGCGCGCCGAGATCCGCTCCGGGATGGCTGTGGGCTAGAACGCCGCTTCGCGCGCGCTCATCCTGACTTGCAGCATTGTCGCGGCGCCGACACGGCGAGATGGCAGCCCTGTGATTTCCGCAGGCTGCCACACCCCATTTCGCCTTGATTCGTTGGCATATTGGCTACTTCCTCATTCCAATAGCAGGCCGTCATTTGCGGCCGCCGCGAGCTGTCCGATGCGCTCCCAATCTGATTCATTGCTGATCTTGCCGCTGCTGCCGATCTTTCTGGTCGGCGTGCCCCCGATGCTGCTGTTCAGCCTGCTGGGCTTTCCCGGCATCGTCATCCTTGGCGTGCTCCTGATTTGCGTTGGCCTGACCGAACGCCTGGAAGCCAACAGCGATTTCAACCAGCAGATCATCGTCCACGGCTATGCGCGCCAATCCGAACGGAATGTTCAGGCGTCGAATTTGCATTCGGCCGTTCGCTTCGCGACATTGGTCGACGTGGCGGGTGCCGGATTGATCGCGGTGGGTTTGGTGGGCTTCTATTACCTCGGCTGACGACGCAGATTGCCGTTCAGCGATCGGCGTCTCAGGCCTGACCCACAATCTTTCCGTCATTCCCCGATGCGCAATTGCGCATCTGAGGCTCGCGCCAAGAGGCGCGCCCCGGAATGACAATCCTCACGAACTCGTCGGTTGCGCTCCTTCCAAAAATTTGAGCAAGGACAGGCCACTCTGCGGTAGGGTCACCCGCACCCGGTTTCGCAACCGTGTTCGTAACAAATTTAGTGGCAGGCAAGAAGCAAAGGGAGTTTTCCAAAAATGCTCAAATTCTATTTCAACGGATCGCCCAACCCGACCAAGGTCGCGCTGTTCCTCGAGGAGGCCGGCATCGCCTTCGAGCCGGTGGCCGTCGACACCCGCGCCGGCGACCAGTTCAAGCCGGAATACCTTGCCATCAATCCGAACGCCAAGGTGCCCGCAATCGATGACGGCGGCGTCAAGGTGTTCGACTCTAACGCCATCCTGCTTTATCTCGCGGAAAAAACAGGCAAGTTTCTGCCATCAAACACGCCGCAGAACCGCGCGCAGGTGCTGTCCTGGCTGATGTTCGTTGCAACCGGCATCGGGCCCTATTCGGGCCAGGCGGTGCACTTCAAGCACTTTGCGCCGAAGGATCAGAACCACGACTATTCCCATAACCGCTACCAGTTCGAGGCGCAGCGCCACTACGCCGTACTGAACGATCACCTCGCCGGCAAGAAGTACATGGTCGGCGACGCCTACTCCATCGTCGACATGGCGGTGTGGGGTTGGGCGCGGATGGCGGCGTTCGTGATGGGCGACGAAGCCGCCGCGAAATATCCCAACGTCAAGCGGCTGGTCGACGAAATCTCGGCGCGTCCCGCGGCAGCCAAGGCGATCGCGCTGAAGGACAAGTTCAAGTTCAAGGCCGACATGGACGACGAGGCGCGCCGCAACATGTTCAAGCACCTCGCGATCAAGGCCGCCTGATCCGCAACGGCGTAGGGTGGGCAAAGGCGCTTTTGCGCCGTGCCCACCATCTTCGTCGAGCAAGAATTGGTGGGCACGCTTACGCTTTGCCCACCCTACGGACCGATCTGCCACGCACAGCAAGACGGCGCCCTTTTGGGGCGCCGTTTTCGTTTCAGACTCAGTTCCTATTTGACGCGTTTTCTTCACGCGAACCGGTATCCACTTCGCTCGAAAACGCTTTAATCGATCGCCGCGACCACTTCTATCTCGATGAGCCAGCCCGGCCGGGCGAGGCGGCTGACCACCACGAGCGTGCTCGCGGGCGGCTTTTCCTTGTTCAGATAGCGGTCGCGGATCGTCCGCATTTTCGGCAAATCGTCCTGGCTGACCTCGGCGACGAGATAGGTGTTGAGCTTGACGATATCGGCCATGGTGGCGCCGGCCGCGTCCAGCGCCAGCTTGACGTTCTTGAACACCTGCTCGACCTGCGCCTCGAAATTGCCTTCGCCGACCAGCTTGCCAGATGCATCGGCCGATACCTGGCCTGCGATATAGACCAGCGTGCCCTTGTTGACCTTGGCGACGTGCGAATAACCCGTCGGCGGCGGCAATGTCGCCGGGCTGAAGATTTCCTTGCTCATATCGATCTCCCTTTTTTATGTCCGCCAGAACGGCTTGCCGATCTCGTGCGTGATTTCGCCCCGGCAGAGTCCGATACCTCCAACTCGCGCACGCTCATGACAGAGAGTTGACGCCGGGCACGGCGGCGCTCCCGCCAGGTCCGGACCAGAGCCATGATAGCCGCGATGGTGGCGCTCGTCGAACCCCGAAGCGTTCGCGCGCGCTCGCGTCGATGATGCCGGCCACCGGCACAAACACTGCTCAAGGCGTCAGCTCGCAAGCTTGCGTTCCTGCGGGAACGGCCCGAGCACGCGCTCGACCAGCGCAGAGTCGCAGTATTCCTTGATCTGTTTGATCTTGCCGTTCTCGATCCGCCACACCATGCAATAGTCATTGTCGTAGCGCTGGCCGTCCTTGGTGACGTTGTCACCCTTGGTTTCGGCCACGACATAGTCGCCTTCGGCGATGAAGTTGAAGGCCACCGTGCGCGGCCGCACCGCAAAGAACGAGCGGAAATGGCCCATCAGGCCGTTCTGGATCGCGTCCGCCCCCTTGAATTCGTGCGACCACGAATATTGCCCGGTCACGACCCAGGTCGCATCGGGAGCAAGGTTGTCGGCAAACGTGGTGCCGCTGCGATTGGCGGAATCCGCATAAATTTGCTGGACGAGTTTCTTGTTGGCGGCGGCGCTCATGGGCGGCTTCTCCTGTGATCTGATGTTTCAGATCATCGCGCGCCGCGCGGCATTCTTCCAATCGATAGCTAGTATGATATATATTCACCCCATGAATTTGAATTCGCTTGACCTCAATCTGCTGGTCGCGCTCGACGCGCTGCTGCTGGAAGGCAATGTCAGCCGGGCCGCGATGCGGATCGGGCTGTCGCAGCCGGCCGCCAGCCACGCGCTGCAGCGGCTGCGCGACCTGATCGGCGATCCCTTGCTGGTGCGCAACGGCGCCCGCATGGAGTTGACACCGCGCGCACTGGCGTTGCGCGGTCCGCTGGCGCAGGCGCTCGACCAGGTGCGCTCCCTGTTCATTCCAGACGATTTCGACGCCGCTCGCAGCGAACGGCAGTTTCGCCTGATGATGCCGGATCTCGCCGTCGAACTGCTGATGCCGCCGCTGATGGCAAAGATCACCAAGGCTGCACCGAACGTCCGGATCGACGTGGTGCCGTGGCGGGGGCCTGCGATCTTCACCGCCGAAT
>JAYTFS010000306.1:0-6961 GCA_043734185.1 Pseudolabrys sp. | reverse complement strand
GGGCGGCTGGCAACAGCCGTCCCTACCGCGAACTCTACTCGAATAGGCCTAAATCGACGCGAGTGACCCATCACGTCATTTGGCTCGCATCTTATGTTGCAGTGCTCCCGGCCCCTATTGACTGCGTAGCATATCGCCGCTCAAGCCCACGACTTCGCCGACGAATTGATCAAACAGAGACGCCGAGACGAGCAATCTTCATCCGACCTACGGCCGTTCCTATTTCAAGTTAGGGGTGAACTCGCGTTGCGGGTCAGTTCCGCACCGGGGACTGCGATAAGTCGCCAAATAGTACCAAATAGTAAAGGAGGCGCAGACCGTGATCGAAATATGGCGGCAGCATTACAACAGCTGCGTCCACACTCATCGCTGGGATACCGACCGCCGGCACCTGAGGCACTTGTCTGGCCAGCAAAAGGCGTGGCGCAAATGCCAGCTCTAAATTAACCTCCAAACGGACCACTCGGTGGTGGCCGGTCAAAGGTCTGAAACGACAATTCGCGAGGATGAAAATGCACCGGCTCCTGCAGTTTGGGCTCGTGGTCTCCATGTTGGTTACACCGTGCGCATATGCGGCGGAAAAGTACCCAACGGAGCGCATTCGCATCGTGATGCCGTTTCCGCCCGGAGGTGCGACCGACATCTTGGCGCGCGAAATCGCCGAACGTTTCCAAGATCGTTTCGGCATGCCCGTCATTGTCGACGCTAGGCCTGGCGCGAGCGGTACGATCGGTTCCGACCAGGTCGCGAAATCGCCGCCCGACGGCTCAGTGTTGCTGCTGATGTCGACACACCACACCATCAATCCGAGCCTGTTCAAAAAGCTGCCCTACGATACGAAGCAGGATTTCACCCCGCTCGCCGTAATCGCCACCGCCGCCAATGCGCTTGCGGTGAACGCCAAGTTCCCAGCAAGCAACATCCAGGAATTGATCGCGCTCGAAAAGAAAGACCCCGGCCAACTCAATTACGGCTCAGCCGGATTCGGCAGTGCCAACCACTTGAGTGGCGAGTTGTTTAATTCGATGGCCGGAACAAAGATGGTTCATATTCCATTTCAAGGGGCCGCGCCGGCGCTGACTGCTCTGTTGGGAGGGCATATATCGGTCCTCTTCAATTCGACGACGACGCTGCTGCCTTATATAGGCGGTGACAAGCTCCGCATTCTCGGAGTTACGAGTTCTGAGCGCGACGAATCCATGCCCGATGTCCCGACCATCGATGAAGCCGGCGTCAAAGGATATGCCGCGATCGCGTGGTTCGGGTTGTATGGGCCAGCCCACATGCCGCCGGCCACGCGCGCCATGCTTGAAGAAGCGCTGCGCGATATTCTCGCGTCGGCACGCATCCGCGAAAATTTCGCTCGGATCGGAGTCCAGCCCGGAAAATTGACGGGTGAAGCATTTGCCAAATTCGTGGACGAGGAAATGGTGAAATGGGCGGGCGTGGTCAAAGATGCCGGCATGAAGCCCGAGTAGCCAAGCGGAAGTGGCTGCCGTACTCTCGGAGTTGCCTCATCATGCCGTTCGCGAACAATAGTTCGGTTGTCTGAAATGCCTCGCCAGTTCGACGAGCAAGCTTACAAGAAAACTTGGTATTGCGGGTCGCTCGATTTCGAGGCGCTATGGGAGGATTATCCGCCAGCGCCTCATTATCTGCGCCTCGTTCACGCCCTGTCGCGCGACGAACTGCATCATCGGCAGGAGCAACGATTCTTGGTCCAGATGGCACGGGGCTGGGAAATCGAGTTTTATCGCCGGCACTGGTCATCCAAAGGCCTTCAACCGGGCGATATCCGAGGGCTCGAAGATCTAGCAAAGATACCTCCTTATACAGTCTACGACCTCCGCGATAGCATCGCGCGCTCGCCGCCATGGGGCGATTACCTGGGCATCGATTTCGATCACGACGATCCGATGCCGCTCATCCTCCAGACCAGCGGCGGCACCACCGGTCTGCCGCGTGCGATGCTCTATTCGCCGCGTGATCGCGAGGTCATGAACATCCTCAATGGCCGCCGGTTCTATATGGCAGGAATGCGGCCGTTCGACCGTGTGCAGGTGACGCTCTCGCTCGGCCTTGGCAACGGCGGGTTCTCAGCGCGCGAGGGTGTATGGAAGTACAGCGGCGCTATTCCGATAATGACCGGATCAGGCACTCACACGCCGACGCGGCGACAGATCGAAATCGCCAAAGCCTGGAAGACGAATTTCCTGATCGGTTTCCCGGCCTACGTGCGGCATATGGGAATGGTGGCGCGCGACGAACTTAAGCTTGATCCCACGGAATTCGGGATGAAGGGGCTGCTCCTGCACCTCGGCGTCGACAATCGGCAAGCGATCGAGGAGCTTTGGCAGGCACCGGTCTATGACTGCTACGGCACGAACGAAAGCGGCATGATCGCATGCGACTGCGAGCACCGCAGCGGTATGCACATGATGGAAGATGCCTTTGCGTTTGAGATCGTTGATCACGAGACGCTGGCACCGGTGGCGGAAGGCACGCGCGGAACTGTGTTGCTAACAAGCCTTTTCAAGCACGTGGCACCGGTGATCCGGTTCAACACCCACGACGTGTCTGCTGTCGTCCCCGGTCAATGCGCCTGCGGCGGGACCCACCGGCGGCTTGAGCGCATTTTTGGCCGCAGCGACAGCATGATCAAGCTGCGTGGCGTCAACGTGTTTTCCGAAGCGATCGGCGAGGTGATTTCCGGCGATCGCCGTTGCAATGGCGAATATGTGTGCATCGTGGAAAGAGTGGACAATTCCGGCCGCGATGAGATGACCGTCATGGTCGAACGCGCGGACGCGGAGGCAGACAGTTCCAGGATTGCTGCCGATCTTGCGGTTCGTCTCAAGGAAGCCGTCGGCGTCAAGCTCACGCTGAAGATCGTCAACCCCGGCGAGCTCGATCGATGGACCGGGCTGACGCAGACGTCGAAGGTCAAGCGCGTCATCGACCGGCGCGCAACATCCTAGGCATCATTCAGAGACTCGTGATGAGAAAAATATTCGATTGCCATTCCCATTGGGGAACCGAGAAAGGCTACATCTTCCGCACCGAAGCGGAGCGAAAGCAGCAGGAAAAGGTTTGGAAGCGGCCGGCTGAGATTTTTTCTGAAACTGGCATGATGGATTATTTTCGCAAAAATAACGCGCGTACCATTCTCGACCTTGCCTTTATCCGTTCGTTCTCGATGGAGGAGATCGAGGAGTTTCACAACTATGCTTTCGGTGTCCAGCGCGCGAATCCCGACGTCATTTTCGGGCACTGGCTGCAATTCGACGGCAAGCGCATCACGGAGGCAGCGCGTGAATACAGGCGCTGTCTGGACGCGAAGTGTGGTTTTGTCGGCTTGGCAATGTCGGGGCAATCATCCGGCGTCGCTGCCAGCGATCCGGCCTGGGACCCGCTTTACCGGCTGGCCATCGAGGCGGGCATGCCGGTAATGATTTTCGTTGGATTGACCGGAATCGGGCAGGGGCTGCCAGGAGGCAAGGGGATTCTGCTCGATGACGGTCATCCGCGCCACGTCGACGCGGTTGCAGCGCGATTTCCCGACTTGCGGATTGTGGCTGCGCGACCAGCTTGGCCGTGGCAGGACGACATGCTCGCCGTGTTGCTTCACAAAGGTAATGTCTCCTACGAGCTTCATGGCTGGTCGCCGAAATACTTCACGCCGGCGCTGAAGAAGGAGATCGGAGGCCGTTTGCAAGACCGCATCATGTTTGGTTGCGATTTCCCGGTCCTGCGTTTTGAAACGGTCGTCTCGGACTGGGTCAAGGAAGGATATAAGGAAGAGGTCCTCAACAAGGTGTTGTTTGACAATGCGGCCGCATTTTTCGGGCAGGTAAAGTGAGCAATATGCGGCCAGGATTGTTTGCCACCATTCGACGCGGCAAAGTGAAACCCGGCATGGCTGCTGAATTTGCCAAGCGGGTCAAAGCTGGTGCGGTGCCTGTGATGAAGCAGATGGAGGGCTTCAAAGGCTACTACCTAGTTGCTTGCGGCGACGACAACATTGTCGCGTTGTCTCTATTCACAAACAAAGCCGTCGCAGAAAGCTCAACGCAAAAGCTAATGCCCTAGATCAAGGAGAACCTTGGGCCGCTGATGGCCTCTGGGACTGATCCGGCGGATGGCGAGATTTTGATCGCCGAAATGTCATGAGGCTGGCGCGGGGATTGATGAAGCGGCGCGAATTCAGTGATCCCTAGCGTTGGCGTTGGAGGCGGCGCATGGCTGCAACGGTCTTCATCGGCGCTGCCGCGGGCTTCGCGGGTGATCGAACGGATGCCGCCGGCCCGGTTGCCGACGCCCTCGCATCGTGTTCTGGGCCGCGCTTTCTGATGTTCGAGACGCTTGCAGAGCGCACCTTGGCGCTCGCGCAACTCGACCGCCAACGTGATCCGGACCGAGGGTTCAACCCGGCACTCAATCGCCTCGTCGGTCCGGTGCTGGCTCGTTGCCTGCGCGAGAAGATCAGGATCGTCGGCAATTTCGGTGCGGCTAATCCGGCCGCGGCCGCCGCGCGCATTCGGGGCATGGCGCGCGAACAACTGCTGCCCGAGCCGCGAATTGCAATGGTGGAAGGCGATGATCTCACCAGCCTGTTGTCGCCAGATGAACTGGCAGCGCGCGAAACCGGCGGATCGATCCTGCGCGGCGCGACTAAAATCATCGCTGCCAATCTTTATCTCGGCGCTGAACCGATCGCACGGGCGCTGGACCAGGGTGCAGACATTGTCGTGACCGGGCGCGTGGCCGATTCTGCGCTTGCGCTCGGCCCGCTGATTCACGCCCTCCGATGGAAATACGACGACTGGGATCGGCTCGCGGCCGGCACCCTCGCCGGGCATCTGCTGGAATGCGGCAGTCAGATCACCGGCGGTTATTTCGCAGATCCATCCTTCAAGGACGTGCCAGGCATGGCCGACCTCGGGTATCCGATCGCCGAGATCGATGCTGCCGGCGGCATAGTCATCACCAAGCCCGCGGGAACGGGCGGCCGCGTCGATCGATTCACCGTGATCGAACAGCTTTTGTACGAAATCCACGACCCCTCGGCCTATCTGGCTCCGGACGTTGTGCTCGACGTGACCGACGTGATGGTCGAGCAACTTGCACCCGATCGCGTTCGCGTGACGGGCGCGCGTGGAAAACCTGCCCCGGAAACGCTGAAGGCGACGGTTTGCATCGATGGTGGGGTCTTGGGCGAGGCAGAGATTTCCTACGCCGGACCAAATGCGGCTGCACGAGCGCGGCTCGCGGCCGAAATTATCTGCGCACGCATGAGCACGCGGGCTCCCGGCCTCATCTTTCGCATCGATGCAATCGGTGTGGTGAGCGTGCTCGGTGAAAATGGCGGCACGCTGTCGCGTCCGTGGAATTCCGATTTGCCCGATGTCCGGCTACGGTTCGCGGCGCAATCGGCAACGGTCGCGGACGTTGAGCTTCTGCTTGATGAGGTCGAAGCGCTCTATTGCGCTGGGCCTGCCGGCGGTTCGGGCGTGCGCCGGCGGCTGACGCCTCGCCTTGCCAGCGCCTCATGCCTGATCGAGCGTAAATTCGCTGCCCCGCGTGTGACGATGCTTGGAGATCGCGCATGACGCTGGCAACCGTCACGCTCCATGAAATCGCCAACGCGCGGTCCGGCGACAAGGGCAATAGATTGAATATTGCTCTGGTCTGCCGCGACCCCGCGCACTATCCGGCGGTCGCACAGCAAATTACCGCCCAGCGCGTCGCCGAGGCGTTTGCTGCGCGCAAGCCCTCACGCGTCGTGCGCTATGACCTGCCAAAGCTCTCGGCGTTTAATTTCGTCTTGGACGACGTCCTCGAAGGCGGCGTCAACTCGAGCCTCGGACTCGATGGACACGGCAAGTCGCTGTCGTTTCTGTTGCTCGAAATTCCATTGCAGATTCCAAAGCAGGGAGGGGGCAAGCCATGAAAAAACTCTTGATAGGGATGGTTGCGCTGGGCGCTGCCATCGCGGCCACCTTCGGCGGGGCTGTGGCGCAGGATCGCTACCCAAGCCGGAGCATCAAATTTGTCGTTCCGTTCGTCGCCGGAAGCGCGACCGATACGCTCGCCCGGCTGCTCGGGAATCATGTTTCGCAGTCACTTGGCCAGGGCGTGATCGTTGAGAACATCGGTGGCGGCAGCGGCATTCCGGCAGCGCAGAATGTGGTGCGGTCAGCGCCCGACGGCTACACCATCTTCATCACCTCTAATACAACGCATGCGTCCAATCAGAGCATGCTCAAGCGAGTGCCCTACGACGCGGTCGCGGATTTCGAGCCGATCACCAAACTGGGAACGATCACGCTGGCCTTGGTCGGGCATCCTTCGGTTCCAGCCAACACTGTTGAGGAGCTTCTCGCCTATGCCAAGGCCAATCCCGGCAAGCTGACGTTCGGCTCCGGCTCTACCTCTTCGCGCGCTGCCGGCGAATTGATGAAGACGATGGCCAGCATCGACATGCTGCATGTGCCTTACCGCAGCAATCCGCTGGTTGTGACCGACCTGCTCGGCGGCCAGATCAACCTTTTTTTTGGCGATATTTCTACGTCGCTACCGCCAGTGCGGGCCGGTCGGCTAAAGGGCTTTGCGGTGTCGAGCTTGCAGCGCTCGGCGCTTGCGCCCGACCTTCCGTCACTCGATGAGGCCGGGCTCAAGGGCTACGACCTGACGGCCTGGTTCGCGACGTTTGCTCCTGCAAAAACGCCGAAGGCAGTGGTGGAGCGGCTCAACGCTGCATTTCGCAAGGCGCTGGCCGACAAAGACGTTTCGTCGAAGCTGCTCACCGCTGGCATCGAACCGGTCGCAAGCTCGCCAGATGAACTGAAAGCGTTCGTCGTCTCAGAGACAGAAAAGTGGGCGAAGATCGTAAAGGACGCGAAGATCGAGCCGGAATAGGGCGCGAACGTTCTACCACTCGAAGCTATTCTCCCACTTACTC
>JAYTFS010000305.1:0-14299 GCA_043734185.1 Pseudolabrys sp. | reverse complement strand
CATCGGCCCGAAGGTGACGCGCATCGGCGCCAATGGGCTGGCCTGCCAGATGAAAATCGCGGTCAACCTGCTGCTGATGGTCGAGATCATCGCCTTCGGCGAAGCCGTCGCGCTCGCGGAAAAAGGTGGCGTCACGCGCGAAGCCGCGGTTGATGCCATCCTCAAGAGCGTAGCGGCCTCGCCTGTGATCGGCTATCGCGGGCCGTTCATCCTCGACGGCAAGATGCCAAAGGTGCCGCTCGCCGACGTGACGCTGCAGCAAAAAGATATGATGCTGGCGCTCAATCTCGGCCGCACACTGGGCTCGCCGGTACCGCTCGCGGCGGCGGCCAATGAGATGATGAATGCCTGCCGCGGGCTAGGGCTAGACGGCAATGATTTCGTGGTCGCGCATCAGGTGTATCGGCGCTTGGGAGGAGAGAAATGACATCGTCTGCGGAGAAATTCGGGCGTGCGCTCGGCAAAGCCGTCAAAGGCGCGGCCGACTCATGGAAACAAGGCGAACCAGCGCCGGTCATGTACCGCACCAACTTGAAAGACGTGCCGAAGGTCGAAGGCCTCAAGCGCGACGACGGCTGGGTCGACATGCAGGTGCAATTTTTGATCGACAAGAAAACAGCCGACGCCGATCACGTCGTCGGCTGGACCGTTCTCAAGCCCGGCGCGCGGCACGAGAACCACCGCCACCACAATTGCGACGAGTTCTTCATCGTGCTCAAGGGCCACGGCATGATTTACACCGATAGCGGCAACAAGCCGTCGGGCGAAGGCGACGTGGTCTATTCGCCGCGCGGCTGCTGGCACGGCTTCAACAACACCTCGAACGAGGAGGTGGTGCTGGTATGGGGCTGGATGGGCGCCGGCTCGATCGAAGATTCCGGCTACGAAATTCATCCGGAGTCGCATAAGTGAACGCGTGGGATCACCCGCTCATTAAAAAAGGCATGCCGGCGCAGCTCGAGAAGCGCCGCGCACGCATCGCTGCCGGCGAGCGTCCGCTCGGCTGGAAAGTAGGTCTTGGCGCGCCCGCCTCGATGCAGAAAGTCGGCATCACAGCGCCCATCGTCGGCTACCTGATGCAGCGCGGACTTTTATTGTCGGGCAGCACGGCCTCGCTCGCCGGCTGGACCAAGCCGGTGGCCGAGCCGGAAATCTGCGTGCGCATGATGAGTGCGCTCGGTGGCGGCGCGTCCGCCGACACCGCTAGCGCGGCGATTAAGGAAATTTTCCCGGCCATAGAATTGGCCGATCTCGATCCGGCGCCAGCGCCGGACAATCTCGATGTGGTGCTCGAAGGCGATATCTTCCAGCGCCACGTCATCTTGTGCGGCAATACGCGGTTCGGCGCGGCGACGAGCGGCCTCACCTCGCGACTGTTCCGGCGCGGCAAGGAAGTGGCGACCACCACCGACCCGGAAGCCTTGACCGGCAAGCTACCCGAGATCGTCGCGCATGTCGCAAACACGCTGGCCGCTTACGGCGAAAAACTTTCCGCCGGCGACGTCATCATCGCCGGTTCGATCACGCCGCCGATCATGATCGAGGCCGACGAAGAAGAGATGACGCACGCGCTCGATCCGATCGGCGAAGTGTCCGTGCGTTTCACGCGCGACTGAGAAAATAACTCCGTGATCCCCTGGACCCTGCTCGATAAGGCCAAAGTGCCGGGCGGCGGCGAGTTGCGCCTGATGCAGCGCGGCGCCGAATTCTCGATCAAGCTGGGCACGCAGGAACTCATGAACAGCCGGCTGAGCGCGACCGAACAGGCGCTCGCCACCATCGGCTGCGCGAAAATCAAAGACCGCCAGCAGCCACACGTTCTGATCGGCGGACTGGGCATGGGCTTCACCTTGCGGGCGGCGCTTACCGTCCTAGGCAAGCAAGCGCAGGTCGTTGTCGCCGAACTGGTGCCGGCGGTGGTGGCCTGGGCGCGCGGCCCGATGAAAAAATTGTCCGGCGACAGCCTGACCGACAAGCGCGTGCGCATCCACGAAGGCGATGTCGGCGGCCTGATCCAATCCAGCCGCGCGGCTTACGACGCCATCCTGCTCGACGTCGACAACGGCCCCGAAGGCATGACGCGCAAGGCCAATGACCGGCTTTATAATTCAAAGGGATTACAGGCCGCTTATGCAGCGTTGCGCCCGCGCGGCGTGCTGGCGGTGTGGTCGTCGCGGCCCGATCCGAAATTCACCGCGCGGCTGCGCAAAACCGGCTTTGCCGTCACCGAGAATCCGGTGCGCGCCAAGGGGCCGCAAGGCGGCGCGCAGCATTTCATCTGGACGGCGACGCGCGGGGGTTGAGACGCGCGCCGCACGAAGGCCAACAAAATCGGCCCCGGCTCCAATGAGAGCCGGGGCCGTTAGCGCAATCCGTCAAGTGCGCGCGCGCATCCGAATCTGGAAACTGTCGAACCCGATTTCGGCCACTTGCAGCCACGCATAGGCGTCGTTGCGATAGGGCACCAGGCTCTCGTACAGTTTCTAGAAGTGCGGATTGGTCGCGGCCAAGTCGTCGTAGATCGCCGACGCAGCCTTGTAGCAATCTTCCAGCACCGGCTGCGGGAACGCGCGCAACAGTGCGCCGGCCTGCACCAACCGCTTCATCGCCGGCGGATTGACGTAGTCATATTTCGACAGAGTCCACACCCAGGCGTCGTTCGACGCCGTGACGATGGCCGCCTGATAGTTCTTCGGCAGCTCATTCCATTTCGTCATGTTCATGATGTTGTGGGCTTGCCCGCAGCCCTCCCACCAGCCCGGATAGTAGTAATATTTGGCAACCTTCACGAAGCCGAGTTTTTCGTCGTCGTAAGGACCAACCCATTCGGCGGCATCGATCGTGCCTTTCTCGAGCGCCGGATAGATATCGGCCGCGGCGAGCTGTTGCGGCACGGTGCCCAGCTTGGCCAGGATCGTGCCGGCAAAACCGCCAACTCGGAACTTCAAGCCCTTGAGGTCTTCACTGCTGTTGATCTCCTTGCGGAACCAACCGCCCATCTGGGCACCGGTGTTGGCCGAGGCAAAGCCAATGCAGTTGTATTCCTTGAGCAGGCCGTTCAACAAATCTTCGCCGCCGCCGTGACGAATCCAGGAAATCATTTGCCGGGTGTTGAGACCGAATGGCAGCGCGGTGCCGAAGGTGAAGGCCGGATTCTTGCCGAAGTAGTAGTACAACGCGGTATTGCCCATTTCGACGGCGCCGCTCTGGACGGCGTCGAGCACCTGCAGACCCGGAACGATTTCGCCGGCGGCAAAAGTTTGGATCTGAAATTTATTGTCGGTGATCTCGGCGACACGCTTGGCGAAATACTCGCAGCCGCCATACAGTGTATCGAGCGACTTCGGCCAGCTTGCCGTCAGCCGCCATTTCACTTCCGGAGACGTTTGCGCAATTGCAGGCGCGGCAACGGCCGATGCGGTGAGCCCGACACCGGCGGCTTGCAAAAATTGACGACGTTTCATGGCGTTTCCCCTCGTTGTTAGTCGGTCCGCCGATCGGAGGAGATTCCCACCTTTTTAAAGTCTTTTTCGCCTCACTTGCCGGCACTCGACAATGCGATCTTACGCCAATACCCAAGAATAAAAAGCCTGGCGCCGGCGCCGTGTCGACCTGCGGCCGTCTTGAACCCCACCCTCGCCAAATCGCTCCGCGCGCCCTATCTACGTTGGTCAGCGCGCCACCGGAGCATTCCTCATGGACCCAGCCATTTCATCTTTGATCGACCGTGCCGGGCTCGACCGCGGCACGGTGAACAAGACGCTGGCGCGCGGGCTGGAAGGCGCCGACGACGGCGAGTTGTTCTTTGAATACAAGCAGGCCGAAGGCCTGGTGTTCGACAATGGGCGGCTCAAGCAGGCGACCTATGACACGGCGCAAGGCTTCGGCCTGCGTGCGGTAAAGGACGAAGCTGTCGGCTACGCGCACGCCTCCGATTTGTCGGAAGGCGCGCTGGCGCGGGCCGCCGAAGCGGTGCGCGCGGTGAAATCCGGCCACAGCGGCAAATACGCCGCCGCTCCGGGCCGCACCAACGCTAAGCTTTACGGCGACGAAAATCCGCTCGGCGCGCAGACCTTCGAGGCAAAAGTGAAATTGCTCGAGAGCATCGACGCCTATGCGCGCGCCAAGGATCCGCGCGTGCGGCAGGTCACCGCCAGCATCGCCGCCACCTGGCAGGTCGTGGAAATTCTGCGCGCCGACGGCGAGACCTACCGCGACATCCGGCCGCTGGTGCGGCTCAACGTGAACGTCGTGACCGGCGATGGCGACCGGCAGGAGAGCGGCAGTTTCGGCGTCGGCGGGCGCGAAGGCTATGAGCGCTTCATCGAGACGCATGCCTGGCAGAGCGCGGTTGACGAGGCCGTGCGGCAATCGCTGGTCAATCTCGATTCGGTGGCGGCGCCCGCGGGCGAGATGGATGTCGTGCTCGGCAATGGTTGGCCGGGCGTGATGCTGCATGAAGCCGTCGGCCATGGCCTGGAAGGCGACTTCAACCGCAAGAAGACTTCAGCCTTTGCCGGCCTGATGGGCCAGCGCGTCGCCGCCAAGGGCGTCACCGTGATCGACGACGGCACGATTGCGTCGCGCCGCGGCTCGCTCTCGATCGACGACGAAGGCACGCCGACCAACCGCACCGTGCTGATCGAGGACGGCATTCTGGTGGGCTACATGCAGGACCGGCAAAACGCGCGACTCATGCACATGAAGCCGACCGGCAATGGACGACGCGAATCTCACGCCCACGTGCCGATGCCGCGCATGACCAACACCGCGATGCTCGCCGGCAAGCACGACCCGAAGGAAATCATCGCCTCGGTGAAGAACGGGCTTTATGCCGTGAGCTTCGGCGGCGGCCAGGTCGACATCACCTCAGGCAAATACGTGTTCCAGTGCACCGAGGCCTACAGAATCGAAAACGGCAAAGTGGGCGCGCCGGTGAAAGGCGCCATGCTGATCGGCAACGGGCCGACTGACCTGCATCGCATCTCCATGATCGGCAACGACTTCGCGCTCGATCCCGGCATCGGCACCTGCGGCAAGAACGGCCAGGGCGTGCCGGTCGGTGTCGGCCAGCCGACGTTGCGCATGGACCGCATCACGGTCGGCGGGACGGGTTGATTATCTAACGACGCTCGAAATGCAGCACGGCTTTTGCCGCGGTGGCTTGAGCTTGTCCTTGAGATAGCAGCGCGCCGACGGACCGACATAGCCGGGCCGCACATAGGTCCAGGCGCGGCATTTGGCTTCGCCTTCGCAGGCTTCCTTGCAGGCGGCGCCGGAGGAATCGGAAGCCGTATCAAAGTTGCGATAGTCGCCACCGAAGCGGTCGATGGAAAACTCCACCGGCCCGGTGCGCGGCTCGGCAACGCCGGCCCCGCGCACGCCCGACACGCAACATTTGTCCGCGACCGGCGGCGGCACCCGGCTCTTGAGCCAGCAGACGGCGAGCGTATTTTCCGATCGTGGATAGGAGAAAGCCCAGGCCAGGCAGCGCGCCTCGCGCTCGCAGCGCGCGGCGCAGAGCGCGGGGTCGCCGTTGCGGATTGGGAAGCTGGTGTAGTCGCCGCCGTGGCGGTCGAAGCCGGTTTGCGCCAGCACGGGCGCTGCCAGAACAAGGAGCGAAAGAACCGGCAGAAGAACCGCCAGTACCGCCGCTGCTCTGGTCCGGTTCTGCCCACGCATGCGCCATAGTAACGCAACTCGTGGCAGTTCTGCGGGCGTCACATAAAAATTTGCGCCCGCCGGAGGGGCCGGCGGGCGCTGGATCCGGACGCGAGAGGGGAGGTTCGCGGGCGGATCGGGCGGCCGATCAGAGGAATCGGCCGTATGCCGTCAGTTCTTGAGCGCGCGGTTCATGCGCCGTTCGATGGCCCGTTCACGCAACAGCGCTGTGGGGTCTTCCCAAAACGGCTCGGAAAACGCGTCGCGCAGATCCGCGCGGGTAATCCCCAAATCGGCGAGCATGCGACGGTCGAGGCTCGCCAGCGTGGTGGCCTGGTTCCAATTGCGGCGCGTGCGGATCAATCTCTTGATCCAATGGGTCACCAAAGCCAGTAGGCTCGCAAAGGCGCGCGCCAAAGTGCCGGCGGCCAGGGGCAAAACGGGGAAAATTGCGTTCATCTCAGTCTCCATTCATTCGCGGTTTAGCGCCTCCATTCGCACCAAACCCAGCATTCAAACCACCCGGAATGCCCACTCGAATCCCGGGAACGGAGAGTATATGGACCTGGGGGATTGATTAGTGAAACGAATGTTTCTAATCTTATCTATCTGAATTGGTGATATAACCGGGGTGTCTGAAAACACCTGTTTTTCGAGGACCGCGCCATGACCGTGCTGCTCGACGTCGACCAATTGCGCGCCTTTATCGCCATCGCCGAAACCGGCAGTTTCACGAAAGCGGCCGAGGTCGTGAACAAGACCCAGTCGGCGGTGTCGATGCAGATGAAGCGGCTGGAGGAACGGCTCGACCGGCCGATCTTCGCGCGCGATGGCCGCGCTTCCAAACTTACCGAAGACGGACAGCGCCTGCTCGATTACGCGCGTCGCATCGTCAAACTCAACGTCGAAACCATCGCCGCCTTCTCCGACGCCGAATTGTCCGGCCGCGTGCGGCTCGGCGTCCCCGATGATTATGCCGACCGCTATCTGCCCGAGATCATGGCGCGGTTCTCGCGCGCCTATCCGGGCGTCGAGTTGACCGTGATCTGCGAGCCGTCGGTGGATTTGCTCGAGCGCATCGACGCCAACGAGATCGATCTTGCCATCGTCACCAACTGCGAAACCAAGCGCGCCTCGGAAACCTTCCGGCGCGAGCGTCTGTTGTGGGTGACCTCGAACCGGCATTCGACCCACACCGAGGAGCGCCTGCCGCTCGCACTCGGCCGCCCCTCCTGCAGTTGGCGGCGCATCGCTATCGAGCGAATGGAATCGGTCGGGCGGCCCTATCGCGTGCTCTATTCGAGTTCGAATGCCGGCGCGGTGGCCGCCGCTGTGCTCGCCGGATTGGCCGTGTCAGTTCTCGCCGAGTCCGGATTGCGCCCCGGCATGCGCGTGCTCACCGCCGCCGACGGATTTCCCGATCTACCGGCCTGCCGCGTCGGTCTGGTGCGCAACGCGCATGAAAGCTCAGCGCTGGCCGATGCCCTGGCCGAACATATCGTCTCGTCGCTCGATAACTTGTCGGAAGCCCAGGCGGCGGAGTAATTAAAATTAATAAGCATACTCGTCGAAAATCGGCTCGACCGAGCTATTCCAGTCGTTGAAATACTTCTCCAGCAACTCCTCCGCCGGAGTGATGCCGCGCGCGATGCTTTCTTCGAGCGGACGCAGATAGCGGGTTTCGTCGCGGCCATTGCGATCGAGATATTTGCGGCTCGCAAGACCGCGCGCGGAAAGCCGAAGCGTTTCCTGCGCCAGCGTGAACACATTGCGGTTGCCGATCTCCGCCCGGAAGCCGCGCGTCGGCACGTCGTCGCGCAGCTTCTGGCGCTCGGCTGTGCTCCAGCCTTTGACCATATCCCAGCAGGCGTTGAGCGCATCGTCGTCGTACAAGAGGCCGACCCAATAGGCGGATAGCGACGGCAGCCTGCGCCACGGCCCGCCATCGGCGCCGCGCATTTCCAGATAACGCTTGAGCCACACTTCGGGAAAGATCGTGCTCAGATGGTTGGCCCAGTCTGAAATCGTCGGGCGTTCGCCGGGCAATTCGGCGAGCTTGCCGGCAAAAAAATCTTTGAATGATTTGCCCGACACGTCGATATATCTGTCGCCGCGCTTGATGAAATACATCGGCACGTCGAGCGCATAATCGACGTAACGCTCGAAGCCCATGCCGTTTTCGAAGGCCCAGGGCAGCATGCCGGAACGATTGTTGTCGGTGGCGCGCCAGATTTCAGAGCGGAACGATAGAAAGCCGTTCGGCTTGCCTTCGGTGAACGGCGAGTTGGCAAACAGCGCGGTCGCCACCGGTTGCAATGCCAGCGATACGCGCAGCTTTTTCACCATGTCGGCTTCAGACGAAAAGTCGAGGTTCGCCTGCACGGTGCAGGTGCGGTACATCATGTCGAGGCCGAATTTGCCGACCTTCGGCATGTAATTCGTCATGATCTTGTAGCGGCCCTTCGGCATCGTCGGCATGTCGGCGCGGCTCCAGCTCGGAGTCATGCCCATGCCGAGAAAGCCGATGCCGAGCGGCTTTGCCACTTCGCGCACTTGAGCGAGATGCGCCATCAGCTCCGAAGCAGTCTGATGCACATTCTCCACCGGCGCGCCGGAAAGCTCGAATTGGCCGCCCGGCTCCAGCGAAATGGCGCCGCCGCCGGTGACGTCGAACATGCCTATGATGTTCTCGCCCTCCACGATCGGCTCCCAGCCGAGCAAATGCTTCATGCCTTCGAGCAGCGCGCGAATGCTGCGCTGGCCCGAATAAGGCACCGGACGGTGGCCGTCGATCGTGAAGGCAAATTTCTCGTGCTCGGTGCCGACGCGGAATTGCGACCGCGGCTTGCATCCCGCTTCGAGCCAGGCGACGAGTTCGTCGCGCGTCTCGATCGGGGTCATGTCAATCTGGTCACGCGCCATGCAAGTAAGTTTCCCGCATTTTTGGCTGGCGCATGATCTTTTCCGAAAACCGGTACCCACTTTTCGGGATCATGCGAGAAAAAGGCCGCGACCTTAAACATGGGGTGGGTGAAAGGGCAAATGCAGGAAATGCAGAACTGACAAGGACTTTTGCCTAGTTCTATTTTTGTTCTTTTCTTGCCGCGCACACTCCTCTATGTGAGACGCAATGACCGAATTTTCCCCCCAACAGGACGGCGCACTCAAAGCCGTCGGCGCCTGGCTCAAAGCCAAGCCCGGTTCGAACGGCACGCCGCAGGTGTTTCACCTGTTCGGTTACGCCGGCACCGGCAAGACGACGCTGGCCACCCACATCGCCGACGACGTCGACGGCGATGTGAAGTTTGCAGCCTTCACCGGAAAGGCAGCCTCAGTGATGCGCGGCAAAGGCTGCCACGGGGCATCCACCATCCACAGCCTGATCTACCGCGCGCGTGAAAGCGGCGAGGAAGTCCCGAATTTCGATTTGTGGGACGAGGCGCCGGCGTCTAAGGCCGCGCTGATCATCATCGACGAATGCTCGATGGTCGATGCCGAGCTCGGCCACGACCTGCTGTCGTTCGGCGTGCCGCTGCTGGTGTTGGGTGACCCTGCGCAATTGCCGCCGATCCAGGGCGGCGGATTTTTCACCGAGGCCGAGCCCGACGTGATGCTCACCGAAGTGCACCGGCAGGCCGAGGGCAACCCGATCATCCGGCTGTCGATGGATATTCGCGCCGGCGAATATCTTGAGCCCGGCCGCTACGGCGAAACGGAAGTGGTGCGGCGCGACGATCTCGATCCTGAGCGAGTGCTCAAGGCGGATCAGGTGCTGGTCGGGCGCAACGCCACGCGGCGCGCCTACAATATCCGGATGCGCGAGCGGCGGGGATTTGCCGAGACGATGCCCGAAGCCGGCGACAAGCTGGTGTGCCTACGCAACAACCGTAAGAAGGGCCTGTTCAACGGCGGGCTATGGTCGGTGAAGGAGCGCGGCGGGCGCAAAAGCGGCATCATGACCATGCGGCTGTTGCCCGACGACGAGACCGGCATGCGCGGCGTGAAGGTATCGGTACGGCCGGAATGTTTTACCGGCGGCATCGAGCAGATCGATTGGCAGCGCCGCAAACCTTATGATGAATTCGACTATGGCTACGTGCTCACCGTGCACAAGGCGCAAGGGTCGCAATGGGACGACGTTGTGCTATTCGACGAGAGCTTCGCTTTTCCCGACAGCCGCGAGCGCTGGCTCTATACCGGCGTGACGCGCGCCGCCAAACGGTTGACGGTGGTGATGTAGCCTACAGCCACCCTTCCCGCTCGAAATGCTCGCGCAGGATTTGCACGTTGCGCCGGTTGGCACGGAAGCCGACGTCGAAAAGGTCGCCGAGGATCGGCACGGCGCCGACGACGCCCTCGATCGCGACATTGGCAATCATGCGCGCGAACACGGGCTTGGGAATGCCGAGCCGGTGCGCTTCGTACAGCAGGTAGCACGACAAAGCCGACGCCGCGGCATCGCCAATGCCAGGCACGAGCCGCATGACCGACTCGATGCCGAAGCGGATCTGCGTTCCTGGCAGGATGAAAGCGGTGTCAAACAGCCGCGCCAGCCGGTCGAGCCGTTCCAACGCCGCGCGGCGCGACGTGTCGCGTTGCGCGCCGCCGGCGCGGCTATAGGCGGATGCACCTGTGTAAGTTCTGGCCATGACGGACAGATAGGACGCGCCGACGTCAGCGCAAGAGCATGTCAAATGACATAGCAGCGGAGTTTTACGCCGCCGCTTTGCGCTTGCCCGGCGCGAAACGCTGGTAGAAGCCCTCGTTGCGCTCCGCCATATCAATCAGCAGCTTGTTGGGCGCAAAGCGGTCGCCGTATTTCTTTTCGAGCTTGCGGCACAGTTCCACGAAGCGCTTGGTCCCCATCATGTCGATATAAGACAGCGTGCCTCCGGAGAACGGCGCAAAACCGAAGCCAAGGATCGAGCCGACATCGGCCTCGCGGACATCGGTGAGCACTTTTTCCTCAAAGCAGCGCGCGGTCTCCAACGCCTGCATCGCCAGCAGGCGATCTTTGAGTTCCTGCACATCGATCTTTTCGGGGTCGAGTTTCTTTTTCTGCAGGTCGGACAGGCCCGGCCACAATTTTTTCGGGCCGCTCGCCGGATAGTCATAAAAGCCCTTGCCGTTCTTGCGGCCGAAACGCCCGCGTTTTTCGACCATTTCCTCCAGCAAGGCTTTTTGGCGTGGATCGATGGCCTTGGGCCCGAGGTCGGCTTCGGTGGCTTTGAGAATTTTCCAGGCCAGATCGACCGCCACTTCGTCGTTGAGCGAGAGCGGGCCAACCGGCATGCCGGCCATGCGTCCGACATTCTCGATCATCGCTGCCGGCACGCCTTCCGCCAGCATCAGATGACCTTCGCGCAGATAAGTGCCCACCACGCGCGAGGTGTAGAAACCGCGCGAGTCGTTTACGACAATCGGCGTTTTGCGGATCGCGCGCACATAATCGAGCGCGGCAGCGAGTGCTTTGTCGCCGGTCGATTTGCCGAGAATGATCTCGACCAGCATCATGCGATCAACCGGCGAGAAAAAGTGAATGCCGATGAAGCGCCCCGGCTCCTTAAACTCGGAAGCGAGCGAGGTGATCGGCAGCGTCGAGGTGTTGGAGGCAAAAATGGTTTTGTCGCCGATGACGGCTTGCACCTTGGCGATGACCTCGGATTTTATCTTTCGGTCCTCGAATACCGCCTCGATAATAAGGTCGCAGTCTTTGAGGACGCCGTAGTCGGCAGTAGGCGCGATGAAGGCGAGCAGATCGTCGCGCGCGGCGCTTTTCATCCTGCCTTTTGCGACACGATCGCTGAGCGCCTTGTGCAAGGCGGCCTTGCCCTTCTCGGCGGTCTCCTGGTCGCGGTCGATCAACACGACCTGCAATCCGGCGGCAGCGCTGACTTGCGCGATGCCGGCGCCCATGAAGCCGGCGCCGATCACGCCGATTTTCTTGATGGTCACGGGCGGCTCATTGACGGGCCGCCGCGCGCCCTTGTTGAGATCCTGCATGGAAACGAACAGCGTGCGAATCATGGCGGCCGCTTCCGGCGAGCGCAGGATCTTGGCAAACCAGCGCGACTCGACGCGCAATGCCAGATCCATCGGCAATTGCAGGCCCTCATAGACAACCTGCAATATCGCGCGCGCGGCCGGATAGTTGTCGTAGGTTTCGCGCCGGTAGATCGCGTTCGCGGCGGGAAACGTCATCATGCCGGCCCGCGAATAGACCAGGCCGCCCGGTAGCTTGAAGCCTTGCACGTCCCACGGTGCCACCGGCTTGCCGCCGGCCTTAATCCAATCCTTGGCAGCCTTGATGAGATCGGCGGCGGGAACCACGGCGTCGATCAGTTTCGCCGCCTTGGCACGGTCGAGCGTGAGTTGATCGCCCTTGAGCAGAAATTGCAGCGCGTCGGCCGGCTGCATCATGCGCACGATACGCTGAGTGCCACCGGCGCCGGGGAAAAGTCCGATCTTGATCTCGGGCAGACCGAGTCTGGTTTTCGGATTATCCGAAGCAATGCGCTGATGGCAGGCGAGCGCGAGCTCAAACCCGCCACCCATCGCCGTGCCGTTGAGCGCGCAAACCCACGGCTTGCCGCTGGTCTCCAGGCGGCGATAAAGCTGCGAGAGCTTGCGGCTTTCTTCGAAGACAAACTTCACGGCGGCTTCCTCGCCCTCGTTCTTCATCATGCCGGCGTACATCGCGCCCATACGTTCGAGCATGGTGAGATCGGCGCCACCGCAAAATGCGTCGTTGCCAGACGTGATGACCGCGCCTTTGATCGAAGCATCGGTCGCGACCTTCTCGACGATCCCTCCGAGCTCGGCGATAACGTCCATGGTGATGACGTTCATCGAGCGGTCGGCCATGTCCCAGGTAACGAGCGCAATGCCGTCGGCGTCGACATCGAGTTTGAAATTCGGCATGGCCTTAGTCTCCTATGAAGGATAGGGCTCGCCGCTACGGTGCAAATAGCGGCGGCCTTTTTCGTCACGCACCAGCTCTAGATCGACATCCGGATAGTGCACGCGCTCGTGCGCTGAGCGGGTACCGACTTCGAAATAGACCGCGTCGCGGCTCGTCCGATTGATCAGGCGGTGCGCGTTGCCGCTGCCGGCCTTGAAACCTGCGGCGTCGCCAGCCTTGAGCACAACTTCGACGCCATTCTCCGCAAGCAACAGTTCACCTTCCAGCATGTAGATGAATTCATCTTCCTGCTCGTGCCAATGCCGCAGCGCGGACGCAGCACCAGGACTGATGCGCGTAATGTTGACGCCGAACTGCGTGAGCCCGACCACGTCGCCCAGCGCCTGCTTGTGGCGGCCGAGGCACTCGGCCTGGAATTCGGCCGGATAAAAAGTGCCGCTCTTCACTGGCGCTTTGGCAATATCGACTTTCGGCATTTCACTCCCCGTTTACACGCGTTCAATGATGGTCGCGGTGCCCATGCCGGCGCCAATGCAAAGCGTGATCAGCGCGGTGGATTTTCCGGTGCGCTCCAGCTCGTCGAGCACGGTTCCGAGAATCATTGCACCGGTCGCGCCGAGCGGATGGCCCATGGCTATGGCGCCGCCGCAAACGTTGATCTTGTCGTGCGGAATGTTGAGCGCTTGCATATATCGCAGCACCACCGAGGCGAAAGCCTCATTCAACTCGTAGAGATCGATGTCGCCAATCGACATGCCGGCTTTTTTCAAAACCTTTTGCGTGACGTCAATCGGGCCGGTGAGCATGATGGAGGGCTCGGAGCCGATATTGGCGAAAGCCCTGATGCGCGCGCGGGGTTTCAGACTAGCGCGCTTGCCGGCGGCTTTAGTCCCGACCAGTACCGCCGCTGCGCCGTCCACGATGCCTGAGGAATTGCCGGCATGGTGCACGTGATTGACGGCTTCAATTTCCGGGTAGCGTTGCGCCGCGACCGCGTCGAAACCCGCCATCTCGCCCATTTGCACGAAGGACGGCTGCAACTGCGCCAATGACTGCATCGTCGTCGTCGGCCGCATATGCTCGTCTTTAGCGAGGATCGTGAGCCCGTTGACGTCCTTCACGACCATTACCGAATTCTTGAAGTGTCCGGCTTCCCACGACTTGGCAGCCCGTTTCTGGCTCTCGACCGCGTAGGCGTCGACGTCGTCGCGCGAGAAGCCGTATTTTGTCGCGATCAGATCGGCGGAGATGCCCTGCGGCAGGAAATAGGTCGCAACCGCGATCGATGGATCGACCGGCCAGGCGCCGCCGGAGGCGCCAATGCCAACGCGGCTCATGGATTCGACGCCGCCGCCGATGGCCATTTCGTTCTGCCCCGACATGACACCTGCGGCGGCGAAATTCACCGCATCGAGTCCCGAGGCACAGAAGCGGTTGATCTGGACGCCCGGCACGCCATCGCCGAAGCCCGCCACCAAGGCTGCCGCGCGCGCAATATCGCCGCCGGCTTCGCCGACCGGATCGACGCAGCCCAGCACCACGTCGTCGACCAGCGCCGTGTCGAGCTTGTTGCGGTCGCGCACCGCGGCCAGCGTCTGGGCGGCGAGATTGAGCGCGGTCACCTCGTGCAGCGAGCCATCGGCCTTGCCGCGTCCGCGCGGCGTTCGCACGTGGTCGTAGATAAATGCATCCGCCATCGTTGTTCTCCTGCGCAGT
>JAYTFS010000304.1:0-11666 GCA_043734185.1 Pseudolabrys sp. | reverse complement strand
CACCAGATCGATCGCGCCGGTGCCCCATAGCGACACCAGCAGCGAGCCGATCACTTCGGTGCCGGGACCGAGCAGATAGATGCCGGTCGAATATTCGCGCACGAAAATCAGGAAGATCAAAAGCCAGCTCGCTAGCATGCCGTATTTGATCAGCGGTACGGTGACGTCGCGCTTGACGCGCAGATCGTTGGCGCCGGAAACCTTGGCCGCTTCCTCCAGTTCGGGCGCCACTTGCAGCAGCGTGCCGGAAATCAGCCGCATGCCGTAGGCGAGCCAGACGATGGAATAGGCCAGCCAGATCGACACCATCGTGGATTTCAGCGGCGACAAAAATGGCACGAACAGGAACACCCAGAGCAGCGCGAGGCCAGCGATCAGGCCAGGCATGGCGCGTGGCACCATCACCATGTAGTCGACCAGCCGCGTCCAGAGCGAATTCCAACGATGCACTGCGAGCGCGATTGCCGTGTAGCAGGCCACCGACAGCGCGCCGCCGATCACGCCGATGCCGAACGTATTGATGATGCCGCGGATCACGTTCGGGTAGTCGAGCAGCTCGCGGTAGTGGTCGAGCGTGAGCACCTCGGCCAGCTTGACGCCTTCGCCCCAGGTGGTGACGAACGACCGCAACGTAATGCCGAACAGCGGCACCACCACGGTGAAAATCAGCCAGAACGCGATTGCGCCGAACGCGACCCAGCGCCAGCCATGCAGCCGCAGCGGCTGGGTCTTGGCGCCCTTGCCGCGCACCGAGATGTAGCGCTGCGCCTGGCGCAGCAACAGACGCTGCATGAAAACGAGCGGCGCGGTGACGGCGATGATGACGACCACGACAACAGCCATCAACTGGTAGGATGGCACGCCGAGCTTGTTGGTGAGCTTGTAGAGGTAAGTCGAGAGCACAAGCACGTCCTGCGGATCGCCCAGCACCAGCGGCAGGCCGAACAGCTCAAAGCCGAGGAAGAACACCAGCACGCCGGCAAACAATATTGCCGGCATGATCATCGGCAGGCTCACATGGATCGCGATCTGCAGCGGGTTGGCACCGGAAACACGCGCGGCTTCTTCGAGATCGGTGGAAAGCCCCCGCAAGGCCGCGGCGCTGTAGAGATAGACGTGCGGTACGTGGGTCAGGCCCGCGATCACAATCAGCGAGAACAGCGAATAGAGATTCCACGGCACGAAGCCGAGCAGGTCCTTGGCCATCGTGGAAAAAATCCCGACCGGGCCGACCGCGACCACATAGCCGAAGGCGATGACGACGGCGGAGACGAAGATCGGGATCAGCAGCAGCGGTTCGAGATAGCGTTTTCCCGGCACGTCAGTGCGCACCATGATGAAGGCGAGCAGCGCGCCAAGCGGCACCGCGATCGCCGCCATGCCGCCGGCGATCGTGAGTGTCGTCCAGAACGCCTGCCAGAAATCGCTGTCGGCAAAGACGAAGCCGTAGGCGTACATGCTCAACTTGGCAGAGCGGTCGAAGAACGGCGCGGTCAGGAAGCTCTGATAGACGACCAGCGATAACGGCGCCGCCACGGCAATCGCGGTGATGCCGAGGACGAGGAAGCGGTACACAACAACGGGCATGGCCGCCTTTTACGCAGAACCGGATGAAACGCTCATTCGCCCTTTTTTGCTTTCTGCCACTTCGACAGGAAGGCCAGCCGCTTGGTCTGGTCGAGAGTTTCCAGAAGCGTCTCGTCGATCGGCACTGGACGCGCCTTGTTGCCGATCAGCTTGGTCACCGCGGTGACGGTGGCTTCGCCTTCGACATCGGCGCGCAGCGAATAGAGATCGGCCTTGGCGACCACGTCCTGCCCGCGCTTGGACAACAAATAGTCGAGGAACAGCCTAGCGGCGTTCGGGCTCTTCGCCTGCTTGGCGATGAAGGCGACGCGCGAAGTGACCATGGTGTAGTCGGACGGCAGCACGATGCCGAGATTAGTGTCCTTCTTCGAGCGCGACAACGCGTAGGAGCCGAAGATGCCGTAGGCGATGGTGTGCTCGCCGGAGGTGACGCGCTCCATCATGGCGCCGGCACTGGTGTAGAGTTTGGCGCCGGCCTTGCCCATTGCCTTGAAGAGGTCCCAGGCCGCCGGGAAATTCTTGACGTCTTCGTTGCAGAACAGATAGCCGACGCCTGAACGCTCAGGATCGTAAGCCGTGATCTTGCCCTTGTAGACGTCGGGCTTGGCTTCGAGCAGCTTCAATAGCGCGGTGTGATCCTTCGGCACGTCGGCTTCCGGCACCAGGCGCTTGTTGTAGACGAAGGCGATCGGCTCATAGGTCGTGCCGTAAGCGGCATCTTTCCACACCGCCCATTTCGGCAGCGACTTGATTTCGGGCGAGGCGTAAGCTGCGGCCTGTCCATCAGCAACGAGCTTTACTTGCAAATCCATCGCCGATGACCAGATCACGTCGCCGGTGCCGTTATTGGCGGCGGATTCGGCGATGAAGCGGTTGTAAAGCTCGGTGGAATTGAGGTCAGAATATTCGACCTTGATGCCGGGATAGAGCGTCTCGAAATCCTTTACCAGCGGATTGGCCGACACGGCATCGGTGGTGGAATAGATCACCAGCTTGCCTTCCTTCTTGGCAGCATCGATCAGCTTGCTGTAGTCGGCCGGATAGCCGGTAGGCACCTGCGCCAAAGCGGCGGATGCGAAGGTTAAAATGGTTGCGGCAAAGGCGGCGGATATGACGTGTCGCATGAGCACTCCTGGACTGTTTCCCGTGCCGGCCGTTCTCGCCCCCGCGGCGGCCGTTCGGGGCGGATGCTACTCCAGGGCTTTGTGCCCCGCCTAGGAAAAAGGCCATGAAAAAAGACCCCGCCGCGGCTGCGGCGGAGCCTTGTTTTGTTGGCGCTTTAGTTTGCCAGCGGATCGGGGCGAAGCTGAATGTGCACGGCGCGCGGCATGCTGCCCTTGCCGCCTTCTTTCAGCCAGGGCGTGCGGTCGCCGTTTGTGCTCCAAAGCCCGCGTCCTTTCCAGCCGGCATTGGGATCGTCGATCCGCCCGTCGAAGCCCTTGGCGTAGAAGCCGATCGGGTAGGGGATGCGGATGGTGACCATCTTGCCGTCCTTGAGCGCGACGAAGCCGTCATTGAGATTGGCGGTCGACATCGGAATGTTTTCGCCAAGGCCGAACGTGTTGTGCTGGTCGACCCAGGTGTAATAGCTCGACTCGGCGCTGTTCCCGCCGACGCCTTCGAAGCCGGGGCCCGGATACTGATAGAACGCCCAGCCCTCCGGACAATGATTGCCGGTCGCATCGGGCCCGTTGAGCGGGCCTTTGCATTTGCGACGGTCGAAGCTACCGAGATGGCCGCTCGACAGCGATGCCCACACCACGCCGTTCTTGTCGATGTCGCCGCCGCGGATTCCGTAAGCCGGCGCCGGCACATTGAAAACTTCCGACAGTTGCGTTGCCGGATCGAAACGCAGGAATGCAGGCGGCCCGCCAAACACGCCGACGGTGTACCAGATCGAGCCGTCGGTCGGCGACGGCATCACCGCGTAAGGACCCGAACCTGGGATGATGCGTTTGTCCTTGGCCGCGTCGATCGGCTGGTTGGGCTCGACGTAATCGTCGCGCTTGCCGTTGGCGTTGGTATCGAGCACGAAGGGCGACCAGCCTTGCGCCTTGGCCGCATCGCCGGTCTCGTCGTACACCCGTGTATTGACCCAGCCGGCGACAGGTCCGGTGCCGCTCAGCCACAACGTATTGTCGGCGTCGAAACCGAGTTGCGGATGGTGGGTGCCGAAGCAGGTGTCGATGAAGGAGTACTTCATCGTCTTGGGATCGAGCATTGCCACCTGACGCGCCGACTTGTCGAGCGGGAAAGCTTGCGCCGACGGATGCTCGGAACCCTTCTTGCAGAAGGCCGGGTTGTCCATGCCGCGCACCGTGGCGGCGAGCCAGATGCGGCCTTTCTTGTCGAACATGGAGTTGTGGTTGTTAGCGCGCGTGTCCCACAGCTTTGCGTCACCCCAATAAGGCGAAGCCTGCAACGGCTTGATGCTGGCGGCGTGGCCGGGGCCAAGCGCCTCCGGCATTTCCGTATCCGCCACCGGCATCTTGAAGAACGACACTTTGTTCGTCTTCGGGTCCAGGATCGGCATGTTGTCGGTCGAATATTCCGGCGAGCCGTAGAGCGGGCCGTAGGCATTGACCGTCGGGTTGCGTTTGTCCGAGGCAATCAGGTCGTGAAGATATTTATCCGGCGTCGACCATTCCCACTCGGTGATCACGATGTTGCGCTCGACGCCCTGCGGCCGCGGCGGCTTGTCCTTGGGCAACTCACCCTTGGCGATGCGGTCGGTCCACTCGCCGAGATACTTGAACAGCGCGCCGCCGAAATTTCCGGCGAGCTGGTTGGTCATCTGTTCGCCGGATTGGCCCGACTGAACGCGCCGCATCCAAGCATCCTCGCCGGAGTCGAACTTGCCCAGCGCCGCCGGGATCGTGCGGGTGGATTCCTGGCCGAGCTGATGGCAGCCGATGCAGCCGATGTTCTTCATCTGCTTGAGCCAATCGCTCTGCGTCATTTTTTCCGGAATGTTGCTCTTGCCGCCGAACTCGCTCGCCGGCGGAATCTTCATCATCGCGTACCAATAGATCGCGGGATAATAATGCGCGGCCGCCGCGGCGCTCGGCGCCTGCTGCGCGGTGTGATTGAGCGTCTGGCCGGGCTTGGCCGACAGCTTGACAGAATCCACCAGGCCATAGCCGCGCACCCAGACGGTGTAGTCGCCGCTCGGCAGATCGGGAATGAGATAGCGCCCGGCGTCGTCGGTGACGACGATCCTGGCAAATTTGGTCGGCAGGCTGGTGGTTTCCGCAATCACCCAGACGCCGGCTTCGGGTCCGCTGGCGCCGGTCACGCCGCCGCCGATATCGGAGGCGCCGACTTTCTGCGCATGGAGTCCGGTGGGGAAAGTGATCGCGAGCACGACAAAGCTGGCGAGGATCAACAAGCGCCGCAGCGCTTTGGTCAAAAGCAACATAGACCGCCTCCCTGGCATGAACCGGCTCTAGCGGCCGGTTTATCGTTGCCCAACTCTAGCAAGAAGGTGGGCAGCGTTCAGGGGTACCTCTCAGCCGGCAAAGCCGCCGCCGTCGAGGAAAGCCCGTTCCTCCGGCGTGGTGGCGCGGCCGAGCGCCGGGTTGCGGTGCGGGAAGCGGCCAAAGCGGCGGATGATATCGGCGTGCAATTCCGCCCATTTCAGGCCGTCGGCGTCGCCCGCGCCCTTATATAGAGCGATGCCGCGCTCCTGGTCGGCGAGATTTTCCGAGTGCTCGAACGGCACATAGAAGAAGATCCGTATGTCTGCCGGCACCTGGCTGTCGAAACCGCGCACCAGCGCGCTGGCCGTGATGGCCCGAGCCATCACGTCGGTTTCAAACGCGCGCGCCTGCCCGCGGAACATGTTGCGCGGGAACTGGTCGAGCAGGATGAGCAGAGCCAGCGCGCCTTCCGCGGTTTTTTCCCAGTCGGCGTATTTTCCGGCTGCCGCGTCTTCGTAGGTGGGTAGGAAGCGAGCCCGAATCTCGTCGTCGAAGGCTTCGTCCTTCTTGAACCAGCGGTCGTAGCCGGCCGCACGCCAGAACGCGACGATTTCGGCCGGCGTGGGCGTGTTCATGCGTCGTCCCGCAGCGCGCGGCGCAAAATCTTGCCGACATTGGTCTTCGGCAATTCGTCGCGGAATTCGATGTATTTCGGCATCTTGTAGGCCGCCAGTTTGCCGGTCATGTAGCGGCGCAGATCTTGCTCGCTCAGCTCCGGTGTTTTCTTCACCGCGAACAATTTGACCGCTTCGCCGGAACGCGAATCCGCCACGCCGATCGCCGCGCATTCCAGCACGCCGCCTTGCATCATTGCCACGTCCTCGACCTCGTTGGGAAACACCTTCATGCCGGACACCGAGATCATGTCCTTCTTGCGGTCGACGATGGTGACGCGGCCGTCCTGGTCCATGACGCCGATGTCGCCGGTGCGGAAGAATCCGTCGGCGGTCATTACCATGGCGGTTTCCTCCGGCCGTTGCCAATAGCCCTGCATCACCTGCGGCCCGCGCGCGCAAATCTCGCCGCGCTCGCCGGCTGGCACGTCCTGATTGTCGTCGTCGCGGATGGCGATGTCGGTCGAGGGCACCGGCAGGCCGATGGTACCGGTCCATTCGGTGATGTCGCCGCGATTGCAAGTCAGCAAGGGCGATGTCTCCGACAGGCCATAGCCTTCGATGATCGGGCGGCCGGTCGCGGCAAACCAGGCCTCGGCAACCACTTTCTGCACCGCCATGCCGCCACCAACCGCGGCCTTGAGATGGCTCCAGTCGATCTTGTCGAAACCCGGATGATTGAGCAGCGCGTTGTAGAGCGTGTTGACGGCGGGAAACATCGTCACGCGATAGTGCGAGAGTTCCTTGATCAGCCCTCGAATATCGCGCGGGTTTGGAATCAGCACGCCAAGCCCGCCGCTGCGGACGCCGAACAGCAAGCATGCCGTGAGCGCGAAGATATGATAGAGCGGCAGCGCGGTAACGACGATCAGCCGGTCCACCGGCGGCGGCAGCGCCACGATCGGCACGTGCCAGGCCTCCACCTGCATCAGATTGGCGACCAGATTGCGGTGAAGCAGAATGGCGCCCTTGGCAATGCCGGTGGTGCCGCCGGTATATTGCAGAAAGGCGATGTCATCCGGCCCGACGTCGGCGCGGACGAACGAAAGTTTTCGGCCTTTATCGAGCGCGGCACCAAACGTTGTCGCAACCGGCAACGTGTAGGCCGGCACCAGTTTCTTCAAATGCCGCACGACCAGATTGACCAGCGTGCCTTTGACCGCGCCCAGCATTTCGCCGAGGCTCGCGATCACCACATGTTTGATCGGCGTATTGGCCAGCGCCTGCTCCAGCACGGAGGCGAAATTCTCCAGCACGATGATGGCTTCGGCGCCGGCATTGGCGAGCTGAAATTCCAGCTCGCGCGGCTTGTAGAGCGGATTGACGTTCACCACCGTAAATCCGGCGCGCAGGATGGCGGCGACCGCGATCGGATATTGCAGCACGTTCGGCAGCATGATGGCGACGCGGGCGCCGCGCTTCAGCCCCTTGCTTTGCAGCCAGGTGGCGAAGGCAAGCGAAGCCTCGTCGACATCGCCGTAGGTGATCGTCTTGCCCATGCAGGCAAAGGCATCGCTGCCGCGATGTGCCTGGAAGCTTTCCTCGAACATCGCGACGAGAGACGGCCACTTCGGCGGGTCGATCTCGGCGGGAACGCGGGGCGGATAATGCGCCAGCCAAGGCCGTTCCATGAGGTTTCCCCGTTGCCGCCTGGCTCATTCAACACGGCCGGCGGGCGCGATCAGCATGAGTCGAGTCGGTAGGTAGCGCAAGACCTAACGGTCGACTCCCCCGAACGGAATCAGCGGATTGTCGGTCAAAGCTGCGCGGTCGGGGCGGTCCGTGCCCGGCGCACCGACAAAGGCCTCGAACAGCTCGCGCACCGTGCGTTCCGGCAAATCACGCGTGATGAACACCAGCCTTGTGCGGTGGTCGTCATCCGGCCAGTGATCGAGGCGCGCGGTCGGGTGGAACACGTGCTGCACGCCATGCACCACAACCGGTGTGTCGGGCATCTCAGCCAGTTTCACGATGCCCTTGATGCGCAACAGCTTGGCGCCATGCGTCGCGCGCAGCAATTCTAGAAACATCTCCAGCGTGCCAGCGGGAATGGCAGCGTCCGAGGTGAGCACGAAAGCGCCGATATGCGCGTCGTGGCGGTTCACATCGTGATGATGATGGTGCGCGTGAGCATCGGCATAGGCTTCCGCCGCCAGCCATTTTTTCACGTCCGGGATTTTGCGCTCGGGATCGTATAGCCCGCAATTCATCAGCCGCTCGGCCGTGGCTTCGCCCTTGGCCGCATCGAGGATTGTTGCCGCCGGATTGAGCGCGTGCAGCCGCCCGATGATGCCGTCCCGCTGCGCGCCGGTCGCGAGATCGGTCTTGGTCAAGACGATGCGGTCGGCGACTGCGGCCTGCTTCACCGCCTCGGCGTGCTCATCAAGCGTGATTTCGCCGTTCACGGCATCGACGACCGTCACGACACCATCGAGCCTGTAGCGCATGACGAGATAAGGATGTGCCATCGCGGTGTGCAGCACCGGCGCCGGATCGGCGAGCCCCGTGGTTTCCAAGAGCACGCGCTTGAAGGTGCAGCGCCGGTTGTCGAGATCGCGCAGCAGCGTTTCGAGCGCGTCGACCAGATCGCCGCGCATGGTGCAGCACAGACAGCCCGACTGCAGAAGCACCATGTTGTCGCCGACATATTCCACCAGCAGGTGGTCGAGCGCGATTTCGCCGAATTCGTTGATGATGACCGCGGTCTGGCCCAACGCCGGATCTTTCAGGAGCCGGTTGAGCAATGTGGTTTTGCCAGCGCCAAGAAAGCCGGTGAGGATGGTCAGCGGGATGGGGGTCGGCGGCTGGCGTCGGTCGAGACTTGTGCCAGCGTCGCTCATTGGGCGGCCGAAGAAACTTTCGGCTTGGCGGGCTTTGCCGGTTTTTCCGCTTGCGCTGGCTTGGCTGGTTTCGCCGCCTTGTCGCCAGCCTTGTCATCGGCCGCGGGCTTTTCAGCCACGGGCTTGGCGGCGGCGGTTTTCTTTTTCTTCTTCGGCGCGGCGCTTGCCGTCTGCACGGCGGCGTCCGGATGATCGGCCGGCCCGGTGAAGACGACGACCGGCGGCGAAGTCTCGACCGGCGGACCGAGCACGAATTTTCCGGCCGATCGATTGAGGTTCGAGAGCATGAAGGCCTGTCCGCCGGATTCGGATTCCGTGCTGGCGGAGGTCGACGCCGCCTCGGCTGCCGCTGGCTCTTCTTCCTCGTTATCCTCGGCCGCAGGCTTGCGCCTATGACCGCCGCACATCTCGTCGCGCAGGTTGGGCGGCTGGGCGTCGATCGGCGCCAGCGCGTCGACGGTGCCGAGCGAGGGCGTGAGCCAGGTCAGTCCGCCGCTGTTGAAGCCGCGTTCGAGTAGCGCGCCCGCCTTCTGCGCGCGCACCGCGCCGGAATAGGCACCGAGAATGACCGCGATCAGCCGCCGCCCGTTGCGGGTCGCAGACGCCACCACATTATATCCGGAGGCGCAGATGAAGCCGGTCTTCATGCCGTCGGCGCCGGGATAGCGGTCGATCAGCGAATTGTAATTCTTCAACACGCGATTGCCGTAGCGGATCGCGGAAATGTGCCAGTACGAATCGCTTTCCGGGAATTCGCGGATCAGCGCGCGCGCCAGAATGCCGAGGTCGCGCGCCGAGGAGACATGGTTTTCCGCCGGCAGGCCGTTCGGGTTGACGAAATTGGATTGGGTCATGCCCAGCCGTCGCGCATTGGCATTCATCAGGTCGGCAAAGCCTTCGAGCGAACCGCCGACGCCCTCTGCGATCGTCACGGCCATGTCGTTGGCGGATTTGACCATCAGCATCTTGAGCGCGTTGTCGAGAGTTACGGTGGTGCCGGTCTTGAATCCCATCTTGGTCGGCTGCTGGGCGGCCGCGTTTTTGGACACGGTGAGCAGCGTGTTGAAGGTGGTCTTTTTGTCCTTGATGGCGCGCAGCGTGGTGTAGGCGGTCATCAATTTGGTGACGGAGGCCGGATACCAGGGATAGGTGGCGTTCTCGGCGTGCAGCACCTTGCCGGTGGAGGCTTCGATCAATAATTGCGCTTCCGCCTGCGCCCGTGTGGCGGGCGCCATCAACAACAGCAAGCCGGCCGCGGCGAGGCTGAAAAAACGGGGGCTCGAACAAAGGGTCAAAGTTCGCGATCCGGTTAGGTTGCGCGGGCCGAAGGAACAGCAATCGGTGAGTTCCATAGGCGGTGATGCTAGGCTATCTAAGCTTGCGGCAGGTGGCAAAGCTCGGGCTTGCCTAGTGTACTATATGGTGACTCGCCATGGTGAACTTCTCATCGCCGAGTAATGCGACCAAAGTTCGGCAAAGGAAACAAGCATGACCGCGGCCATCGTGGGCTGGGCCCATACCCCGTTCGGAAAGCTTAACGGCGAGACCGTCGAAAGCCTGATCGTGCGCGTCGCCACTGAGGCGCTCGCCGATGCCGGGATCGCGGCCAAGGACGTCGACGAAATCGTGCTCGGACATTTCAATGCGGGCTTTTCCGCGCAGGATTTTACCGCCTCGCTTGTATTGCAGGCCTCGCCCGATCTGCGCTTCAAGCGCGCGACGCGAGTGGAGAATGCCTGCGCCACCGGCTCGGCGGCCGTGCATCAGGGTCTCAAATCGATCGAAGCGCGTTCGGCGCGCATCGTGCTGGCGGTCGGCGTCGAGCAGATGACGGCTACGCCCGGCATTGAGATCGGCGAGAACCTGCTCAAGGCATCCTATGTGCGCGACGAGGCCGACATCGACGGCGGCTTTGCCGGCATCTTCGGCAAGATCGCAGGCCTCTATTTCCAGAAATACGGCGACCAGTCCGACGCGCTGGCCATGATCGCCGCCAAGAACCACAAGAACGGCGTCGGCAATCCATACGCGCAGATGCGCAAGGATCTGGGCTTCGACTTCTGCCGCACCGAGAGCGAAAAAAACCCGTTCGTCGCAGGCCCCCTCAAGCGCACCGATTGCTCATTGGTGTCGGATGGCGCGGCTGCCGTCGTGCTCGCCGATGTCGAGACCGCGCTCAAGCTCAACAAGGCAGTCGCCTTCCGCGCCGCCGAGCACGTGCAGGATTTCCTGCCGATGGCCAAACGCGACATTCTCAAATTCGAAGGCTGCGCCGTGGCCTGGCAGCGCGCGCTGGCGAAATCCGGCCTCAAGCTCGGCGATCTGTCTTTTGTAGAGACGCATGACTGCTTCACCGTCGCCGAGCTGATCGAGTACGAAGCGATGGGGCTGACACCGGAAGGGCAGGGCGCGCGCGCCATCCTGGAAGGCTGGACGCAGAAGGATGGCAAGTTGCCGGTCAATCCATCCGGCGGGCTCAAGGCCAAAGGCCATCCGATCGGCGCCACCGGCGTGTCGATGCATGCGCTCACCGCCATGCAACTAACAGGCACGGCGGGTGAATTGCAGGTGGGCAATGCCCACCTTGGCGGCATTTTCAATATGGGCGGCACCGCGGTGGCGAACTACGTAAGCATTCTAGAACGTATTAAATAGCGGCAAATTCGACAAACATTGTTGGTTGCCCAACTGTTTCGCAAAACAGAGACACCGCGCTTCAAATGCATCGCGATGCGGTGTTACACTTCCGCCGGCAGTTGTTGACGCGCATACGACCGCGCAAGTTCTGGAAGTTGGAATGACCAATATCCCGACCGATCTGCTGCGGACGCTGGTTGCGGTCGTCGACTTGCGCAGTTTCACCAAGGCCGCGGCGTCGCTCGGCGTGACGCAGCCGGCGGTGAGCGCCCAGATCAAGCGGCTGCTTGAACTGCTTGGCAACGATCCGTTCGACCGCACCACCCAAGGCGTCAGCCTCACGCCCTACGGCGAGCTCGTCGTCGGCCATGCGCGCCGCATGCTGTCGATCAACGATCAGATCATGCAACTTGGCGGGCCGAACCGGATATCGGAGCAAATCATTCGCGTCGGTGCCCCCGGCGATTTTGTCGCCTCGATGCTGTCGCACACGCTCGCCCGGTTTCGCG
>JAYTFS010000303.1:0-5696 GCA_043734185.1 Pseudolabrys sp. | reverse complement strand
CGGCGGTCGAATTCATCCTTGATCACGTCGAGCAGCCGGCGATGCAGCCGCTCCACCAAGGTCAAAGCCTCATGATAAAGAGGCCGGATATGGTCAAAGCGCGCCTCTTCGGCGGGCTCGACCGTCTTTGCAACGGCTTTCATGTGTAACGCCCCTGTTATTTTTTTACGTCCCTGGTAACGAGGCCCTGTTATTCCCCGTTCCAGATGTCGCAACTTATAAGGGGCAGTCTAAAATCGGCTTAAATAACACCATAAAGATTAGGTTTATTTACAAGGGTGAATGCTTCGTTGCATTTTCAATTGCAGCAAACCGCGCAATCATTCGTTCACCTTGCGCGATCCACTTCACCCGCGAATGAAGCGAAATATGCCGGAAAAATCGCGTCCCGCCTCCCCGCTGTCGACATATGCCGAATAAATCCTTTCAGCGTCGGCGCCGAGCGCGGTCTTTGCGCCAGCGGATTTCGCCGCATCCTGCGCCAATCGTAAATCCTTGAGCATCATTGTGGCGGTGAATCCGGCCGCGTAGTCACGATTGGCGGGCGACGTCGGCACCGGGCCCGGCACCGGGCAATACGTCGTCATCGACCAGCACTGCCCGGACGACTTCGACGAGATATCGAACAGCTTCTGGTGATCGAGGCCGAGTTTTTCCGCCAGCACGAAGGCTTCCGACACCGCGATCATCGACACGCCAAGGATCATGTTGTTGCAGATCTTCGCCGCCTGGCCATTTCCCGCGCCGCCGGCATGCACGATGGTCTTGCCCATTTTCTCCAGGATCGATTGCGCCCGTGTAAAAGCCTGCGCGCTGCCGCCAACCATGAAGGTGAGCGTGCCGGCAGTGGCGCCGCCGACGCCGCCGGAAACCGGCGCATCGAGCATCAGCAGGCCTTTTTTCGCCGCTTCGGCGGCGACGGCACGCGCGGCTTCGACATCGATGGTCGAGCAGTCAATCAGCAGCGTGCCGGGATTGGCGTTCTCGACGATGCCGCCGGCGCCGAGATAGACCTCGCGCACCTGCTTGCCCGCCGGCAGCATAGTAATGACGACGTCGGCGCGCGCGGCGGCAACTTTGGCGAATTCGGCGTTCGTTCCGCCCGCGGCTTTGAGCTTCTCGAGCGAAGCCGGATTGACGTCCACGCCTTCGACCGTGTGACCGGCCTTGATCAGGTTGACCGCCATCGGCAGACCCATGTTGCCGAGCCCGATGAATCCTATGCGCGACATCCCGCCCTCCCCGTCACTTTTTGATTTTTGTCACTGGACATGTTCCCGCGCCGATTTCAACGCCAGCCAAAGATAGACCGCCAGCAGGCAGGCTTCGATCAGCCCGGTGATCATGCCGCCGCCGAACACTTGCGGGAAAAATATTTCCACCACCAGCATCGAGGCCACCGAGGTGAGCCAGATCACCGCGCCCCAGGCCGCGGCAAGCCACAGGCCGACCGCCGCCACCAGATCGATCACGGCAAAGAAGACAGTCGCGGTTTGCCACGCGATCGAGTGGTTTTCGAACGGCTCGACCGTGCCAAAGCCGATGCTGCACACTTCGGTCCAGTGATAGAGGCCCTTGAGCATCGACGCGCCGGCCATGACGCGCAGGAACAGCACCAGCCGCCGCGTCCACAGGCCGACGGTGGGCTCGCCATCGTGCTCATGAACCGGATCGAGGCCGCGAAATTCGTCGCTGGCGTTCTGTTCGCTCATCACAGGATCAACTCTCCACTGCTGAGCGGCGCGAAGTGGCGCTCGACCTCGGCCTCGCTGACTTCGGCGAGCGACGACGGCTGCCAGCGAGGCTTGTTGTCCTTGTCGACGATCACGGCGCGCACGCCTTCATAGAAATCGGACCCATGGATGACGCGCGACACTATGCGGAATTCGGCGCGCATGCACGTCTCGAAATCCCATCCCTTGCCGCTCCGCACCTGCGCCAGCGCCAATTTGAGACTAAGCGGCGACTTGGCGCGAATGGTAGCGGCGGTTTTTGCCGCCCATTCGGCGTCGGCACCGATTTCGCGGTCGAGCGCTTCGAGTATTTGCTCGACGCGGTCGCCTTTAAACAGCCGGTCGATTGCCGTGCGCTTGGCCAGGATCGGCCCCTCGCCTGCCGGTTCCGCAAATGCCGACAGGACCGCGTCCACGGACACCGTGCCGGTGAGGCCCTCCAGCAATGGGCCAAAGCGCGCCGACGGAATACGATGCGTGACGACGCCGGCGCCGCAACCATCGGCGGCGGTGAAGCGCTCGCCGGTGAGCGCGCAATACGTGCCAAGCTCGCCCGGCATGCGCGGCAGGAACCAAGTGGCGCCGACATCGGGGAAAAAGCCGATGCCCACTTCCGGCATGGCGAATTGAAAACGATCGCCGGCAACCCGGTGTGAACCGTGCACCGACACGCCAATGCCGCCGCCCATCGCGATGCCGTCGATCAGCGCGACATAGGGCTTGCGACAATTCTTGATCGCCGCGTTGAGCGGATATTCGTCGCGCCAGAATTGCAGCGCCTCGTCGTGGCGCCCGGCTTTGCCGAGATCATAGAGCGCGCGGATATCGCCGCCGGCCGAGAATGCGCGCTCGCCCGCGGCCGTAATCACCACCCGCGTCACCGCAGGATCGTTGGCCCAATCGTCGAGTTGCTGGCGCAGCGCCAGCACCATGGCGTGGGTGACGGCGTTGAGCGCCTTCGGCCGATTGAGCGTGACGACGCCCGCTGCCCCTCGCCGCTCGAACAGAATATCGCTGTCGCTCAATGCATCGCCCATAAATAGGCGGCGACCCCGAGCACGCCCATTGCGCTGCGGCCCATGTGCAAGCGGCCCCATTGCAGTACGAGGCCGCGCGTCTCGTCGGTCGCCTGTTCCGGCAACGTATGTTTAAGGACGCGGTTGGTCGGCATGATGATGAACATCGTGTAGGGCCACGGCGCCAGTATCAGAGCCGCGCCGAGCAACCAGCGCCAGTCATAGATGAACAGAAAGGCCAGCACGCCGAGCGCGCCCGAGATGATCGCGAGACTCGCCTGCATCATGGCGCCGCGTTCATAGCTCGGCTGCCATTCGGTCAGCAGTGCCCGCGTGTCGAGTTTGAGCCGCGCGGGCTGCTCGGCGATATTCACATAGATCGCCGCGCCGGTGAAAATCGCAGCCGTCGCCAGCGCCAGATCACCCGTCCACATCGCAGCCTCCGTTCAGCTCAAGTTCAGCTAGTTCGGCTTCCAGGCACCCGCGTCTTCCAGACGTTTCATCGCCTGATCGGTAAATTCGGCCTGCGGGCCATCGCCGCCGATCACGAACATAAGTATCGAGTCCGCATTCGGATCGCCTTTGGTGACGTTCTCGAAACGCCGGATCATGCCCGGCGGGAAGGAAACAACGTCCAATGGCCCGAGATCGACAAACTCGACATTGCCGTTCTCGTCTTCCCAACTGGCGCGCCACGTCCCGGTCATCGGGATGAAAGTCTCGTTGGTGTCGTGATTGTGCATTTCCGGGCCGTGACCGGGCTTGGCTTTGCAGTAGCCGAGATTGAAACCCTCGCGGATCTTGATGGCGGCCATTTTCGCGGCGTGATCGCCAACCGGCGACGTCGCGTTTTCGCCGACGTCCTCTGGCGGCTGGAAACCGATGACATTGAACAGCGTGCGCTCGCAGCCGGGCATCTTTGAGTCCGGCAATCCGCCGTCGGAGCCTTTCAAATCCTTGAATCGCGCCACGCGCTTCATCATTTCTGACTTCGTCAGATAAATTCGCGGAAGGTGTTCCATTGGCGTCCTCCTGTTTGTTCTTGAACCTTGATTAGTTTCCCAGCATAGCGCGGCTGATGATCACGCGCATGATTTCGTTGGTGCCTTCCAGTATTTGATGGACGCGCACGTCGCGCAAGACCCGCTCGATCGGGTGGTCGCGCAAATAGCCATAGCCGCCGTGCAACTGCAGGCAGCCATTGACCACGTCGAAACCCGTATCGGTGGCAAGCCGCTTGGCCTTGGCGGCAAGCGTGGTGGCGGCGCCTTCGCCCTCCCCGACCGCCACCGCCGCGCGATGTAGCAGCAGGCGCGCCGCCTCGATCTCGGTGGCGTAGTCGGCAATGCGGAACTGCAGCGCCTGGAAATCGGCGAGCCGAGAACCGAACTGCTTGCGCTCTTTCATATAACCGATGGTGCGATCGAGACAGAATTGCGCGCCGCCAAGCGAACATGCACCGATGTTCAGGCGTCCGCCGTCGAGCCCCGCCATCGCGATCTTGAAACCCTGGCCTTCAGCGCCGATGCGATTTGAAACCGGCACGCGGCAATTCTCGAAATTCACCATCGCGGTCGGCTGCGTTTTCCAGCCAAGTTTCTTTTCGCGCGCGCCGAATGAAAGTCCGGGCGTGCCCTTCTCGACCACGATGCAGGAAATGCCGCGCGGGCCGCCTTCGCCGGTGCGCGCTATCACCACATAGATATCGGACACGCCGCCGCCCGAGATGAAGGCCTTGGTGCCGTCGAGCACATAGTGTTCGCCGTCGCGGCGCGCGCGCGTGGAAAGACTGGCGGCGTCGGAGCCTGAATCCGGTTCGGTCAGGCAATAGCTGGCGAAATGCTCCATGGTGGCGAGCTTGGGTAGGAATTTCTTGCGCGCCGCGTCGCCGCCATAGGCGTCGATCATCCAGGCCGCCATGTTGTGAATCGAAATGTAGGCGGCGGTCGAGGTGCAGCCTTGCGCCAGTTCCTCGAAAATCACGGCCGCGTCGAGGCGGCTAAGCGCCGAGCCACCTACATCCTCTTTGACATAAATGCCGCCGAAACCGAGCGCCGCCGCCTTGCGCAGTGCCTCGACCGGAAACACCTCGCCTTCATCCCAGTCGCGCGCATGCGGCATCATTTCATACTGCGCAAATTGGCGCGCTGTGGCCTGAAACGCCCGCTGCTCCTCGGTGAGGTCGAAATCCATATTTTGCACCCTTCCTAGGATGGATTGCCGGGTCAAGTACGGGATTAACCCTCATCGATACCGGGTGGCGGGCGCGGCTTGGACCGGCTAAAAAGAACCCCGGAGAACAGCAATGGCCATCAAATTCGGCCGGCCAATCGAGGCCCGCTACCGTTTCACGCCGGCCGAGCCCGCGACAGCCGAGGGACACGACCGTCTCGAGCTGCCCACGCGCCTGCGCCGCAACCGGCGCAGCGAATGGGCGCGCCGCCTCGTGCAGGAACATTCGCTCACCACCGATGATCTGATCTGGCCGCTGTTCGTCATGGACGGGCAGAATGCGCGGACACCCATCGGCTCGATGCCCGGCGTCGAACGGCTCTCGGTCGATCAGGCCGTACGCGAGGCCGAACGCGCGGCGAAGCTCACTATCCCCTGCGTCGCGCTGTTTCCCTATACCGATCCGTCCTTGCGCGATGACGCCGGCAGCGAGGCGCTCAACGCCGACAATCTCGTCTGCCGCGCCATTCGCGCGATCAAAAAGGAAGTGCCGGAGATCGGCATTCTTTGCGACGTCGCGCTCGATCCCTTCACCAGCCACGGCCATGACGGCCTGCTGCGCGACGGCGAAATCCTCAATGACGAAACCGTCGCCGTGCTGGTCCGCCAAGCGCTCGTGCAGGCGCAGGCCGGCTGCGACATCATCGCGCCCTCCGACATGATGGATGGCCGCGTCGGCGCCATCCGCCATGGCCTCGATGCGGCGAATTTCACC
>JAYTFS010000302.1:0-14858 GCA_043734185.1 Pseudolabrys sp. | reverse complement strand
GGATCGGCGGGTCGGCAAGCCATGATACTTCCTTGCGCGGCCAAATATGATGATGCGTGTCGATCATCGGTCCTTTGTAGAGCGCCATCACTTCCCCATGTCGTTTATGATTATCGGCATCGCACAATTTTTACGACCGCATCGGTCAGCATCTTCAACTCATCGACCGGAATGGTGAAAGCCGGCGTCAGATAGATCACATTGCCGAAGGGACGCACGAAGACGCCCTCCTCCAAAAATCGCGCGCGTAAGACATCGAGATTGTCGATATGGCCCATCTCGACCGCGCCGATGGCGCCCTGCACCCGCACGTCCTTGACGCCGAACAGGTTGCGGCAAGGTTCAAGCTCTTGCAACAAAATGGCGGATACAGAAGCCACCTGTTGCAACCGCGGCTCGCTTTCGAACAGATCGAGTGAGGCGTTGGCGGCAGCGCAGGCGAGCGCATTTGCCATATAGCTCGGTCCATGCATCAGTGCTTTTTTCGGATCGTCAGACCAGAACGCTTCGAACACGCTTTTTGTCGCAATCGTTGCGGCCAGCGGCAGCGTGCCACCGGTCAGCGCCTTCGATAGCGTGATGATGTCGGGAATCACGCCAGCCGCCTCGCAAGCGAACATCGTGCCACCGCGACCGAAGCCGGTGAAGATTTCGTCGAAGATCAGAAGTACATCATATTTGTCGGCGAGTTTGCGCAAGGTCTTGAGCACTTGCGCGTCATGAAAGCGCATCCCACCGGCACCTTGAACGAGTGGCTCAACAATGATGCCGGCAATATTACTGGCATGCCGCGCCAGCAGCTTGTCGAGCGACAATGTCCGCTCATCGTTATCAGGCAAATCAACAATGAAATTCTTCGGCAGCAACTCCGCAAACAGCGCGTGCATGCCGCCTTCGGCATCGCTTACCGCCATCGCGCCGGTAGTGTCGCCGTGATAGCCGCCCTTGAAGGCGATGAATTGGCTACGGCCCTTAACGCCGCGATTGACCCAATATTGAACTGCCATTTTCAGTGCGACTTCGACGGCCACCGAACCGGAATCCGAAAAAAACACGCGCCTGAGATCTCCAGGCAGAAGAGCCGCTAGCCTGCGCGCTAAGATCAAAGCGGGTTCGTGTGTCAGCCCGCCGAACATCACATGCGGCATGTCGGCAAGTTGCCGCTCGATCCCCTGCCGGATATGCGGATGATTGTAGCCGTGGCAGGCGGTCCACCAGCTCGCCACGCCGTCGATCAGCTCGCGTTCATCGGCAAGCACAATGCGTGAGCCTTGCGTGCGTACAACTGGCAGCGGTGGACTTGCGGTCTTCATCTGGGCATAAGGCAACCAGACGTGGTCGAGGCCCGCATACCAGCCTGGAAGTTTGCTCATTTTGCTGGTGTCGCCTGCCATTTGGCGCTTTCCTACACCGATGCAATCGCTCGATCAATTCGCCCAAGGTAAACTCGACGATCTGCAGCACCGTCATCTGCGCCGGGCGCTGACCGAAACGTTGCGCGAGGACGGCATCTGGGTCGAGCGCGACGGCCGGCGGCTGCTATCTTTTTCCTGCAACGATTATCTCAACCTCACCCAGCATCCCGCCATCAAGCAAGCGGCCCAGGCGGCAATCGAGAAATATGGCGCCGGTTCTGGTGCTTCGCGGCTGGTGACCGGCAATCACCCGCTTTATGCCGAGCTTGAAGCGCGGCTGGCGCTAATAAAACAGACCGAGGCGGCCTGCGTATTCGGCTCCGGCTACCTCGCCAATACCGGGATCATCCCGGTGCTGATCGGGATCGACGGCCTGGTGCTGGCGGACGAGTTGTCGCATGCTTGTATTTTCGCCGGCGCGCAATTGTCGCGCGGCAAAGTGCTCACGTTCCGCCATAACAACCTCGACCATTTGCGCCAGCTGCTCGCCGAGCATCGCGCTGCGCATGAACATGTCCTGATTGTTACCGACGGCGTGTTTTCCATGGACGGTGATCTGGCGCCGCTCGCTGAACTCAACACGCTCGCTAATGAATATGACGCGTGGCTGATGTCAGATGATGCCCATGGATTGGGCGTCGTCGGCGGTGGCCGCGGCTCGAGCTTTTCCGGTAATACGCATATTCCTTTACCGCTGCAAATGGGCACGCTATCGAAAGCGGTCGGTGCCTATGGTGGATATTTGTGCGCGTCAGCGCCGGTGATCGATTTGATCCGCAATCGCGCGCGCACGCTGATCTATTCCACCAGCCTGCCGCCCTCCTGCGTCGCGGCCAGCATTGCGGCGCTCGACCTGATCGAGCGCGACCCGGGTTATGCCGCGCTGCCGGTTCAAAAAGCCAAAGCCTTTACCCGCCGCGCAAAATTGCCGGAAGCGCAAAGCCCGATCGTGCCAATCATCATCGGCGAAGCGGAAGCAACGCTCGCCGCATCGCGTCTGTTGGCCGATGAAGGCTTTCTCGCCGCCGCCATCCGCCCGCCGAGCGTAGCCGCCGGCACTGCCCGTTTGCGCCTGACGTTTACCGCAGCACATCCGGACGATGCGATTGAACGGCTGGCAGATGTCGTACGCGAACGGATTTTGAATTGATGAGTGCCTACTTCGTCACCTCGACCGGGACCGACATCGGAAAAACTTTTGTCACCGCCGGGCTGATCCGCTATCTGCGCGGTGCCGGCACCAGTCCGGACGCGCTCAAACCAGTCGTGAGCGGATACGACTCGTCGGTGGTCGAGACCAGCGATCCGGCGGTGTTGCTCAAGGCGCTTGGGCGCACCGTTTCCGCGCAAACGATTGAAGGCATTGCACCGTGGCGTTTCCGCGCGCCGCTCGCTCCCGATCTTGCGGCCGCGAGCGAAGGCCGTAGCATCGACTTCGAGGCGCTCATCGCGTTTAGCCGTGTGGCGATCAAATCCGCAGCTGGCATGCTGTTCATCGAAGGCGTCGGCGGCATCATGGTGCCGCTCAATGGCAACCGCACCGTGCTTGACTGGATGGCCGCGCTGAATATTCCACTGCTGCTGGTGGTGGGCGGCTATCTCGGCGCCATTAGCCACACGCTCACGGCGCTTGACGTGCTTGCGCAGCGCAAACTGAGAATCGCTGCCATTGTCGTGAGCGAAAGCGAGCGCGGCACGGTCGAACTCGACGATACGGTAGCGAGCATCACACGGTTTTCCAACGACGTTGACGTCATCGGACTACCGCGCCTGCCGGGCGGCATCAACGAGCATCCCGCCTTTGCGCAGATTGCGGCGCTACTTTGACAGTAGCTCGCGGAGCGTTGCCTCGATCACCTTGGTGGCAGCCTTGAGATCCGACAATTTCAAATGCTCGTCGGCGCCGTGGGCATTGGCATCGAGAATGGTGCGCGGGCCGGCGCCATAGAGTACAGTCGGAATGCCGGCCACGCTGTAATGCCGCGCGTCGGTGTAAAGCGGTACGCCCTTCACATCGATCTTGGTATTCAACTCGCGCTTTCCGAAGCGCGTCAAAGGCTCGACCAGTTTCTCGATGCCCTTAATCGGCTTCAGCGGATCGGCCAGAATAATGCGCTTGCACTCGATGCGAATACCCTTGGCCCTGCCGGCACGCTTGATCAGCGCAATCAGATCGCGTTCGACTTTTTTTCCGTTTTCTTCCGGAATCAAGCGGCGGTCGAGCCGCATGACGATCTTGTCCGGCACGACGTTGGTGTTGATGCCACCCGAAATCAGGCCGACGGTAAGCTGCGGCGAACCGATGCCTTTCGATTTGGATTTTTTCTTGCGAAGTTTCTTGCGCTCGCCATAGAGCGCGGCCAGCACCTTGGTCGCCGCCTCGAGCGCGTCGGCGCCGGTGTCTGGCATGGCCGCATGCGCTTGCTTGCCGTGTATCGTGACTTCCAGGTGCAGCACACCATTATGTGCCGTGACCACGGCGTAAGAAAAACCCGCCGAGATCGCGTAGTCCGGCTTGCTGATATTTTCGTCGAGAAGCCACTTCGGCCCGAGATAGCCACCGGCCTCCTCGTCATAGGTAATATGGAGTTCGATAGTGCCGTCGAGACCCGCGGGGTTATCCTTCAGCGCCAGCAGCGCGAAGCCATAGGTCGCGAAATCTGATTTCGACACTGCCGCGCCACGGCCATAAATCGCGCCGCCTTTTTCCTCGGCGCCATACGGGTCGTGATGCCAGCCCTGCCCCGGCGGAACGACGTCGCCATGGGCATTGAGCGCAATCACCGGCCCTTTGCGGGAACCAAACCTGTGCCGGATCACGAGATTGATGACCGACTTCATGCCGTATTTCTGCACCAGCGATTGTGGAACCGGATGGCGTTCGACGGTGAAGCCAAGCTGCTCAAACAATTCCGCGGACTTTTCGCCGTGGCGCGCGCAATCGCCGGCCGGATTATCGGATGGCACGCGCACCAGTTCCTTGAGGAATGCGACCTCACGAGCAAAATTATTGTCAATGAAACCGCTCATGCTTTAAAACCCTCGATGAATTTGATGAGTGCGGCAATTGCGAGCCCCATATCCGCGGGGCTGGCGTATTCCGCCGGGTTGTGACTGATGCCGCCACGGCAGCGCACGAACAGCATGCCGATGGGGCAGAGTTTCGCCATCGCGGTGCCGTCGTGGCCGGCGCCGGAGGCAAGGCGCAATGGCTGACCGCCGACCGCGGTAACCGCAGCCGCGAACCTCTCCTGCAAGACAGGATCGCATGGAGTCATAGCGACATCGCGCGTCGTCGTTACCAGCAAGCCTAAATGCCGCCGCTCGGCCACGGCGCGGGTTTCGGCCTTGAGACGCTCGGTGAATTGCGCGCGCGCCACATCGGAGCCGGAGCGAATATCGACGATCAACGCCACGTCACCAGCAATGACATTCGAGGCCGCTGCAGGGATATTGAGGTGACCGACGGTCGCAACAACTTCACCGCGCGTCTCGCGGGCCAAGCGTTCCGCCAGCAAGATGATCTCGGCAGCGCCGGCGAGTGCGTCGCGGCGCAGAAGCATCGGCACGGTGCCGGCATGACCGGCCTCGCCCAACAATGCGACGTTGAGATGACTCTGCCCGGCGATCGAGCTCACCACACCGAGAGGCTCATTGCGATGTTCAAGGACCGGGCCCTGCTCGATATGCACCTCGACATAGGCAGCGGCCTCATCGCGCGCGATGGCCGCCGCGGGAATATCGTCGGCGTTCCTGCCAAACCGCGTAATGGCGTCGCGCAAGGTCACGCCTGCGGCATCCACCATATCGAGCGAAGCGGGCGTGAAGGCGCCGGCACAAGCAAGTGAAGAATGAAGCGTAACCGGATAACGCGCGCCCTCCTCGTCGGCGAAGGCCAGCACGTCGATGCCAAACGGAAGGCTGCGGCCGGCTTTGGCAAAATGTCCAACGGCGAGAATGCCCGCGATCACACCGAACGGGCCATCGAACATGCCGGCATCGACCACCGTATCGATATGCGAACCGATCAGCAGACGCTTTTTGCCGCGGCCAGCCCAATGGCCGCGCACCGTACCGAGCGCATCCTCCGATACAGCAAGCCCAGCATCCTTCATCCAGCGCGAAACCAGATCGGCGGCGTCACGGTGCTCGGGCGACAAAAATAGCCGCACCAGGCGGTTCGGTTCGGCGGAGATCGAAGCGAGCGTCTTGATCATATGCTCGGCGCGAACGCCGAGGTCTGTTGCGTCTAGCTCAGCCATTTCTGCGCCACAAAAGTTTCCAGCATGCCTTCCATATTGATCAAGGCATGCAGCAAAATCGTCAATATGGTCGAGCCGGTGCACCAGCGAATCCAGCCCAGCAGAAGACCAAATGCGAAAATCTGGGCAGTCACGTACCAGTCGTACTGCACGTGAATGAGGGCCCAAAGCAGCGAGGTGACAGCAATAACCGCCCAGGCTTCGCGCGGCGATCGCAGCCAGCCGCGGAACAGAAATCCGCGAAACAAGGTTTCTTCGCCGATGGGCGTGAGCACCGCCACGGCGACAAGGAGTAGCAACAGCGGCAGCCAGCCCGCCGCATTAGCCGTTCGGAATAAATCGTTTTGAAAGGGGGTGACGATATTGATGCCAAGCAGCCAGCTGATGGCGTTGCCGGCGATGATCAGGGCAACTGTTGAGGCCACGCCGAACACGATTTCGCTGCGACGGGGCCATATCAGTCCGAGATAGGCGGCTGGATCGGCACCGGCACGCCGCGCAAACAGTGCGAGGAGCAGCAACTGGATCGGCGTGGAAATAAAGATGACCAGCGTGATCGCAACGCCATCGCCGCTGAAATCTGGCAGCGCGGCGAGCCCTTTGCCAAACCACCAGGCCAGCGCGACGAGCGCCGCGAGCTGGCCGACCAGCAGGGCAATGAGCCCGAGCCCAAATGTGGCAAATCTGCCCCATCGCGTCGCATCAGCGGGCTTTACGTCATCGGGCACGTGAAGGTTCAACTCCCGCGATAGGTCGAGTAGCCGAAGGGCGAGATCAACAACGGCAGATGATAATCGCGCCCCGCAGCTGCGGTGAATCGGAGCGGCACGATATCGAGGAATGCCGGATCGGGGAGCGCTACGCCAGATTTGCGAAAATAGTCGCCGACATGAAAGGCGATCTCATACGGCCCAGGCGTGAATGAATTGCCGTCCAGCAACGGCTTGTCGAGCCGGCCATCGGCGTTGGTGGTTGCATCCGCCAGCACAGCCGTTGCATCAGCGCGGCGTAGTACCACGCGCACACCCGCCGCCGGTTTGCCGGACGCGGTATCAAGAACGTGGGTAGTCAGATGCGGCATCGTCAAGGCATAGCAGATTGTCGCCCCCGCGAAAGCGGAGACGACAACCTCATCGGCTACGGAACCAAAATTACTGACCCAGTGGTTTTGCGGCCTTCCAGGTCCTTGTGCGCCTGGGCGGCATCTTTGAGAGCATATTTGTGGCTGGCGGGAATTTTCACGGCACCCGAACCGACCTTTTCGAACAGGTCCTTGGCTGTTGCTACCAGATCTTCGCGCTTGGCCGCGTAGTGATTGAGTGTCGGACGGGTCGCAAACAAAGATCCCTTGGCCTGCAGAAGATTGATGTTGAAGGCTTCGATCGGACCGGAGGCGCTACCGAAGCTCACGAAATATCCAAGCGGGCGGATACAGTCGAGCGAGGCCGGGAACGTATCCTTGCCGATGCCGTCATAGACAACGTCGCAGAGCTTGCCACTGGTGATCTCCTTCACCTTCGCCACGAAGTCCTCGTCGCGATAGAGGATGGTGTGGTGTGCGCCATTTTTCTTGGCGAGCTCGGCCTTGTCCTTGGAGCCGACGGTGCCGATCACAGTGGCACCGATATGATTGGCCCATTGGCAGGCGATCAACCCGACGCCGCCGGCGGCGGCATGAATGAGTACGATAGTGCCCTTGCCGACTTTGAAGGTGCGGTTGAGCAGATACTGCACAGTCATACCCTTGAGCATCATGGCGGCGGCTTGCTCGTAGGTAATGTTGTCCGGCAACTTCACCGCTCGCTCCGCAGGCAGCAGACGCTCCGCCGCATAGCCGCCGAGCGGAACCACATAGGCGATGCGATCTCCGACTTTCACGTCGGTGACGCCGGGACCGACTTCGGTCACCTGTCCCGCGCCTTCATTGCCTGACACGAACGGCATGCCAACCGGCGACGGGTACATGCCAACGCGGAAATATGTGTCGATGAAATTCACGCCGCAGGCGTACTGCTTGATCTTGATCTGGCCCTGGCCAGGTGCCGGCACCTGGATATCGTCCAGCGTCAGAACATCCGGACCGCCATGTTTGTGTACGCGCACTGCTGCGACCATGTTTCACCCCTGTAAAAGCTTGGACTGTTATGTGGATCGGTTTCGGGCGTGATCATAGGGAGCCAAACGCGAAGCGCAAGCTACCTCGCTCCCGAGACCCGCAAGTTGGCGCCATTGATATAGGAAGCGGCGTCAGAAAGCAGGAACATGATGGCTTGCGCGACCTCGTTGGCCTCGCCCGCCCTGCCCATCGGCAGCATCGGCGTCACCCGCTCGATGCGCCCGGGCGGTTGAATATCGGTATCGATCACGCCGGGCGTAATCGCGTTGACCCGCATTCCTTCTTTGGCGACCTCACGCGAAACACCGACCACCATGGCGTCGACGGCGGCCTTTGCGGCGGCATACCAAACACATTCACCGGCGCCGCCGATGATCGCCGCCATCGACGACAACATCACAACCGAGCCACCTTTGCCGCCGTGTTTTGTGGACATGCCGCGCACGCAAGCGCGCAGGCACAGCAAGGCGCCGAACGTATCGACGTCAAGCACGTCGCGGATGGTCTTGGTTTCCGCCTCGTCGAGCCGCGAGGCATCGCCGATAATGCCGGAGCTGTGTACGAAATGAGTAACCGTTCCCAGTTTTTGACCGGCTTCCGCGAACACCCGTTCGATATCGGCCTCGATGCCCATGTCGCCCTGGATTGCCACCGCTTTGCCGCCGCCTGCTTTCACAGCGCTGACCACACCCGCAGCGGCATTGGCGTTGGTCTTGTAGTTGACCGCCACGTCATAGCCGCCCGCGCCCGCAAGCCGCGCGGTAGCGGCACCAATGCCGCGGCTGCCGCCGGCAATCAGAAGAACCGGTCGTGGCATCAAGTACTCCTGTCAGTTCGGGCGGCGTAAAACGCCCGCGATGAAAAAATAGATCGCGATAGCTGAGAGCGGCACGGTGACATAAGGGCCGGGTTCGAGATTTTGAATAATCGCCATGAGCGCAAGTGCCGCCCATACTGCCATGAGCGAAATGTTCAAGGCGCGAAGATGCTTTACCCGCAGCGGGTGCACGAATCGTATCGGTACGAAGGTCAACGCAGCGAGCGCGGCGATCATGACGGTGGCAACCCAGGGCGGCGGCGCCAGCACATAAAGGTAGAACGCGACCAAGTTCCACACTGCCGGGAAGCCGCGAAAATAGTTCTCGCGCGTTTTCATTTCGCGGTCGGCGAAATAGAGAGCGCCGGTGATGATGATGATCATGCCGGCAGGAATGGCGAGCGCGTCCGGCAGGAATCCGCTGGCGGCGATCGCATAGGCCGGCACAAACACATACGTCACGAAGTCAACGACGAAATCGAGGCTCTCCCCCGACCAGCGCGGCAACAATTTTGCCACATCGAAAGCGCGGGCCATCGGCCCGTCCAGCCCGTCGACGATTAGCGCCAGACCGAGGCAGGCAAACATCGCGGCCCATTGCCCGCCGGTCGCAAAGATGAGCGCGAGCAACGCCAGCGCCGCACCGCAAGCGGTGAAGATGTGAATCGTAAAGGCGCGGATAATGTCGAAACGCGGCATTTATTTCCCGTGGCGCACGATCTTGTCCGAAAACCGGTTTCCACTTTTCGGGATCATGCGCTATTCGTTGCCCCAATTCAGCTTCACAATCTCGGCCGAGCGGCCGGCTAAATTCCAATTGCGGCCGAAACCGCGAAAACGCGATTTGTCAGCGCGCGATACAATGACATCAGGCCCGATCCAATATTCGCTGTTGCGGATAACGACGTTGCCTTCTTGCTTGCCGCGCACCGGCGTGATTGCGCCGTCGACATATTTCTCGATGCGCACGATGCGAGTTTCACCCTTCGTCTCGTAACTGATCGGCACCTGTCTTACGCCGAGAAATTGACCAACCAGAATCGACAAGAGATGCGTGGTGCCACCGACGCGGCCGGTAAAAATTCGGGTGAGGCCCTTCACCGCCATAGCCGAGGCCTTGTCATCGACGAACAGGGCGGCGGTCCAGTTGCCGCGCGACATGATTCCTGGCAAATCCATCATCAGGCCCACTTTGAGCCCGGACAAATCTTCACTGTCGATATGTCCTTCGTCGATCCGGATGCCGGCCCAGGTCTGGCACCGGTCTTCAGTCGGCGGATGGTCACCAAGCGAGAGCACGCAGGGGCAGAACACCGTGCAACTGCACGACAGTGCCATTTCGCCTTTCAAGGTCCAGCTTTCCGCCACTTCTTCACTCCGGTTTTATTTTTAGCCTAAACGCTCATCAGCGCGAAGGCGACACCAATGACAATCAATGCAACGCCCACGCTCTGCGTGAACCACTTGCCCGCTCCGATTTTTTCGATCGCCATGATGATGCCAAGCGCCGCCATCCAGATCACGTTCATCACGCCAACCGCGAACATCACCAACATCATTGCCCAGCAGCAGCCGAGGCAATAGAGCCCCTGACGCAGGCCGAGGCCGAACACGCCGCGCGGCGTCGTTTTCCACTTTGTGAAGAAAAACGAAAACGGATGCTGGCATTGCGTGAGACAAGCTTGTTTGAGCGACGAGAATTGATACGCGCCAGCCGCGATGAAGATTGCACTGGAAAACAAACCGCTCGCTGCGATCATATGGCTGTCGATCAGGGACGCGCGCATGAGCCCGAGTTGCGCCAGTGCGGCGACAACTGAGAATCCGAGCCACACCGCGGTGTAACCGGCTGCGAGTGCGAATGGGGACACAACAGTTTCATTTTTTCCTGCGGCAGTGTCGGCAATTTCGGCATAAGTGAGGATCATGGGTGCGGCGCTCGGCAGCATCATGGCTAGCGTCATGGCGCTCCACATGGCAGCAACAGCAGCGAAATTGGCCGCGCCGCCGCCGCTCGCCGTTGGCCGGCACAAGGCTTCGACAAAGCCGACGCCGGCAAACTGCAGGCCGAGCGTGAGCCAGCCCAGTCCAGCCAACACGACGACGCAGGTCGCGGCGATTGATTTCGGACGCGCGAAGACGGCCCCCAACCGGCGCGTAGCTTGAGTCAGATGGTGTAATTCTTGGCCGGCAATCACAGTCATGAAACGCCCTACAATTCGTCACCGTGCATAGCGTATCGGCCCGTGCTAGTTAAATCCAAACAGGATCGGGCCTTTTGATGCCGGACAAACACAATAGAACCGGGACGATCGTGGTCGGCGGGGGGCCCGTGGGCCTGACTGCTGCTATTGCGCTTGCATCTGGCGGAATTGAAACCGTTCTGGCTGGAAAACGTCCCACCCGCCCTGATAACCGCACCACGGCCCTGCTGGCCGGCTCTGTCACGGCGTTGTCGATCCTCGGTGTCTGGGAACTCTGCGCGGATCGAGCCGCGCCGCTCAAGATCATGCGTATCGTCGACGACACGGGTCGGCTTTGGCGCGCGCCTGAAGTAAAATTCGAGGCCAGCGAGATCGATCTAGAGACCTTCGGCTACAACATCGAGAACCGGCATCTGGTAGCCGCGCTCGAACAACATGCGCGAACTTTTCCCAGCCTTCGAATAATCGAGGACGAAGTATCGACGATCGAGCCTGGTTCCGAACACGTCGCCGTTACGCTCAAAAGTGGCGCGGAGTTGCAGGCACCCCTGCTCATTGGCGCCGATGGCCGACGCTCGCTGTGTCGCACGGCAGCCGGCATCGCCATGGACGAGCGTAAATATCCTCAAGTCGCGCTGACCGTATGCGTCAAGCATTCGCGTCCGCACCGCAACACTTCGACGGAATTTCACACCACCAGCGGGCCGTTCACGCTGGTACCGCTACCGGGCCAGCGTTCAAGTTTGGTTTGGGTGTTGGACCCATTGGATGCGAATGAAATTGCGACACTCGACGACGGCGAACTGTCGATCGAGATCGAACGCGCCTCACATTCGATTTTAGGCAAAATAGAGATTGAACCTGGGCGCGGAATATTTCCACTGAGTGTCGCGACCGCGGCACCCTTTGCCGACAACCGCGTCGCGCTGGTCGGCGAAGCTGCTCACGTCATTCCGCCCATCGGCGCACAGGGCCTCAACCTTGGTCTGCGCGACGCCGCGACCATCGGCGAACTCGCCATCGCTGCGCAGCGCGAGGGGCGCGACCTCGGCGGCCGCGACGTTCTCTCCACCTATGACAAAATGCGCCGGACCGATGTAGGCAGCCGCACGCTCGCTATCGATCTGTTCAACCGGACGCTGTTGACGGATTTCCTGCCGGTTCAGGGCGTGCGTGGCCTGGGTCTCTATCTGCTTGACCGCATTGGACCGCTGCGGCGCGCGGCGATGCGCGAAGGCGTTGCGCCCGGCTCGGCGCAGCCGCGATTGATGCGCGGCGAAGCACTATAAAATTATTCCAGCTTCGGCGCCCTTTTGGGACCTGGCTTGGCGCGAAATTGCGGCGCAATTGGCAGCGGCAGCGCCGGCAAGCTTTTGCCAGCGCCGGTATCGACACTATGCGCAAACAGCCCACGCTCGACAAAATGCGGATCGCGCATTGCATGTTCCAACGGCACGACAATGGTCGTGCAGCAGTCGGCCTTGGCAAAAATCGGACGCCATTCGTCCGATGGTCGCGCTGCAATCAACCGGGCCACGGCGTCGCGCGTTGCCTTTGGATTTGTTGCATCGTTCACAAACTCAGCCGCCAGTCCGATGGCTGCCGTAAACGATTGCCAGAATTTCTGCTCGATCGCCCCGCAAGCGACAATTTTGCCGTCTTTGGTCGGATAGAGTTGATACCGCGGCGAGCCGCCCGCCAACCACATCTCCCCGGGCTTTGGAAATGTTCCGCTCGCGCTGCCGAGCGCCAGCGCATACCACGCAAACGTGAACATGGCGTCGGTCATGGCAATATCGAGGTGACAGCCCTGCCCGCTTTGGTCTCGCGCGCGCAACGCGAGCAGAATATTCATCACCGCTGGAAAACTGCCGCCCGCAATGTCGGCGGCAAGCATTGGCGGCACGACGGGACGATCGATCGGTCCCGGTTGCAGATCGAGCAAGCCGGTGTTTCCGATATAGTTGATGTCGTGGCCCGCTTCGTCGGCGCGCGCGCCGCTTTGGCCGTAGCCGCTGATCGAGCAATAGATCATCTTCGGATTGAGCGGCCGCACATCGTCGTAGCCAAGGCCGAGGCGAGCCATCACACCAGGGCGAAACTGTTCGATCAAAATATCGGCGCGCTTGAGTAGCGGAACAAGTTTGGCAAGATCCGCTTCATTCTTGAGATCGAGCGTAAGGCTTTTCTTGCCGCGATTGAGCAACGCAAAGGGAGCGCTCTCGCCATTCACGACCGGCGGAAATCTCCGCATGTCCTCGCCGCCCGGCCGCTCGATCTTGATCACGTCGGCGCCTGCTTCCGCCAGCATCAAGGCCGCCAGCGGACCTGGCAGCAGCGTGGTGAAGTCCAAAATCAGGAGACCGGACAAAGGCTGCATGATCTACCTAAACAACAACGGCGGCAGCGTATGCGTTTTCACCATCCACATCACGCTGGTGAGCGTGACCACCGATACCAGCGTGCCTACCAACACCGCACTCGACGCCTGCTCAACCCAGGTGTCGTATTGGCGGGCGAAGACGAACACGTTGAGCGCCGGTGGCAGCGCCGCCATCAGCACGGCGGTGTAAACCCACGTCTGGTCGAACGGCCCGAACAGCGACAGAAGCAGGAACATCAATACCGGATGTAAAATAAGTTTCACCGCCGTCAGGTACGGCACTTCCCACGGGATTTTCTTCAACGGCCGCAACGCCACGGTCACGCCAAGTGTGAACAACGCACAAGGAGCCGCGGCGTTTTGCAGGAATTGCATCAACCGGTCGAGGGCGACCGGCGGCTGGAAATGAATGGCAGCGGATAAAATTCCGACCGCAGTGGCGATCATCAAGGGATGCAAAACGATGCGCTTGACCACTTCGAGCGCGGTCGCTCCGATACTTACTTGGCTGGGCTTGGCCAATGCCATCAGAAACGGCACGATCGTAAACAAGAGCAGCGTGTCGAAGCAGAAAATCAAGGCTACGGGGACCGCAGCCTCCGGCCCAAGTGTCGCCAGCGCCAGCCCCGGACCCATGTAGCCGATATTGCCGTAGCCGCCGGCTAATCCTGCGATGGTGGACTCCGCGATATGGCCACGCCGGATCGCCATGCCGACGGCGAAGGCTACCGCGAAAGCCCAAAACGTCGACAAGGTGGTGGCGAAGACGAAATCGACTTGCGCCAACTGTTCGAGCGGGGTCTGGGCGAGGATGCGATAAAATAAGGCCGGCAAGGCTACATAGACGATGAAGAAATTCATCCAGGCCAATGCGGTATCGGGAATCTGCTTGATCTTGCCGCAGGCAAAACCGATGAAAATCAGCCCGAAAAACGGCAATGCCAGGTTGAGAACGTCGATCATGGAGGCTCCGGTAGCGCCCAAAACGGTCTACTTGGCGCGACCTTTGCTTTCCTCTAAACGCCAGTAAGCCCTTTTGGAAGGACTCCCATGAAGCTTCCGCGCCAGTTCTTTCAGCCGCTCGCTATCGGCGCCCCGGCGCCGATGCGCGACCTGCCGGTCCGGCTCGAGCGCATGATCCATTTCGTGCCGCCGCACATTGAAAAGATGCGGGCCAAGGTTCCTGAGATCGCCAAGCAGGTCGATGTCGTCCTGGGCAATCTTGAAGATGCCATTCCGGTCGAGGCCAAGCAGGCGGCGCGTGCCGGCTTCATCGAAATGGGCAAGACGATCGATTTTGGCCAGACCGGCCTGTGGACGCGCATCAACGCGCTCAATTCGCCCTGGGCGCTCGACGACGTCATCGAGATTGTCGGCGCGATTGGCAACAAGCTCGACGTAATCATGCTGCCCAAGGTCGATGGCCCCTGGGACATCCACTATCTCGATCAGTTGCTGGCGCAACTCGAAGCGCGGCACAAAACCAAAAAGCCGATCATGATCCACGCCATTCTCGAAACCGCCCAGGGCGTCAACAATGTCGAAGCGATCGCGACCGCCTCCCCGCGCATGCATGGCATGAGCCTGGGCCCGGCCGATCTCGCAGCGTCTCGCGCGATGAAAACAACGCGCGTCGGAGGCGGCCATCCCGAATATAAGGT
>JAYTFS010000301.1:0-1625 GCA_043734185.1 Pseudolabrys sp. | reverse complement strand
CCATGTCGTCGCCGCCCTGGCCGGGCTGCGCCATCTGCAGGTTTTCCAGCATCTGCTGCAGCTGCTCCAGCAGCTGCTTCGCCGCGTCCTTGTCGCCGGAGCGTGACAGCCGCTCCAGCCGGTCGAGCATGCTCTTGAGATCCTGCTGACTCAGCATTTTGGTGTTGGGATCGAGCGGGCGCGCCAGTTGCTGCGGATTGTTTTTGAGCTGTTCGGCGAGCTGACGCAGGAAATTATCCAGCGCGGCGCGCAGATTGTCGGTGAGCTTCTTGATCTCTTCGTCGCTGGCGCCGCGCTCCAGCGCCTGCTTCAACGCCTCCTGCGCCGCGCGCAACGCCTTGTCGACATCAGTGATGTTGCCGTCCTCGATGGTGACTGCGAGCGACCAGATGCTGGCCACGACTTCCCGCATGGCGTCGTCGATGCTGGCAGCATCGAGCTGCCGCACCATGCTGTACGGGCCGAGATCGAGCGCCCAGATGCTGGCCAGCAACTCGCGCCTGGCATCGTCGGTGCGGACTGCCTCGAGCTGTCGCGCGATGCTGAAGAGGCCGAGATAGTGACCGGCTTCCGGCGTGAACAGTTCCGGCGCGATCATCAGCGCATCGAGCGCGGCCGAAACCTGCCTGTTCTGGTTGGCGTCGAGCGCCAGGATGCGACGCTGCTCGATCAGGGCGCGTGCCAAGGGCTTGGTGAACAGCCGCTCCGGCAGCCGCATGTTGAACGGCTCGCTGCGGCCCTCATTGCCGGCTTCGTCCTTTGCCGTCAGCGTCAACGTGACGTCGGCGCCGGCATGGGGATCCTCGCTGAGATCCTTCACGGTCTGGCCGACACCGTTGCGGGTCCTCGCATTCGGCAGCACCAGTGGAAACTGCGGCGCCGGGAACAGCGGCCGGGCTTCGACGGCCTTCTCGCTGCCCTTGGCACCCTTCGCTGCTTCCTTGCCGGAATCACCCGGCCGGACGGCAAACAAGGCGCGGGCTTCGGTGACGCCGTAATCGTCCTCAAGCTTGTAGGACATTTGCAGCGAGCCGCGGGCCTGGCGCTCCGGATCTTTCACCAGCGAAATGGTCGGGGCACGGTCGGGCGTCGCCGCGAACTTCCATTGCGGCTGGCCGGCCGGCGCGCGGACATGCGCGGTGCCGTCACTGGCGATTTTGAAATGACGTTCGTTGGTACCCTTGGGCGCCTGTTCGCTGAGCGCGACCTCGCTGACGCCGCCACCGACCACGACATCGATCGAGCCGCCGCTCGAGCGCACCAACAGCGTGCTGCCGGCCGGAACCGCCAACGGCCCATGGTCGGGTCCGCCGGCATCCTTGTTGGCGGCGGAAAGAATGATCGGAGGCTTGCTGGTGTAAACCGGCGGCGTCACCCAGGCGTCGACCCGGACATTGGCCGGCGCCAGCACACCGTTCCAGTCAAAAGCTGCTGCGATCCGCATCGTGCGGTCGTCACCGGCGGCGAAATAGGCCGCCGCCACCATCACCATGACCAGCGCGCGCAGCGCCCAGGGATCGTGGATCGGTAGCCGCGGCGACGGCAAACCGGCGCGGATGCGCTTGATCGAGGCCAGTGTGCGCTCGCGCTGCTCCTGCCACAAAGCCAGCGCGATCGGATCCTTG
>JAYTFS010000300.1:0-11334 GCA_043734185.1 Pseudolabrys sp. | reverse complement strand
ACATTACAAGCGTCACGGAAAGGCCGTGGTAGCTGGGCGCGCCTTTAGACTGGAATCATCAACTGGCAAGGTTCCGTTAGTGACCGAATTTTAATTTATTCGGTCACACACGACCTTACAGCCATCGTTGGGATATTCGATCTATCTGCTCTGATCCGCGATAGAAAAAGCCCCATTAGGCGGTTGAAATCAGCCTTTGCCCGCTTTGGTCCAAAAGCGACATCAGCGTTTATCCTTTCAGTGCCTGTGCTGACTTTGGTCAGCGGTGGTCCCGATACGACTTGCCACTGCAATCACGAGCGCCACGACGGTCAAAACCGCAGCGACCGCAAACGTGACCCGCATGCCGGTGGCAACGGCTTCGGGCTGTGCCTTGGTGATGTCGGTCGTCGCCGATGCGAACGCAAACACCGCGCCCATAGCGGATGCGCCAGTGATTAGCCCCAGATTGCGCGACAGATTGAGCAACCCGGAAATGACACCTCGTTGATCGGGGAGGACTTTCGCCATGACAGCCGTATTGTTCGCGGTCTGGAACAGCGCATATCCGGCGGTGATGACGACGAGCGGGCCGATGTAGCCGGGGATGCCGAGCGACCTCGGCAGAATGGAAAGTAGGAGGGAACCGACCGATATTCCGATGAGCCCAATGATGGTCATGCGCTCTGCGCCAAAGCGGTCCGCAATGTGGCCAGAAGGCACACCGGTCAGCGCGACTACGAGTGGACCGACCGAAGTCTTCCTTGACGTCGCGAACCGTCGCCACGCTGTGGCGGAAGTCTATCAGGGAGGAGCGATCTTGGCTTGCTGAATGATTTCCTTCCACATCGGCAGCTCGCGCGCGATACGTGCCCGAAGTGCATCCGGTCCGCCGGCTGACGCCTCGAATCCGACGGTATGCAATCGCGCCGGCATATCGGGACCTCGCAGGATCGCCGTGCACTCTTTGGTTAGCCTGTCGGCGATGTCCTGCGGTGTCTTTGCCGGCAAGAACATCGCGGTGAAGGTATCGACAACGAAACCTGGATATCCGGCCTCGACGATGGTCGGGACCTGTGGAAGATCAAACCAACGCTTTTCCCCGGTTACGCCAATGCCGGTAAGGGTGCCGGCGACGATGTGCGGGTGTGCGCCCGGCAGCGCCGTTGAAACCATCTGAACGGCGCCCGTCATCAATGATTGGACGGCAGGACCGCCACCGCCGAAGGGAACCGCCGTCATGTCGATGCCAGCGCGGATTTTAAAAAACTCTCCTGCCAAGTGGGCCGGTGTGGCAAAACCGGAATGGGCGTAGCTCAGCTGCCCTTTTCGTTGCTTCGCATAGTCCACGAACTCAGCGAGGGTCTTCACCCCGAGGCTGGGCTGGACGGCGAAGGCTGTGGGCGATCCAGCCAAGTCCGCGACCGGCAGAAAATCTTTGACGGGGTCGTAAGGCACGCTCGCGTAGAGCATTGGATTGATGACGAAGGTGCTTGACGTGCACAGGACAGTGTATCCGTCCGGATCGGCGCGGGCGACAAGCGCATTGCCGATATTTCCGCCGGCGCCTGGTTTGTTTTCGATAATCACTGAAGCCTTCAATGCGTCGGAAAGGCCTGGTGCCATTAGGCGCGCAATAACATCCACAGGGCCGCCTGGGCCAAACGGCACGATCAGTCGAAGCGGGCGGTCAGGCCAGTCCGCCAAAGCCGGGCTAAAACGCGCGATGAACGGCATCGCTAAGGCATTGACCGCCGCGATGGCGCCGGCTTTTAAAACAGCGCGGCGGGTTTGCAGCGCGCGCCGGTCATTCCGAGGTGGCGTGATCATGATTCTGCCTTTCGCATCGTCGTCCTGCCGAAGATGGCTCAGTTTCTCAAGCCGATCTCCTTGAGGGCTTTGCCCCATTGGGCGGTTTCTTCCTGCAACATGTTGGTGAATTCGCTGGGCGAATTGGCGACCGACTGAGACCCCACGGCCGCCATTCGCTTTTGGATGGACTCATCCTTCGCCATTTTAGCCATCAGCGCGGCTAGTCGATCTATGATCGGCTGCGGGGTGCCGGCCGGAGCGAACAGGGCGTTCCACGACATGACCGGATAACTAACGAGCCGCAGTTCCATGAGTGTCGGAATGTCAGGCGTGTGGGGGCTGCGCGTCGCCGTCGTGATCGCAAGCGGCCTTACGGTGCCGGCGGATAGCTGCCCCATCGCGTCCGACATGTTGGCGAAGGACAGTTGGACGTCGCCACTGACCACCGCCGTCGTCGCAAGCGCGCCGCCTCGATACGGCACCGCAACGAGATTCGAACCGGTCTGAACGCGGAAGATCTCGGCTGCGAATGTCACCAGGCCGCCCGAACCGACAGTGCTGTAGCTTAAGCCGTTCGGAGTTCTTTTGCTCAGTGCCGGAAGGTCCGCTGCGGTCTTTGCGTCGAGCATTGGATTGACGATGAGAACGAGCGGATTGGTGTTGATCAAGCTAATCGGCGTAAGGTCCTTGAGCGGATCATACGGCACCTTCTCCGTCCAAGGCGCGACCGTTAGCGGGCCGGTGCCACATACGCAAAGGATATAGCCATCAGGCGCACTTTTGGCGGTGGCATCCGTCCCGCTAATGCCGCCAGCGCCAGCTCGATTCTCGACAATGACGCTGACGCCAAGTTCCGTCTGCATGAATGCCGCGGTGAGCCGGCCCACCACATCGGTGTTGCCCCCCGCCGCAAAGGGAACGATCAGCTTAATGCTCTTGCTCGGGTAGGCATCCTGCGCCACGGCAAGTTGCGGTGCCACAATCACCACAACTACAGCAACCACGAGTGAGAGCCGTCTCGTCATGATCATGGCCCCGAATGCCTGCGATTTTCCCGTCCATTCACGATATTCCAAATAGCTGCTGGCGACAACGGCAGGTGGCGCACTTCGACACCAAGGGGCCGCAGCGCGGCCGCGACCGCATTTGCCACGGTCGCGGCGACGGCAACCATGCCGCCCTCTCCTGCACCCTTGGCGCCGAGGGGATTGGTCTTCGACCGGCAAAGCTCCAAAGTGATGGCGCGCACATTCGGAAAGTCCGAGGCAACCGGCACCAGATATTCGGCCAGCGAGGTGTTGAGCAATTGCCCGTCTGCGTCATAGATCAAATGATCCAGAAAGACGCCGCCTAGGCCCTGCACCAGCGCTCCGATCGCTTGGCCGTGGACGATCTGGGGATTGATCGCTCGGCCGATGTCCTCGATAGCGACGTAGTCCAGGATTTCAACGCGTCCCGTGCGAGGGTCGACTGCAAGGTGGCAGGCATGCGCCCCATAGCTGTATGTCCGGATGGTCGTTGCGAAGGTGCCCGCGACTTCAAGGCCAGCAAAGTCGGCGAAGGTCCATGTTTTCTCACCGGCCTGAACCAATCCTTTCGAAATGACTATTTCCTGGTTGGAAAACGCCAATCGTTCGGTCGCGGCGGCACGAATTGCGGTCAGAAGATTGTTGCACCCGTCCATGACCGCCGAGCCTCCCACCACCATCGAGCGGGACGCGAAGGTGCCAAAGCCTTCACTGACATAGGTCGTCGAGCCGTGAAATATTTTCACCCGGTCAAATGAACACTTCAGTGTTTCGGCCGCCACCTGCGCCAGCGTCGTTTCGAGCCCCTGTCCGAGCACCGATGAACCGACATAGACGGACACCAAACCGTCTTCTTCGATAACAATTCTGGCGTTTTCTTTGCCTGACCCGCTGCTCTCAATAAATGGAACGGCTGCCAACCCATGATAGCGGCCATCAACCAACCTGCCTTGCTGCGATTTTTTTTCGGCCCAACCGATCTCACTTAAGGCACGCTCGAAAGCGACGTGATAATCGCCGGTATCGAATTCCGTTTCCGGTTCGTAAGGTACGAGCTTGCCGGAGTAAAACGGCATCTCCGCTTCTGTGATGAGATTTTTGCGGCGAAAATCCATGGGATCGAGCGCGAGATCCTGCGCGACCATGTCGAAGAGCCGCTCGCGAAAAAAATTCGCCTCGAAGCGTCCCGGCGCACGCAGAGTGCCGACCGGCGTCTTGCTGGTCATCAGCACGTCGACAGCAATCGCAATATCACGGATACGATAGGGTCCTGGAAGAAATTGGGCCGCCTTCGCTGGAACGACGCCGCCGTTGGTCCGGATATAGGCTCCCATGTCGCTCCAGATATGGCCGCGCAATCCGAGGATTGTGCCGTCGCGCAGGCAGGCGATCTCGATCTCGCACTCGACATCGCGAGAGTGATTGGTTGCCGTTAGATGTTCCCGCCGATCTTCGATCCATTTGACCGGGCGGCCGACGCGTCGAGCAGCAAACGGGATCAGGAAGTCTTCAGGGTAGAACTCCCCACGCACGCCAAAGCCGCCACCGACGTCGACTTCGATCATATCGATGTCGCTCTCGGAAACGCCAAGCATCGGCGCGAGGACACGACGATTAAAGAACAGAACCTTGGTTGCCCCGAGCAAAATCAGCTTGTTTTTCGCGGCATCCCACTCGGCTATCAAACCGCGCGTCTCCAACGGCAAGCCGGTCAGACGATGGCAGCGAAAGGTCTCGCGGCGGGTGTACTCAGCGCGGGCAAATGCCGCGTCGGCATCCCCGAACGATACCGCATAGTGCAGCGCGCGATTCGTGCCGCTCTCCTCAAACAAAAGTGTTTTATCGCGCGCGGCGGAGTCGCGATCCGGCAATGCCGGCAACGGATCGATATCGAGATCGATCGAGTCGAGCGCGTCTTCTGCCAGCGCTTGTGTGTCCGCGACCACGACTGCGACCGGTTCGCCGACATATCGAACCTTTTCCCTGGCGATGACCGGCTGCAGATAAGGCTTATACTCAGGCAGATTGGCGAGTCGCAGCGGAATTAGCGGGATCGTCTCGCCAATTTCTGCCGCGGTGATCACAGCATGCACGCCTTTGATCGCACGCGCCGACGATGCATCGAGACTGCGGATATGGCCGTGGGCAACGCCGCTTCGCAGGACGACAGCATGAAGCATCTTGTCGCGCTTCAAATCGCCGACGAATTGCCCCGAGCCCGTGACAAAGCGAAGGTCTTCCGTCCGGCCGATCGGTTGACCAATCACGGTCGTTGGGACGTCGTTCATGATTTTATCGACCCGCTATTTTTGATGCGGCTTGCCGGAATGTTTTCATCTCTACCGGCGCAGTCGCGAAAAGACCCGGCGCGGATTTCTGTCCGCGATTGCACCGATATCGCTTGAAGACAATCCGGCCGCGCGCAGGAGCGTGAGCGGTTCCATGTCGGCCGGTGGAAATGAATAATCCGTTCCCAGCACAACATTATCGAGACCCACCACATCAATCAGAAAGCGTAGAGCCTTTGGCGCATGAACGATCGAATCGTAGATCATTTGGCTCGCATAGGCCGAAGGCAGCTTCGCCGCGACATCGCTTTGCGCGGTACGGTCCATGCGCCGGTGCATGATATCGAAGCGGCCTGCCAAGTACGGAAATGTTCCGCCACCATGAGAGATCACAAGCTTCAACGTCGGAAAACGATCCAATACGCCTGACATCAGGAGTGAGCCGATTCCGAGTGTGGTGTCGAACGTGTACTGCGCCACCTGGGTCAATCCGAATTTCGCTGCCCGTGGGGCCGAGCCGACCAGGACTGGATGGATCAAGATGGGAATGTCGAGCGCTTCCGCCTCACACCAAAACGGATCCAGCGACAGTTCGCCAATATTGACGTTTTCAACATTCGACGAAATGATGATGCCGCAAGCTCCTAGTGCTGCGGCGCGCGCAAGCTCCGTGGCGGCGGCTTTAGCGTCGACCAGCGGTACAGAGGCAATCCACGCAAACCGATCGCTGTTCTCGCTGCACCACTCTGCCAGCGTGTCGTTGAGCATCTGGTGCCAGGCGACGCAATCGTCGGCCGCGAGCCCATAACCAAAAATATCGGGCCAAGTCCCCACGATCTGGACGTCGATGCCCTGCTCGTCGAGCCAGGCACGGCGCAGCGCGACCGGCTCGATCAATTTTTGGAAAAGCGGTCTCGTCTTAAAACCGTATTTGAAATGTACCGCCGGCACATTGCCGGCCGAGACCTCCAGCGTTACGCCGACGTCGCGGCCGCGAGCGGCAATTGCATCGAACAGTTGCGGTGGCACGTAGTGGGCGTGAATGTCGATCGGCATAAAAGGTTCCGGCTTTCCTTACGGCATATCCCAGCAGGGAATAAAGAAACTCGGTCAGGACGCACCGACCAGACGCATTTCGGAAGCAGCAGCTCTCACCGCCTTCACGATACTGCGATAACCGGTACAACGACAGAGATTCGACGACAAAACGCTCAACATTTCTTCGTCCGTGATTTCAGGATTGGTCTCCAGCACGTTCACCGCCAACATTAGAAAGCCGGGAGTGCAGAAACCGCATTGCAACCCGTGATTTGCGATGAAGGCGCGCTGCAAAGGGTGAAGCTTGTCGCCTTTCGCGAGCCCTTCCACGGTCCGGATGGGTTTACCGTCCGCCTGAACTGCAAACATCAGACATGATCGGACGGCCACTTGATCGACCACCACCGTACAGGCGCCACACACGCCATGCTCGCAACCAACATGTGTTCCAGTTAATTCGCAGTCCTCGCGAATGGCGTCGGCAAGCGTCTTTCTTGGCTCCACTTCAACAGCGTAATTACGCCCGTTGATATCGAGTGAAATTTTCATTGTATTGGTCAAAGTCCGGCTCCATTCAGGAAGGCAGCATAGGGGATATGTCGGTCAGGCAATTGTCCGTTCCAGTGCGCGGAGCGTCATCGTGCGCACGAGATCGCGCCGGTACTCCCCGCTCGTCTGCACATCTTCCATCGGTTCGATGGCACGGGCGGCTTGGTCTGCTGCGGAAGCAAAGCTCGCAGCGCCGGGAACCTGTCCTTCAAGGGCCTGCTCTGCATTTAAGACCCGGAGCGGACGTGGCTCGGCGCCACCGATTGCGACGCGCGGCTCGATAATTCGGCCATCCTCGAGGCGATAAAGCGTGAGGGCCATTGCCATCGCAAAGTCGCCGGCACGGCGGCTGAATTCATCGAATCCAAAGCGAGTATCTGATGCGAGCAATGGCAGACGCACTTCCGTCAACAGCTCGTCTTCCCGTAACGAAGTCGTCATCATCCCGGTGAAGAACTCGCGCGCCGAAATAATTCTCTGACCACGAACGCTTCTGACGACCATCTCGGCACCGAGCGCAGTCGCAACTGTGCACCATTCGGACGATGGGTCGGCATGGGCAATGCTGCCGCAGAATGTGCCGCGCGCGCGGATCGGATAATGGGCGATGTATTGCACAACAGTCGCCAGCAGTTTGCCGAGGACCCCTTCGATCATCGGGCGATAAAATGCCGCGTGTCGAACACATGCACCGATGCACAATTTGTCGCCTTCGACCGAAACGCGATTGAGGCTATCGATTCCGTTGATATCTACGAGATGCCCAGGCCGAGCGAGCCGAAATGCCATGATAGGCACCAGGCTTTGTCCGCCAGCCAGGACTCGTCCATCATGCGGCGCCACATCCGCTAAGGTGGCGACGGCCTCATCTATCGTCTTGGGGGCGTGATAACGAAACTGCGAAGCTTTCATCGCGCTAATGTCATCCGGATTTGCGTTGAAACCCATTTTGGATAGGGCCTCGCCTGCCCGCTCCGTCGGAATGCATCAAGTTTTATTCCTTCAAGATCGCCTTCGCCGCGTCGCCCACCGCCTCCACCGACATGTCCGTATCGAGGAAGCAGACGATGCGGCACGGACAGCTTTCTAGACCTTCGTAGCGCCACGGGAAGGCGCCGATGATGCACCGCTTGCCGAGCATCAATTCGATGTCGCCACCGATATTTTCGGCATGCAGCAGGCCTTCCTGGAACGCCCAATTGTGGAACGGAAACACGTCGGCCGAAACCTGCCGGCCGGATTTCTTGTGCGTGTATTGGAAGGTGCCGAAGAATTCGCCCGGCGTCTTGCCGTGCTTTTTGGTGAACTCCTCGGCGAGATCGGGCCGCATGTAGCGGATCGAGGTGTTCATGGCGTGGTCGCAAGAGCCGGTGTCCATGCCCCACCACTTGATCTTCTTCTTCAGCATCCAGTGCAGCGTGTCGAGATTGGGCCCCGGGTGGTAGCAGAAGTACTTCACCAGGTCTTGCCCCGGCTGACCTTCGTAGTGCTTGTGCCAGCCGGTATGCAGGATGAGGATATCGCCTTCACGGATGTCGACGCCGGCCGACTCGATTATCTCGGGCGTGATCACTGCCCAGTCATGCATATGCTTCGAGATATCGACCACCACGCCGCGATTCATCAGGTAATCGAGCGGCAGGTGGGCCATGTCCCCTTTACGGTTGTCGGTCGCATGCATGGCACCGTCGAAATGCGTGCCGACATGCAGCGCGGTGTCGATGCGCTGGGCAACGATCCGGACCGTCTGCAGATTTTGCGCGTAGTACATCTTGTTGCCGGCATAGCCGACCCAGCCGGGTGTATGCACATTCATGACATGTGACAGATCGACGATTTTCATTTGCAGTTGCCCCCAATTCTATGCGGCGGAAAGCTCGTACTCATTCGTCACGTGGACGGCCTTGTTCTCGCGACAGCGACTCTAAGCCACATATTCCGTAATGTATATTTGCGAATCCGGAACTCAAACGAATGCTCTGCCCGATCAGCGCTTTAAGAGTTTAAGGTTTAGTTGGGGGAAGATTTTTCTTAAATAGATTCAAACCCGATATTTCAGGCTCAGATTGCTCCAGCACCTCAGGGGTGCTCACCAAATTCTTGCAGCTTCCAGGCGCTGGCGTCTATGGACGTTCCACGCATCAGTGGCCGCCGACCTGTGCAGCAGGAAGCAAACACCATGCAATATGTTACAACAGAAGAATTCATTCGGCTGGCGCCGGAAATGGCCCACCGCATCCGTTATGAAATTTCTGTACTGCAGACCGCGGCCGACTATTTGATCCATGACCAAACGATCCCAGCACAAGCGCGCGACAAGATCACGCTATTGAAGGGTCACTTGAGCAGCGTCGCCGGAATTGCCCGGCAATTCTTGATCCTGACCGACAATGAATCAAACCAACTGACGGTGCTTGATGTTGGCGACGTTATTTCGCAATTGACGCCATTGCTGCAACGGCTTGTCGATGAGCACCATCAATTGCAAATCGTCATGGCCTCGGATCTATGGCCAATAAGAGCCGACTTAATACAATTTGAGGAATTGTTCTGCGCACTGATCGCAAATGCGCGAGATGCCATGCCGATTGGCGGTACTTTTCGCATCAGCGCAACGAACATGACCAAGGCGGAATGCGACCGAATTGATGGAAGTTTCCTGGCTGCCAACGGCTTGACCGCCGGTCCGTGAATCACGCTTCCATCGGTGGAGAACATCGAGCCATGACATGGGCAATCCCATGTGCGCTCGGCATTGTTCCACGTCACTGTACAGCCCAAATGTGTGCAGGAAGCGGAAAGTGCGTGCGGTTTCCCGTTCATATCTTTCCAAACAGCAAGTTTTTGCTTTCCGCGTTTGATCACGCCGCCTTGACCAGTTGGGATAGCTTCCATGTCCGCGACGCTCGATTGAGTGTCGGCGCCCCGATTAAACCCCTTTGGCGACCGACGCGTTGGATCAAAGATTGACGCCCATGAATTGGGTTGACCACGAATCTGGTCGGCAATCGCCACCCCGGCGGCGGTGCCACTGCTGATACCCCACCCATTGAAACCCGTTGCTACATAGAGGCCGGCTGCCTTCTTTGACGGTTGGCCAACAAAGGGCAGACGATCGGCCGTGTCATAGTCCTCATTGGCCCAGCGCCAAGCCGCCTCACCGACGGAAAGATTCTGCCTAACCCATCGTTCAAGGTCGCCAAAGCGGGCCGCAACATTGCCGTCTTGCCCGGTATTGAATTTCGGGCCGAGCGCAACAAGTATGAGGCCGTCACGATCGCGGCCCATGCGCAAGGAATGGGTGGGGTCATCGATGCCAATGAACATGCCGTCGATCGCCGCATGCGGCGCCATGCGAAACGCCATAGCGATATGGCAACGCGGCTGGGTGCGATCGTCATAGGCAACTGGCCCAGCTATCGGCAGGTTGGTAGCTATGACGACGTGTTGGACAGCGAGCACACCAGGACCGGCCGTCAGCCGCCAGCGTTTGCCGGGTTTAACCTTGGTCACGCAAGTGTTTTCGAAGATCCGGCCACCTGCTGCTTTCACTGCCTTCGCGAGACCTATGAGGTACTGAGCGGGATTAAATTGTGCTTGATTGGAAAACCGTAAGGTCGCGGCCGTCTTAAATGGCAGCGGAGCTTCGGCGAGCACCTCGGCATCTAAGCCAACCTGAATCGCAGCCCTGGCTTCGGCCTCGATCTCATCACGCCGTGCTGGGTCAATCGTATAAGTGTAGGCGTCCTTTGGCTCGAAGTCGCACTCGATATCGAGCTCGTCGATCCACTCCCGAATCTGATTAACGCCTCTTCGGTTAGCTTCGGCGTAACGCTTTGCCAGGTCGATATCAAAGGTTTCGATCAAGTGCCGATAGATCAATCCGTGCTGGGACGTGATCTTTGCCGTTGAGCGGCCGGTTACCTGGCGTCCGACCCGCCGCGATTCAAGCACGGCAACCGATAGACCCGCTTGCGCCAAAAGATAAGCGGCGGTGAGGCCGACAATCCCGGCACCGATGATCGCGACATCAGCTTCAATTTTGTGGTCGAGACTGTGATAGGACGTTTTCGGCGCAGTAGCTTCCCAACAACATTCAGGCTTTCCAGTAAGGTCCACGTTCAAACCTCTGTAACTATATCAAACATGGCGGACCTTCGATGGTTCTAAAGATACGCCTGGTTTTGTAGCAGTTATTGTGCGCGTTTAAATCGCGCAGCTAACAATCCCGCCCAGATTTCACTGGACGGGATCGTCTAGACCAGGAACAGGATTCTTCAGCCGTGTTTTGCGGCCGCAACGTAGCCGGCGGTGACCTCGTCTTTGTGGGCGGCAAAGGCAGCCAGGACTGCGCCCTTCTCGGTCTTCGGGACCTTGACGAAGTCCAGGGTCCGTCCGAGTTCCGCTGCGACCTCATCGAATTCTGCGGGGGAGATCCGGAGATTTCGGTGGGCCTCCTCAAGGCCAAGCGGCGTCGTGCCGGGCTTGGTGGCCTTGAACTGGTAGGGTCCACCCGAAACGTTGCAGACCCACAGCGTTCGCATGAACTTGAGACCGGGCAGCCTTCCCAGGTTCTTTGTGTGCCATTCCTTCAATTGCGGATTCTTGGACTTCTGGCCGACGATGGGGTTCTTCACGAC
>JAYTFS010000299.1:0-8645 GCA_043734185.1 Pseudolabrys sp. | reverse complement strand
TGCCCCCGTCCTTGAGGCACTTTCAAGCAAGGCAGGTGCGTTTTATGAGCGGGGCTACGGCCGGTTCGGGCGGCCGAGCAGTCCAGGGCGAGCGCATATTCGGGGTGGGTCGCGGGACTGGTCGTTGAGGTCGCCGATGAGCGCATTGCTGCTGAGTTATCTGCCCCTGGTCGTATTCATCGCGGTGGCGCTCGCCATTGGCCTCGCTTTGTTGGTCGTTCCCTTTCTCGTCGCCTTCCAACAGCCCGATCCGGAAAAACTGTCGGCTTACGAATGCGGGTTCAACGCTTTCGATGACGCGCGCATGAAATTCGACGTGCGTTTTTATCTCGTCGCGATCCTTTTCATCATTTTCGATCTCGAGGTGAGCTTCCTGTTCCCCTGGGCGGTCGCGTTCCGCAAGATCGGCGTCTTCGGTTTCTGGTCGATGATGGTGTTCTTGGGCGTGCTGACGGTTGGCTTCATCTATGAATGGAAGAAGGGCGCGCTTGAATGGGATTGATCGTATCATGACCCTCGTCGCACCCGCACCGAAAGGAATTCTCGATCCGCGCACCGGCAAGCCGGTAGGCGCCGACGATGCGTTTTTCGGCAGCGTCAGCAACGAGCTTTCCGACAAGGGCTTCATTATCACTGCTGCCGACGACCTGATTACCTGGGCGCGCACCGGCTCGCTAATGTGGATGACATTCGGTCTCGCGTGCTGCGCGGTCGAGATGATGCAGATGTCGATGCCGCGCTACGACGCCGAGCGCTTCGGCTTTGCGCCGCGCGCCTCGCCGCGCCAGTCCGACGTGATGATCGTCGCCGGCACGCTCACCAACAAAATGGCGCCGGCGCTTCGCAAGGTCTACGACCAGATGCCGGAGCCGCGTTACGTGATCTCGATGGGGTCGTGCGCCAACGGCGGCGGCTATTATCACTATTCCTATTCGGTGGTGCGCGGCTGCGACCGCATCGTGCCTGTCGACATCTACGTGCCCGGCTGTCCGCCGACCGCCGAGGCGTTGCTTTATGGCGTGATGCTGCTGCAGAAAAAAATTCGCCGCACCGGCACGATTGAGCGTTGAGCGAGGCGGGAATGGAAGACACGCTCAACAGACTTGGCGCAACGATCAAGACCGCCCTCGGGCAGAGCGTCATCGGCCACGAGGTGGTGCTGGGCGAGTTGACCGTGACGGTGAAGGCTTCCGACATCGTCAAAACCGCAATTTTCCTGAAAACCGATCCCGCCTGTCAGTTTATCTGCATCATCGACGTCACGGCGGTCGATTGGCCGAACCGCGAGCAGCGCTTCGACGTGGTCTATCATTTCCTGTCGCCGCGGTTGAACCAGCGCGTCCGCGTCAAGATCGCGACCGACGAAGTGACGCCGGTTGCTTCGTTGATCGAGGTATTCCGCGGCGCCGATTGGTTCGAGCGTGAAACTTACGATCTCTACGGCGTGCTGTTTTTCGGCCACCCCGACATGCGCCGCATCCTCACCGACTACGGCTTCGAGGGGCATCCGCTGCGCAAGGATTTTCCGCTCACCGGGTTTGTGGAGGTGCGCTACGACGACGAACAAAAGCGCGTCGTCTATGACAAGGTGCGGCTGGCGCAGGAATTCCGAACCTTTGACTTTCTCTCGCCTTGGGAAGGGACGGATTACATCCTGCCCGGTGACGAAAAGGCGAAGTCGGAAGGGAAGCCTTCCTGATGGCCGAAACCGCCCTGCGCAATTTCACCATCAATTTCGGGCCGCAGCATCCGGCGGCGCACGGCGTGCTGCGCCTGGTGCTTGAGCTCGACGGCGAGATTGTCGAGCGTGTGGATCCACACATTGGTTTGCTCCACCGCGGCACCGAGAAGCTGATCGAGCACAAGACCTATTTGCAGGCGGTGCCGTATTTCGACCGTCTCGATTATGTCGCGCCGATGAATCAGGAGCACGCCTTCTGTTTGGCGGTGGAAAAGCTGCTCGGCATTCAGGTGCCCAAGCGGGCGCAACTCATCCGCGTTCTCTATTCCGAAATAGGCCGGCTGTTGTCGCATCTTCTCAACGTCACGACGCAGGCGATGGATGTCGGGGCGCTGACGCCGCCGCTGTGGGGCTTTGAAGAGCGCGAAAAGTTGATGGTGTTTTACGAGCGCGTCTCCGGTTCGCGCATGCACGCGGCCTATTTCCGTCCCGGCGGCGTGCATCAGGACATGCCGGCAAAGCTCGTCGATGATATATATGCGTTCTGCGATCCGTTCCTGAAAGTGGTGGACGATCTCGACACGTTGTTGACGGGTAACCGCATCTTCAAGCAGCGCAATGTCGACATCGCCATCGTCAAGCTGGAAGATGCCTGGAACTGGGGTTTCTCCGGCGTCATGGTGCGCGGTTCGGGAGCGGCCTGGGATCTGCGCAAGTCGCAGCCCTACGAGTGCTACTCCGAACTCGATTTCGATATTCCGATCGGCAAGAACGGCGATTGCTACGACCGCTATCTCATCCGCATGGAGGAGATGCGGCAGTCGACCAAGATCATGAAGCAGTGCCTGGAGAAACTGCGCTCGCCCGCAGGGCAGGGTCCTGTCACAGTCGACGACGGCAAGATCGTGCCGCCCAAGCGCGCCGAGATGAAGCGCTCCATGGAAGCGCTGATCCAGCACTTCAAGCTCTACACCGAGGGTTATCACGTGCCGGCCGGCGAAGTTTATGCCGCGGTCGAGGCGCCCAAGGGCGAGTTCGGTGTGTATCTCACCGCCGACGGCACCAACAAGCCGTACAAGTGCAAAATCCGCGCGCCTGGTTTCGCGCATCTGCAGGCGATGGACTGGCTCTGCAAGGGGCATCTGCTCGCCGACGTCTCCGCCATCCTCGGCTCTATCGACATCGTGTTCGGGGAGGTGGACCGATGAGCGTTCGCCGTCTCGCCCCGCCGGAAGTGCAGCCTAAGGAATTTTCCTTCAACAAGGAAAATCTGGCTTGGGCCAAGAAGCAGCTCATCAAATATCCGGAAGGCCGCCAGCAATCGGCGATCATTCCGTTGTTGTGGCGGGCACAGGAGCAGCATGGCGGCTGGCTGCCGGAAGCCGCGATCCGTTATGTTGCGGAATTCCTCGGCATGGCGCATATCCGCGCGCTCGAAGTCGCGACCTTCTACACGATGTTCCTGCTGCAGCCGTGTGGCACCAAGGCGCACGTCCAGGTCTGCGGCACGACACCGTGCCGGTTGCGTGGCGCCGACGCGCTGTTCGAGATCTGCCACAAGCGCATCGGTCACGAGCCGCTGGTGCCGTCGGCCGACGGCAAGTTTTCCTGGGAAGAAGTCGAGTGTTTGGGCGCCTGCGTCAATGCGCCGATGGTGTTGATCTGGAACGATACCTACGAAGACTTGACGGCCGAGAGCTTTGAGAAGGTTCTCGATGGTTTCGCCAAGGGCAAGCCGGTGAAGCCCGGCCCGCAGAACGGCCGTCAATTCTCCGCGCCGGTCGGCGGCGAGACGACGCTCACCGACCGCGCGCTTTATCCCACGTCGCAAAAATTGCCGCAGGATTGATAAATGCTCGCTGACAAGGACCGCATTTTCAAAAATCTGTACGGCCTGCACGATTGGGGCCTCAAGGGTGCGCGGGCGCGCGGCGCTTGGGAAGGCACCAAGCATATCCTTACTAAAGGCCGTGATCCGTTGATCGAGGAGGTGAAAGCCTCAGGGCTTCGCGGCCGCGGCGGCGCAGGATTTCCGACCGGATTGAAATGGTCATTCATGCCGAAAAAATCGGATGGTCGTCCACATTATCTCGTGGTCAACGCCGACGAGTCGGAGCCCGGCACCTGCAAAGACCGCGAGATCATGCGGCACGACCCGCATCTGCTGGTCGAAGGCTGCCTGATCGCCGGTTTCTGCATGGGCGCCAATACCGGCTACATCTATGTGCGCGGCGAATTCATCCGCGAACGCGAACACCTGCAAGCGGCCATCGATGAGGCTTATGAAGCCAACCTGATCGGCAAGAACAACATCCATGGCTGGGACTTCGATCTCTACGTCCACCACGGCGCCGGCGCCTACATCTGCGGTGAGGAAACAGCGCTGCTCGAAAGCCTGGAAGGCAAAAAAGGTCAGCCGCGCCTCAAGCCGCCGTTTCCGGCCAATGTCGGTCTCTATGGCTGCCCGACCACCGTGAATAATGTGGAGTCGATTGCCGCGGTGCCGGACATTCTGCGCCGCGGTCCGGCGTGGTTTGCCGGCATGGGGCGTCCCAATAACACCGGCACCAAGCTGTTCTGCATTTCCGGTCACGTCGAAAAGCCGTGCAACGTCGAAGAAGTGATGGGCATTCCGCTGCGCGAACTGCTGGAAACGCATGCCGGCGGCGTGCGCGGCGGCTGGGACAATCTGCTGGCCGTCATTCCCGGCGGCTCGTCGATGCCGCTGGTGCCAGCCGGCGCCGAATGGGCGGATTCGCTGGTGATGGATTTCGACGGCTGCCGCGACAAGAAAACTTCGCTCGGCACCGCCGCTGTGATCGTCATGGACAAGTCCACCGACATCATCCGCGCCATGGCGCGCATTTCGTATTTCTACAAGCACGAGAGTTGCGGCCAGTGCACGCCGTGCCGCGAGGGCATGGGCTGGATGTGGCGCGTGCTCACGCGCATGGCCGAAGGCCGCGCGCAGAAGCGCGAGATCGGCATGCTGATGGAAGTCACCCAGCAGATCGAAGGCCACACTATTTGCGCCTTCGGCGACGGCGCGGCGTGGCCGGTACAGGGCCTGCTGCGGCATTTCCGCCCCGAGATCGAGCGGCGCATCGACGAATATTCTCGCAACGCCGACAATTCGCTCGGCGTACGCGACCCGAAGCCTCTGGAGGCGGCGGAGTGATGGCATGACCAAGATCATCGTTGACGGCAAAGAAATCGACGTTCCGCCGGAGTACACGCTGCTCCAGGCGTGCGAAGCCGCAGGCGCGGAGATTCCGCGCTTCTGCTTCCATGAGCGGCTGTCAATTGCCGGAAATTGCCGCATGTGCCTGATCGAAGTCGTTGGCACGCCGAAGCCGCAGGCCTCTTGCGCCATTGCAGTCAAGGAACTGCCGCCCAACAAAGACGGCTCGCCGAAGATCCTCAACACCAAGACGCCGATGGTGAAGAAAGCGCGCGAAGGTGTGATGGAATTCCTTTTGATCAACCATCCGCTGGATTGCCCGATCTGCGATCAGGGCGGCGAATGCGATCTTCAGGACCAGGCCATGGCTTATGGCGTGGACGCCAGCCGCTATCAGGAAAACAAACGCGCGGTCGAAGAAAAATATATTGGCCCGCTGGTCAAGACCATCATGACGCGCTGCATCCATTGCACGCGCTGCATCCGCTTCTCCAGCGAAGTCGCCGGCGTGCCGGAACTCGGCGCAATCGGCCGCGGCGAGGACATGGAGATCACTACGTACCTAGAGCAGGCGATGAGTTCGGAGTTGCAGAGCAACGTGGTCGATCTCTGCCCGGTTGGCGCGCTGACGTCGAAGCCTTATGCCTTCGCGGCGCGGCCGTGGGAGTTGATCAAGACACAATCGTTCGACGTCATGGATGCGATCGGCTCGGCGATTCGCATCGACACGCGCGGGCGCGAAGTGATGCGCATTCTGCCGCGCACCAATGAAGACGTGAACGAGGAATGGATTTCCGACAAAACCCGCCACGTGGTGGACGGTTTGCGCACGCAACGGCTCGATCAGCCTTATCTGCGCGTCAACGGACGTTTGCGGTCGGCGACCTGGAAGGAAGCCTTTGACACTATCGCGGGCAAAGTACGCGCTGCCGGCAAGAATATTGGCGCCGTCGCCGGTGATCTTTCTGGCGTCGAGGAAATGTTCGCACTCAAAGACCTGATGACGCGGCTTGGCAGCGTCAATATCGACGCTCGGCAAGACGGTGCGGCATTCGATCCGGCATGGGGCAGGGCGAGCTATCTCTTCAATGCGACCATCGCCGGCATCGAGCGCGCCGATGCCTTGCTGATCATCGGGTCCAATCCGCGCCGCGAGGCGGCGGTGCTCAATGCCCGCATCCGCAAGCGCTGGCGTGCCGGAAACTTCCCAATCGGACTGATCGGCGACAAGGCCGATCTCACCTATAGCTACGACTATCTTGGTGCGGGCGCGGAATCGCTTGCGGGATTGGCCAAGAGCAAATTCGCCGAAGCGTTCAAGGCCGCCGAGCATCCTCTTGTTCTGGTCGGCGCCGGTGCGTTGGCGCGCAAGGATGGTGCGGCGATTGCGGCGCTCGCGGCCAAGGCAGCCGGTGAATTCGGGGTGATCAAGGACGGCTGGAACGGCTTTTCGGTCTTGCACAGCGCCGCCTCTCGCGTCGGCGCGCTCGACATCGGCTTCGTGCCGGGCAAGGGCGGCAAAACGGCGACCGAAATGGCGGCCGGCGGCACCGACGTGCTGTTCCTGCTCGGCGCCGACGAAATCGAGGTCGCGCCGGGAGCTTTTGTCGTTTACATCGGCACGCATGGCGACCGCGGCGCGCATCGCGCCGATGTGATCCTGCCCGGCGCCGCCTATCCGGAAAAATCCGCGATCTACGTCAATACCGAAGGCCGCGTGCAGATGGCTTCCCGCGCCGCGTTCCAGCCGGGCGATGCGCGAGAGGATTGGGCGATCCTGCGCGCGCTATCCGATGTGCTCGGCCACAAATTGCCTTATGACTCGCTCAGCACGCTGCGCCAGGCGGTCTACGCCTCGTATCCGCACATGATGCGCATCGACCAGATTGCACCGGCCGACGCCGCCGATATTGGCAAGCTCGCTAAATTGGGCGGCACGCCCGACAAAGCAGGGCTGCATTCGCCCGTCACCGATTTCTACCTCACCAATCCGATCGCGCGCGCGTCTGCCATCATGGCCGAATGTTCGGCTTTGGCGAATAACGTCGCGAAAACGGCGGCGGAGTAGGCCATGGATTTCTTCTGGACCTATCTCTGGCCGTTGATCGTGATGGTGGCGCAGTCCGTGCTGCTACTGGTGATCCTGCTGGTCGCCATCGCCTATATCCTGCTCGCTGACCGCAAGATCTGGGCGGCGGTGCAGATGCGGCGCGGTCCCAACGTGGTCGGGCCCTGGGGGCTGTTCCAATCTTTCGCCGATCTGCTGAAGTTCATGGTCAAGGAGCCGGTGATCCCGGCTGGTGCCAACAAGGGCGTGTTCCTGCTGGCGCCGCTGGTCACCTGCGTGCTCGCACTCGCCGCATGGGCGGTGGTCCCGGTCAATATCGGCTGGGTGATCGCCGACATCAATGTGGGCGTTCTCTACATCTTCGCGATCTCGTCGCTGATGGTCTACGGCATCATCATGGCGGGCTGGGCGTCGAATTCGAAATACGCGTTTCTCGCCGCGGTGCGCTCGGCCGCGCAGATGGTGTCCTACGAAGTCTCCATCGGCTTCGTCATCATTACCGTGCTGTTGTGCGCCGGTTCTCTGAATCTGTCGGCCATCGTCGAGGCGCAGAATGGGCGCTACGGCGTGTTCAGCTGGTACTGGCTGCCACTGTTTCCGATGTTTGTTGTGTTCTTCATCTCGGCGCTGGCCGAGACCAACCGGCCGCCTTTCGATCTGGTCGAAGCGGAATCCGAGCTGGTCGCCGGCTTCATGGTGGAGTACGGCTCGTCGCCCTACATGATGTTCATGCTCGGCGAATACGTGGCCATAGTCACGATGTGCGCGATGAGCACGATCCTGTTCCTGGGCGGCTGGCTGTCGCCGATCCCATATCCGCCGTTCACCTGGGTGCCGGGCGTGGTCTGGTTCGCGCTCAAGGTGCTGTTCATGTTTTTCATGTTCGCCATGGTCAAGGCGATCGTGCCGCGTTACCGCTACGACCAGTTGATGCGGATCGGCTGGAAGATTTTTCTTCCCTTGTCGTTGGCAATGGTGGCCATCGTTGCCGCCGTCATCCAATACGGCGGCGTGGTAGGAGCGATGAAATGAGACTGGATCGCGCAGCCAAGGCCATCTTCCTGTGGGAGTTCGTGACCGGTCTGGCGCTGGCCATGAAATATTTCTTTAGGCCGAAGTCGACGCTGAATTATCCGTTCGAAAAGGGACCGATCTCGCCGCGCTTTCGTGGCGAGCACGCGCAACGCCGCTATTCCAACGGCGAGGAGCGCTGCATCGCCTGCAAGCTGTGCGAGGCAATCTGCCCGGCTCAGGCCATCACCATAGAGGCGGGGCCGCGACGCAATGACGGCACGCGGCGCACCACGCGCTACGACATCGACATGGTGAAGTGCATTTATTGCGGGCTGTGCCAGGAAGCCTGCCCAGTCGACGCCATCGTCGAAGGCCCAAACTTCGAATTCGCCACCGAGACGCGCGAAGAACTCTATTACGACAAAGAACGGCTGCTCGCGAATGGCGACCGCTGGGAACGCGAGATCGCGAAGAACATTGCGCTCGACGCGCCCTATAGGTGAGACGATGATCGCTGCGTTGTTCTTCTATCTTTTCGCCGGCATGTGCGTCGCGAGCGCCGTGATGGTGATCGCTGCCAAGAATCCGGTGCATTCGGTGCTCTATCTCATTCTGGCTTTCGTCAATGCGTCGGGCCTTTTCGTGATGATGGGCGCCGAATTTTTGGCGATGATTCTGATCGTGGTCTATGTCGGCGCGGT
>JAYTFS010000298.1:0-12440 GCA_043734185.1 Pseudolabrys sp. | reverse complement strand
CCGGCTTTAATGACTGCGAACATCGTTTTTCCTCAGTGTTCGGTTCCGATCTCGGATTATTCCGGACCGGCTTCTTTCAGTCGGATTGTCTTGTGTTTTGAAGGACTTAAGTTGCCCTAAAAAAGCATGCGGACCCGAAGGCCCGCAACGGCCATCTTATGGCGGGGAAGCGTGCAATTTGTCAAGAAACGGGTCCTTCAGGACATGGCCGCTGCCCGTATATGATGAACGCGCTACTGCCGGGGAAATCGACCATGACGGATCAAGCTCGCGAACCGCGCCGGCTGCTGACGTTCCTCGACCCGTTCTATCGCGCCGCCATTCCGCTGGCCTGGCCCGTGGTCAGGTTTGGCGTCGGCTGGAATCTCGCCGTTCACGGCTGGGGCAAGGTGCTGCGCGGCCCGGCCGCGCAAGCGACCATGCTGGCGCGCGACGGCTATGATTTCGGCCAGCCGTTGGCGTTTTTTCTGATCTTCATTGAGTTGATCGGCGGTATCTGTATCGCGCTCGGCCTGTTCACGCGTTTTTTCGCGGCCGCGGTCGCGATCGAAATGGGCCTGCTGACCTTCCACACCTACTGGAGTCATGGCTTTTCATGGACCCAGCGCGGCTACGAGTATGTGCTGCTGTGGGGCATCGTCACGCTGGCGATCGCGTTGCGCGGCGGCGGGCCGTACTCGCTCGATCGCAAAATCGGCCGAGAACTCTAGATCGCTCAGGCGCGGGTTTTGGCCGGCGACGCAGCGCCGTTTTGGGTCTCGCTCTCGCCTTCGTTGCCGGAATGCGCCAGCCGGTAGCCAACGCCCAGCTCGGTCACAAGGATTTTCGGCGAGCTCGGATGCGGTTCGATTTTCTGCCGCAGCTTGCGCACGAAGATGCGCAGGTAATGCGTGTCGTGCATGTGGATCGAGCCCCACACTTCTTTCAAGAGATGCTGATGGGTGACTACATTCCCGGCGTGTTGCGCCAGCACCTGCAGCAGCCGGTATTCCTTCGGGGTTAGCGTCAGGCGTTTCTCGTTAAGGAAGACCGCGCGGACGGCGAGATCGATGACAAGCGGGCCAACCTTGACGGTGGGCTCGCCACTTGCCGCCCGCATCTGGCGGCGCAGCGCCACGCGCACGCGCGCGAGCAGCTCCGCCATGCCGAACGGCTTGACCACATAATCGTCGGCGCCGGTTTCCAGCAGCTTGACCTTCTGCGCCTCGTTGGAGCGTACCGAGAGCACGATGATCGGCACGCTTGACCAGGAGCGGATGCGCTCGACCACTTCGGAACCGTCCATGTCGGGCAGGCCAAGGTCGACGATAGCGAGGTCGATGGGCCGCAAGGTGGCCGAGCGGATGGCTTCGGTGCCGGTTGAGGCCTCGTGCACGACAAAGCCATTCAGTTCGAAACCCGTGCGCAGGAAGCGCCGGATTTGCACCTCGTCGTCAACGACGAGCACGATCGGGGAGGGCTCATTCATCTGCGCCACTTTCAATATGTTGAACCGCGGCTTGCGTCACCGGCAGCTCGATGGCCACCGTGGTGCCGAGATCCGGCCCCTCGCTAACCGCGTTGATGGTACCACCATTGGCCAGAATAAAGGCATTGGCGATCCAAAGCCCCAGGCCGAAGCCGCTGGTGGTGGTGGCGTGGCGTTCGCCGCGTGCGAAGCGGCCCCACATTTGCGTTTGTTCGTTGACGGTCAAGCCCGTGCCTTGGTCGCGCACGCTTAGGGTCATGCGGCCATCGCCGGCCCGCGCGATGACTTCGATTTTCGAGCCGGCCGGCGAATATTTCGCTGCATTGTCGAAGATCTGCACCAGCGCCTGTTGCACCAGCACCGGATCGACCAGAATGAGCGGCAGATCGGGCGGCAGGTCGATGCCAACGCGGCGATCGCCGAAGCGATGGCGGCAACGCTCGATCGCCGAATTGATAATGTCGGCGGCCTCCGCCCATTCGGCATGCGGTTTGACCCCGTCGCTGCTGATGCGGGTGGCATCGAGCAGATTTTGAATGTCATCGTTGAGGCGCGTGGCCTCATCGCGAACGTCGTGCACCAGCGCGCGCAATTTCTTTTCGCCAGCCAGCGCCGGCGCCGCGCTCAGCACGGTGGCGGCGCCGAGGATCGAGGCCAGCGGCGTGCGCAATTCGTGGCTGACCGAGTCGATCAAGGCCTCGCGCAGCTGGTCGGTCTGCGAGCGCATGCGCGCCTCGCTGATAGCGTGCGCGACGCCGAGGCGCTCGAGCGTGGCGGTGGCGTCGGCCAAAACGGCATCGACGCGGATGCGCAGGTCGTCGGAATCTTCCTTCGATTCGCGGCTGAGGTTGAGCGCGATGACGCCGAACTCGGTGCTTTTGGGCGAAACCGCGCGCACCAGCCAAACTTCGCCGCTGTCGGCGGTCACGGCCTCGCCGCGCGCGGTATCGTGACGCCCGTTGGCGACTTCGACCGCTTCGGCAAGAACCTGTTGCGGCACCGTGACGCCGGCGCGCCGCCCATTGCTGGTCGTTGCCTCGCGCGCGCTGGCAAAAAGAACGACTTTGCGCTGCATGACCGAGGTGAGGTGGTCTTCGATCGCGGAATGAATGTCGGACACGTCAAATGCAACCGCCAGCCGGCGCGAAAAAGCGTAAAGGTCGCGCAGGTCGATCTCGCGCTGGCGCGCCATTTCCAGTTGCCGCTTCAGGCGCGTGGCAAGCTGGCTCACCACCACCGCGACGAAAATGAAAAGCATAAGGTTGATGACTTCCTGCGGATCGTGGATGCGGAAGCTGTAGAGCGGCTCAAAGAAGAAGAAGGCGGAGGCCAGCACGCCGCAGACCGCGGCAACGATTGCGGGCACGACGCCCCAGCGCGTGGCCGCGATCACCACGGGGATCAGGTAGACCACGGAACCGTGGGTGAGCCCGAATTGCGATACCAGTCCGAAAAGCGCGGCCGTGACGACGCCGACCAAGCCGAGCGTCATGCAAACGTTGCGCAATTCCTTGCTGAGGCGGTCGTATGGGATGGGGCCGGGCATTGTCGTTTGGCTCAAGCTGACGTTTTTCCCGCCGGTCCGGGGAGGCCGGCTTGCTCGAAGGCGCACAATATACGCCGCGCCAGGCGGGTCTGTCTCTTGTCTCTGTGGGCCTGCTTGGTTAGATAGCCACGCTCATTGGTGGCTTTTTTAGCTCTTTTTAAGCATGGAGAGGTGGCTGAGCGGTTGAAAGCACCGCACTCGAAATGCGGCATACGGGCAACCGTATCGGGGGTTCGAATCCCTCCCTCTCCGCCAACGAGACGGCCTGCGATCGACCTGATCGCGGGCCGTTTTGTTTTTAACCCCCCCGATAGGTCGCGTAGCTCCAGGGCGTCATCACCAGCGGCACGTGATATTGGCCTTCCGGCTCGTCGACCGAGAATCGGATTGGGACGACACCGAGAAAAGGCGGGTCGCTGAGAGTGGCGTCGCGCGCTGCGAAATAACTGGCAACCGCGAAGCGCAATTCATATGTTCCGATCGGCACGGGACGTCCCGCGATCAGCGGCTTGTCGGTGCGTCCGTCGCTATTGGTGATGCCGGTAACGAGCACGCGGTCCGCGCCATCCACCGACAGCTCGCGCAATTCGATGGCGACGCCCGCTGCAGGGGTGCCGCCATGCAGGTCGAGCACGTGGGTCGACAGATGGCCGGTGACCTTGAGCCGTTCCGGCGCGCCGACGCGGGCATCGAGCCGAAGCGCCGCGATCCGGAAGATCTCGTCGAGCGCGGCCGTCATCTCGTTGGCATTGCCATGCGCGAGCCGTCGCTCGAATTGCCGCAGGATCGAATCCTTGGTGTGCCGGCGCACGCAAACGATGAAGGGTATGTCGAACTTGGATTGGTAGGCGTCATTGAGACGGGTGAAGCGAGAAAATTCTGTTTCCGTCAACCGGTCGAGCCCGACGCTGGCCTGCTCGTTGGTCGAATCGGCGGTCAGCGCGCCGGCGCGCGTGGCTTTGCCGGCAAGATCAGGATGCGTCTTTACCAGCGCCAGCTGCGTATCCGCGGGCGCGGCGCGCACCGCATCGATCATGGCGCCGTGCAATGCTGCCAGCGTCGCAAAGGGGCGGCGGGCGCTGGCGGCTTTCGCCACCCAGGGCGAATGTTCGTAGATGTCGGCGAGCGCGGCGGTGAAGTCGGCTTCGCTGGCCGCATTGAGGCTATCGAGAGAGAAGGCGTTCATTTATCCGGCGCGCCGGCGGCGATCCAGGCGGCCAGGACTTGCCGGTCTTCGGCCGAAATCTCCGTGACATTGCCCGGCGGCATGGCGCGCGACCGCACCGCATTGATGTCGATCAGTCGGGCGTGCAGCTTTATTTTCTCGGGGCTGTCCAGCAATACGCCTTTGGGGGCCGTAACAATACCGGCCCACACCGGCTCAGCCGAATGGCACATGCTGCAACGGGACATGACGATATCCTGTACCGCGGCGAATTTCGGCGTTTCCGGCAGCGCGCCCATCTTGATGCCGGCACCGGTGCCGGACAGCCAGGCGATCGCAATCATGCCGGCCGCGGCCACCGCCCAAGTCCACAAGGGGCCCTCTTTGCCTTCGTGCCGCGAATTGAAATAGTGCCGGATTACCGGGCCGATCAGCAACACGATGGCGACGATCACCCAATTGAAGCGGGTCGCGAAAAACAGCGGATAGTGATTGCTCAACATCAGGAACACGACTGGAAGCGTGAGGTAATTATTGTGCACCGAACGCTGCTTGCCGATTTCACCCCAGGCAGGATCGGGCTCCTTGCCGGCGATCAGCGCGGCCACAGTCTTGTGTTGGTACGGCATGATGATGGCGAAGACGTTTGCCACCATGATGGTGCCGATCAGCGCGCCGATCTGGGTGAAGGCGCCGCGCCCGCTGAATACGCGCGTGAACAGAAAAGTGAGACCCACGAGAAAGACAAAGCCCACCAGCGCCAGCGCCACTTCGTGTTTGCCGAGTGGCGAGCGGCACAAGAGCTCGTAACCGATCCAGGCCGCGGCCAGACTGAAGAAAGCCACCGCCGCCGCCATCGGCGCGCTGAGATCCAGGACGGCCTTGTCGACCAGGTAGAGTTCGGCGTTGAAGTAATAGACCACGACCAGCAGCGCGAAGCCCGACAGCCAGGTCGCATAGGCTTCCCATTTAAACCAGGTCAACTCGTCGGGCATGGTTGAGGGCGCGACCATAAATTTGATCATCTGGTAGAAGCCGCCGCCGTGCACCTGCCAGGCATCGCCTTTGACGCCCGCCGGCAACTTGCCGTGGTTCTTCAGACTAAGATCGAGGTGGATGAAGTAGAACGACGAGCCGATCCAGGCGATACCGGCGATGACATGCAGCCAGCGGATGGTGGCGCTCAGCCATTCGGTCAGGACGATTTCCAAGGCAATTGACCTTTATAAACGCTCAATGGCGCCATGTTCCAGCATCTCGTGAAAGCGCCCGGCATCATAACGTCACTTCTTGCGAATACGAAACGTCAGGAGGCCGGTGGCTTCCGCTTTGCTTTCGAGCGTATCGCCGGTCTGCCGCAACAGATTGGGAATATCGATCGCGGTCAGCGGGTCAGTGCATTCGGCCACGATCAGGTCGCCGCTTTTCAGGCTCGACAGCATCTTGCGCACCCGCAGCGCCGGCAACGGGCATTTCAGGCCGCGCAAGTTCATTATGGTTTCAGCCATTAACATTTCCAAGCCGCATGATCTTATCCGAAAATCGGTTCCCACTTTTCGGGATCATGCGAGCGGCACCATCGACAGCTTCGGGTCGTTCGCCGGAATGTCGGCTTCGGGCAATCCCAGTTCCTTGCGCACGATATTGGTGCCGCGCGTGAGCGCCACCATCTTGTAGAACGCATGCATGCGGCTCATCGACTGGCGGCCGAAGCCGCAGTCGCTGGTGAGGATGAGCCGCTCCGGCTCAATATGTTTGAGCGCGCGGCGAATGAGATCGGCGATTTCTTCCGGGCGCTCGACCTGCAGCGTGCGGTGGCTGATGACGCCGAGCGCGATCTTCTTGTTCTTGGAGATCATCGTGCCGAAATGCTCGAGGTCCATGCCTTTGTTGAACGCGCCTTCGACCGTCAGCACGTCGCAGTCAATTTGATTGAGATAGGGCAACGCTGCCTTGTAGGATTGGTCCTTGCTGGCGACGCGCTGCGCGGCCGGCGAGCCCCAGCAGGTGTGACACCAGACTTCGCATTTATCGCGCAAGCCCTTCACTTCAATATTGAAGGCCTCGACCCATTGTTGCGGTTTGATCTTCTGGTTCGGGTCGGCGATCACCTGGTGGATCGCGGGCTCTTCGACTTGCAGCAGCGGCGCGCCGCAATCGGCCAGCAGATGATATTCGCGGTTGAGCGCGACGGACAGATCCATCAGCAGGTCAAGCCGGTCTTTGTAGTGCTCATTGGTCAGCATCAGCGCCAGGATCTGCGCCGAGATCGAGCCGATCTTCACCGGCTTGTCGGTCATCGGTGCGATGGCCTTGTAGGCGCGATCGAGCTGCAGCGATGTCGCGCCGATCTTTCCGGTGACCGGCGGCGTCATGCGGGTCTCGATCACTTCCCACATTAGGTCGCCGGGACCCTTGTCGGCCATGAAGCCGGCCGGCGGCACTTCCACCCGCGGCTCGCCGATGCCGCCGACACGCTCGGTGACGTAGCTCACCCAGCCGCGGCCGGCGACGTCGTCGTCGAGCCGCGTGTCGCCATCCACCATGATGTCGATGCCCGCGCGATGCTGGGCCGCGACGTGGCAGGCCAAGCAATCGAAATGCTGCTCGCGATAGGCCATGCGCGAAAAGCCGTGTGACAGCGGAATGCCGCGCAGGTTCTCGGTGTACCAGCTGGGCCTCGGCAGCGCCCCGGTTGTGGTGGTGAGAAGTGCCTTGTCTTTTGTGGCTGTAAACACTCGTTCTCTCCGACTTTCACCTGTAGAAATGCTCGCTGTCTCAACGGCTTCGTTGAGGTAGACTGAAGTATCTCAAGACCAGAAGGCAAGCACAGAACCATGGCGGCGGCTTCCGACACAATGCAAACAATTGCACGGCTGACGCCGCTCGCCGACGTGCTGGCGATGCTCGATCTGGACGTGAAGCCGGTCACGCCGCGCACCGTCGAGCTGATCGGGGCGGCGGGGCGCATCTTGGCCATTGACGCCATGGCGCCGGCACGCCCGAGCGCGGCGTTGGCCATGCTCGATGGCTGGGCGATTGCCGCCGACGCAAGTTTGGGCGCTGGCAGTTATGCGCCGGCGCTGTTGCCGGAGATGCCACAGCGTGTCGAAGTCGGCCAGCCGATGCCGCCCGACACCGACAGCGTCGCGCCGCTCGACGCAGTAAAAATTTCCGGCGGCCGTGCCGAAGTGTTGGCCATGATCAACCCGGGTGACGGCGTGTTGCCGGCCGGCGGCGATTGCGATCCGGCAATCCCGCTGAGGCGCGCTGGCGACCGGCTGTCGCTAACCGATCTCGCAGCCTTTGCCGCCGCCGGCATTGCGCGCATCACGGTGCGTGAGCCCCGCGTTCGCGTCGTGCCATCGCGTGGCAGCGGCATCATCAACGCTGCCGCGCGTCTGGTCGCCGGTGATATCGAACGGCTCGGCGGCTCGGCGCGTCTCGACGATGCCGGCCGCGATCTCGGCGGCGTGCTGGCGGCAGAAAATATCGATGCCGTCGTCATCATCGGCGGCACCGGCAACGGCCGCAACGACAATAACGTGCAGATATTGACGCGCGAGGCCCGGCTCGCCGTGCACGGAATAGCGCTCACGCCGGGAGAAACCGCCGCGCTCGGATTTTCCGGGCCGCGCCCGGTGCTGATGCTGCCGGGACGATTGGATGCGGCGCTCGCCGTTTGGCTGGCGGCCGGGCGGCGCATGCTGGAGCGGCTGTCCGCGATCACGCTTAACAAAGAGAGCGAGCTGGTCGAGACTCTGTTGTTGGCGCGCAAGGTGACGTCAACCGTTGGTCTCACCGAGCTGGTGCCGGTGCGGCGCAATGGCGGCGAGGCCGAGCCGCTGGCGTCGAAGTATCTGTCGCTGTCGTCGCTGGCGCGTTCCGATGGCTGGATTCTGGTGCCGGCCGACAGCGAAGGCTTTTCCGCCGGTTCAGCGGTTCAGGTAAGGCCGTGGCCGTGAGCGAGCAACGCAAGCCAAAATCGGGAGACGACCTGGTCGCGCGCGTGCGGGCCGCCGCGCGTCAGGAGCAATTCCTCGAAGTGGTGTCCGCCGACGAAGCGCGAACGCGTTTTTCGGCGCATCTCGATCTATCGCCGCTCGCTGCCGAGACGGTGGCGCTTGGCGACGCGCTGACGCGCGTGCTCGCGCACGACGTGGTGGCCGCGGTCGATGCGCCGCCCTTCGACCGTTCCAATGTCGATGGCTTCGCATTGCGCGCGGCCGATACCGTCGGCGCCAGCGACGGCGCGCCGAAACTCTTTACGCTCAATGCCGAAGTGATCGCCTGCGGTCATGCGCCCGCGCTGGAAGTGACGCCGGGCACCGCCACTACCATTGCGACCGGCGGCGTCATTCCGCGCGGCGCCGATGCGGTGGTCATGATCGAGCAAACCGAGCTGATCGAGCAGGGCATGCCGCGCATCGAGTTGCGCCGCGCCACGGCTGCTGGCCAATTTATTTCATACGCCGGCTCCGACATCGCGCGCGGCGAAACAGTCTTGCGGCGCGGCGCGCGCATCGGCTCGCGCGAAATCGGCATGCTGGCGGCCAGCGGGCTGGCGAGCATTGACGTGGTGCGGCGGCCGAAAGTGGCCGTGCTGTCCACCGGCGACGAATTAATCGAACCTGGCAAGCTGCTGCGGCCCGCCAGTGTTTACGACAGCAATGGCGCCATCATCGCGGCTGCGATCACGGAGGCTGGCGGTGAACCGATCGTGATGGGCGCTTTTCCCGACGACGCGGCGATGCTGGAAAAAGCCGTGCGTCAGGCCTTGGCGACGAGCGACATGGTGGTTCTCTCCGGCGGCACGTCGAAAGGCGCCGGCGATCTCTCGCACGCGGTCGTATCGCGGCTGGGCAAGCCGGGAATCTTGGTGTACGGCGTAGCCCTCAAGCCCGGCAAGCCGCTTTGCCTGGGCGTGGTCGATGGCAAGCCAATCGTGGCGCTGCCGGGGTTTCCGACCTCGGCAATCTTTACCTTCCATGCCTTTGTCGCGCCGGTGATCCGTGCTCGCGCCGGTTTGCTGCCGGAAGCCGCGCAAATTATTTCAGCGCGCGTGCCGGTGCGCGTTGCTTCGGAGCTTGGCCGCAAGGAATTCGTGCTGGTGTCGCTGGTACAGAGCGAGGAGGGCATGATTGCGTTCCCAACCGGCAAAGGTTCAGGCTCGGTGACCAGCTTTTCGCAAGCCGACGGCTTTCTCGAAATCGACGCGCTCGCTTCATCGCTCGACGCCGAAACGCAGGCGCAAGTCACGCTGATCGGCAACGCCGCACAGGCACCCGACGTCGTAATCATGGGCAGTCATGACATAGCGCTCGATGTCGTGGTCGGCGCGCTGGCCGAACGCGGCTTTTCGGCGCGCACACTGGCTGTGGGAAGCCTCGGCGGCGTGGCGGCGGCAATGCGCGGTGAATGCGATGTCGCGCCAGTCCATCTCATCGATCCTGCGACCGGAAAGTATAATGTGCATCTGGTCACGCCCGCGCTCACGCTGGTGCCGGGCTGGCGGCGCATGCAAGGCATTTTGTTTCGACCCGGCGACAAGCGTTTCGAGGGCAAGAGCGCAGCCGAAGCCCTCAAAACGATTCTTGCCGACGCTTCCGCGCTGATGGTCAACCGCAATGCCGGCGCCGGCACGCGGGTGCTGATCGACGATCTGCTCAAAGGCACTCGGCCGTCGGGTTACGCCAATCAACCGAAGTCGCATAACGCGGTGGCCGCTGCGATTTCGCAAAACCGCGCCGATTGGGGCATCGCCATCGAGCCGGTGGCGAAAATCTACGGTCTCGGCTTTCTGCCCGTCGCGCCTGAACATTACGATTTTCTGCTGGTCGAGAGCCGGCGCAAACGCCCAGAGGTGCAGGCCTTCCTCGCGGCCTTGCGCGACAACGCGACCCGCCAGCGCATCGCCGCGCTCGGCATGCAGTCGGCTTAGTTGCTATAAGGGCCCCATGCGCATCATCGGCCTTGCCGGCTGGAGCGGCTCCGGCAAAACTACATTGATTAGCAAGCTCATTCCGAGCCTGCTGGCGCGCGGCCTGCGCGTGTCCACGCTCAAGCATGCCCATCACGGCTTCGAAATGGACAAGCCGGGCAAGGATTCCTTCGTGCATCGCACCGCCGGCGCGACCGAAGTGATCATTTCCTCGGCCAAGCGCTGGGCGATTTTGCATGAACTGCGCGAAGAGCCGGAATGGAACATGACTGACTTGGTCGCCAAGATGTCGCCGGTCGATCTCGTGCTGGTGGAAGGCTTCAAGCGCGATGCCTTCCCCAAGCTGGAAATTCACCGCGCCGACAACGGCAAGCCACTTCTCTACACGCAAGATCCGCACATCGTCGCTGTCGCTTGCGACACCGTGCTGCCGGACGCCAAAATTCGTGTGGTCGACCTCAACGACATCGAGGCGATTGCCGATCTGCTGCTGAAGCATGCGGCGCCGATTTCCGCGACCCGGGCTCCCTGATGGCGCAACTCACTGACGACTGTTTCGCGTTTTCCGGCCCGCTATTGCCGCTGGGTGAGATGGAGCGGCTGATCGGTGAGCGCGTCACACCGGTCACCGAAACCGAACGCGTGCCGTTACGCAGCGCGCGCGGACGCGTTACCGCTGACGACCTGAAGGCACCGGCCGATCTGCCGCCGTTCGATAATTCCGCGGTCGATGGCTATGCCGTGCGCCATGCCGATCTCAAATCCGGCGGCGACACCAAGCTCGTCATCGCCGGCCGGCTGATGGCCGGTGCGCGCGCCGATGTGGTGCTGAAAACCGGCCAGGCGATCCGGATTTTTACCGGCGCAGCCATGCCGGCGGGCGCCGACACCGTGTTCATGCAGGAAGACGTGACGGCGGACGGCGACAGCGTCGTGGTGCCGAGCGGGCTCAAATTGGGTGCCAACCGTAGGTTTGCTGGCGAGGACGCCCCCGCCGGCAAGGTCGTGCTGCCGGCCGGCACGGTGCTGGAGGGGCAGCACATTGCGCTTGCGGCGGCTTTGGGGCTTACCGAGCTTGACGTGCGTCGGCGGCTCAAGGTCGCGATTTTTTCTACCGGCGACGAGGTGGTGGAGCCAGGCGCCAAACGCGGCGAGGCCGCAATCTACGATGCCAATCGTTATTTGTTGAACGCGCTGCTGGAGCGTCTCGGCGCAATGGTGACTGATCTCGGCATTCTGGCCGACGATCCGGCCGAACTCGCGCTCTCTCTGGCCAAGGCCGCCTCCTGGCACGATCTCGTCATCACCTCTGGCGGCGTCTCCACCGGCGAGGCCGATCATGTGCGCAGCGCGATAGAGCGCATCGGCAGCCTGGTGTTCTGGCGCGTCGCCATCAAGCCGGGCCGGCCGGTCGCCATGGGCGTGATCCGTGCCACGCCACACAAAGATCATGCAGCCCATAGCGGCGCGGCCTTTGTCGGGCTGCCGGGCAATCCGGTCGCGGTGTTTGTGACATTCGTTCGGGTAGTGAAGCCGCTGTTACGGCGGCTGTCGGGCGCGCGGCCGCAAATTCTGGTACCGTTGCCGGTGCGCGCCACGTTCGCCTACAAGAAAAAGAAAGACCGCCGCGAATATGTGCGCGTGGCACTGCGCATAGGCAGCGATGGCGAGATCGAAGCGGTCAAGCACCCGCAGGACGGCGCGGGAATTCTCACATCGTTGACGGAAACCGACGGCTTGCTGGAATTTCCCGAGGACGTGACATCGATCGAGCCGGGCGCCCGCGTCGGATTTTTATCTTACGCAGCGCTGCTCGGTTAACTTTGCGCCGCGATCTTCTCGGCCTTGGCCGCATCTTCCGGCGTGTTCACGTTGAAAAACGGATCGACCGGCTCCATCGGCCATTCGGCAATCGCCACGCCGTGGCGCGCGGTCCATACCTCGATCTTGCGCAAGTCCTCTACGACCAGCGCCTTGCGCAGATCTTCGCGCAATGCCAACGACCATAGGCCCACCACCGGATGACGCCATTCGCCGGAACGCGCGCAGGCCAGCGGCACGCCGGCGCCCATTTTGCGCCGCGCCAGATGCAACCGCTCGACCAGATCGTCGGGCAGAAACGGGCAATCGCCCGGCACGCTCACCAGCCACTCGATGCCGTTGTCCTTCGCCGCCAGCCAGTCGAGCCCGGTGAGTATGCCTGCCAGCGGACCGGCAAAGCCCGGCACGTTGTCCGGCACCACTTCGAGGCCGGTATCGGCGAAGCGTTTCGGATCGCCATTGGCATTGATGATGATGCCGGTGCATTGCGCCGACAGCG
>JAYTFS010000297.1:0-21770 GCA_043734185.1 Pseudolabrys sp. | reverse complement strand
TTGTCGACCTCGGCAAAGCCGGAGATCGACGTGATATGCGACAACAATGTGTAGCCGTCCGGTTTGGCGCTGGCTGCCACCTGTGCGCCGACTTGGCCGGCGGCGCCGGCTTTGGTTTCGATCACCACGGGTTGTTTGACGATCGGCTCGAGAACAGCGACGAGCGGTCGCGTCACCACGTCGGACGCGCCGCCGGGGGGAAACGGATTGATGATGGTAATCGCGTGGGACGGGAAAGCTTCCTGAGCGAAGGCAGGTCGGATGGTAAGGCTTGCTGCTGCTGCGGCGCTGCCGGCGACAAAACGGCGTCTATCCATGTGGATCCTCCCTGGCGATGTATTTTTACCGGCCGCTTGCCGGCTTTGTTATTGTGGGCGCGATGCTATCGCCCGGCGTGGTGGGCAATCAAGCGTCAATGATGGCCACCGCCCGCGTCCAGCCGGCGGAGCCGCCGCGTACCTTCACCGGAAAACAACTCACCATAAAGCCCTTGGTCGGCAAAGCCTCGAGATTGTGCAGCTTCTCGATATGGCAATAGCCGATCTCGCGGCCGGCCCGGTGCCCCTCCCAGATCAACTTGGGATCGTGCGTGTCGGCGTATTTCTGCTGGGTATGGACGAATGGTGCGTCCCAGCTCCAGCCATCGATGCCGGTCACGCGCACGCCACGCTGTGTCAAATAGAGCGTCGCCTCGCGTCCCATACCGCAGCCTTTGGAAACATAATCCGACTGTCCGTAGGCTTTGCCGGCGCTGGTATTCACCACCACGATTTCAAGCGGTGAAAGCGTGTGGCCGATGCGCTTGAGCTCGGCCTCTACATCGGCGGCGGTCGCGACATAGCCGTCGGCGAAATGGCGGAAATCGAGTTTCACTGCCGGCTGGAAACACCAGTCCAGCGGCACCTCGTCGATGGTGATGGCGCGCTTGCCGCCGTCCATGGTGGAGGCAAAGTGATAGGGCGCGTCGAGATGGGTAGTGCAGTGGGTGGACAGCTTGACCCATTCGAAACCCCAACCTTCGCCGTCGGGCAGATCTTCCTTTTTCAATCCGGGAAAGAATTTCAGAAGGTCGGGGGCGGTGTCTTCGTGTGTGAGATATTCGATATTCGGGCCGTAACCGGGCGGGTCGGCGGCAACCGTGTTTTCCAGCGGAATCGAAATATCGATGATCTTGCGCGGCATGTCGGTTTGACCGATGTAGGAGGGACAAATTCAAGTCAGTCTCTTTCACGGCCGCGACACTGTCTAGGAGAGAAACATGCCCGCTTATTGGGTTGCGCGTTCCAAGATTAACGACCCTGTCGAGTACAAGAAATACACCGACCTGGTGCCCGGTATCATCGCCAAGTTTGGTGGCAAGGTGCTGGCGCGCGGCGGGCGCTTTCAGATCATGGAAGGGCCGGACAAATTCCATCGTTTCATTGTGATTGAATTCCCGACCCTCGAGCAGGGCGCCGCCTGTTTCAAGTCGCCGGAATACGACCGCGCCGCAGCATTTCGCCGCGCCGGGGCAGGCGAGGTGGAGACGGTGATGGTGGAGGGGATATAGCCCACTATTGGATAGGAGCGACCCTCTGGCGTCTCGCCGCCAAATACGCGTAAGATGCAAAAAACAACATTTCATTTGGGAGGATGCCTATGATTCAAAACTTCAATTCGCGAACCTGTGCGTGGATTGCGGGAGCGGCTGTCGCTCTTGTGGCCGGCGCATTTGTTGCAAGCCCCGCCGTTGCCCAGAATAAGGAGCCGATCAAGATTGGCTTCAGCATGGCGCTGACCGGCCCGCTGTCGCCGAACGGCAAGCAGGCGCTGCTTGGCATGAAGATTTGGGAAGAAGAAACCAACGGCAAGGGCGGATTGCTCGGCCGTCCGGTGAAGCTCGTTTATTACGATGACCAGTCGAATCCATCGACCGTTCCGGGCATCTACACCAAGCTGCTCGACGTAGACAAAGTCGAGTTGGTGCTTGGTCCTTACGCCACCAACATGGTGGCGCCGGCGATGCCCGTCGTCATGGCGAAGAAGAAGACTTTCATCAGCCTGTTCGCGCTCGATGTGAATCACGATTTCAAATATCCCAACTACTTCGCGGTGCTGCCGACCGGTCCAAAGACCAGGCCGTCGTTCACCGAAGGCGTGTTCCAGGTCGCGATGGCGCAGAATCCGAAGCCGACGACGGTCGCGTTGACCTCCGAGGATGCGGAATTCTCCAAGGCCGCATGCGATGGCGCGCGCGAGAACGCCAAGACCTTCGGCGTCAAGATCGTCTATGACAAGAGTTTCCCGCCGGGCACGACCGACTTCTCGCCAATCGTGCGCGCGGTGCAGGCGTCGAACGCCGACATCGTGATCGTGTGCTCCTATCCGCTGTCATCGGTCGGCATTGCGCTGGCGGTCAACGAAGCCAACTACACGCCGAAGATCTTCGGCGGCGCGATGGTCGGGCTGCAAGCCACCGTGTTCAAGAGCAAGCTCGGGCCCAAGCTCAACGGCATCATCAACTACGAAACCTGGGTGCCGTCCGAAAAAATGATGGCGCCGGCCGCCGCGTTCTTCGCAAAATATCAGGAGCGCGCGAAGGCCGAGGGCGTCGATCCGCTTGGCTACTATCTTGGCGGCTGGGGCTACGCCTATGCCAGCGTGCTGGGCGATGCCATTACCGGCAGCAAGAGCATCGAGGATACCAAGATCGCCGACTGGCTGCGCAAAGCCAGCATCAAGACCATCATGGGCGATTGGAAATACGGCCCCGGTGGCGAGTGGACCAAGTCCGGCATGATGCAAGTGCAGTATCGCGGCATCAAGGAAGGCGCCGGCTTAGAGACCTGGAAGGGCATGTCCTATCAGACCGTGCTCACCCCGCCCGAGCTGGCGACCGGCAAAGTGGTCTATCCATACGAAAAGGCGAAGAGCGCGAAATAACAATCGCTCAAACCTTAAGGCCGACTGAAAGCGGTGCGGGAGCAATCTCGCGCCGTTTTTCTTTTTTGTACGCTATCTTGTTTGAAAACCGGTTCCCACCATTTGGGATCGCGCGGTTACATCCCCAGGTAAAACTGGCGGATCAGATCGTTATTGTTGAGCTCGTCGGTCGAGCGGCCCTCGAACTCGATCTTGCCGTGCACGATCACGTAGCCGCGGTCGGCGATGCGGATGGCTTGGGTGAAATTCTGCTCCGCCATCAGCACCGTGAGTTGATAGTGGTCCTTGAGCTGCTTGATGGCGTCGATCGTGCGGGCCACCAGCAGCGGCGCTAGGCCGACCGAAGGCTCGTCGACCAGCAAGATACGTGGTGAGAGCATCAGCGCGCGTGCCAGCGCCAGCATCTGTTGCTCGCCGCCGCTCATGCTGCCGGCCAATTGGCGCAGCCGCTCGGCGAGCCGGGGAAAGGCTTCGCAGCAGAATTCCATGTTGCTCTTGATCTGGGCTCGCGCCTTGGGCCGGAATGCGCCCAGCAGCAGGTTTTCTTCCACGGTCAATTTCGGAAACAGCCTTCGGCCTTCCGGCACCAGCGCGATGCCGAGATCGACAATCTGCTCGGTCGGCATACCGACCAAATTGTGTTTCTCGCCGTCGATCTCCGCGATGATGCTGCCTTCGGCGGGCTTCACGATGCCCATGATGCATTTCATCAACGTGCTTTTGCCGTTGCCGTTGGTGCCCAGCAAAGCGACGGTCTCGCCGGCTTTGACGTCGATCGAGACGCCATGGATCACCCGCACCGCGCCGTAAGCGGCATGCACGTTCTCGATGGTGAGGCTACTGGCCAAGGTATGCCCTCACCACTTCGGGATCGCGCACGACTTCTTCCGGCCTGCCGTCGGCGATCTTTTTGCCCGACACCAGCACTGCCAGGCGTTGTGAGAAGCTCATCACTGCGCTCATGATGTGTTCGATCAGAATGATGGTGATGCCGCGCTCGTTCAGTCGCACCAGCAGCGCCAGAATGTCTTCGATCTCGGAATGCGACAGGCCTGCCATGGATTCGTCGGCGATCAGGAGTTTTGGCTCCGCCGCCACAGCGCGCGCCAGCTCGAGCTTGCGCATTTCGACCTGCGTGAGATCGCGCGGCATTTGCCTGGCTTTTTTCGCCAGTCCCACCATTTCGAGAAGCTCAAGGCAGCGCGCATCGAGATCGCCGGTCGAGCGCAACGGCCCCATGCGGGCGTGCACCGTGAAGAGCAGCGGAATCCGCACGTTATCGACCAGGTTCATGCTGTGGAACGGGCGCGGCAATTGAAAACTGCGCGCGACGCCGCGGTGCGTGCGCTGATGGGCGGCAAGGCCGTCGATGGCGTTGCCGTCGAAGGTCACGCTGCCGCTCTCGTTCTGCAGCGTGCCGCAGATGCAATTGACCAGCGTGCTTTTGCCCGATCCATTAGGTCCGATCAGCCCAAGCCGCTCACCCGGCCGTACCTCGAGATCGATGCCGTCGAGGGCGACGAAACCGCCGAACCGCTTGGTGATGTTGTCAACATGCAGAAGCGCGGTCATGGCTTTCTCCATGTGCGCCGCCATCCCTGCACCAGCCCGACCAGGCCGTTGGGGGCGATGATGACAAAGGCCACCAGCATCAGACCGACGATCAACAAGTTGACCGCCGAGGAAATTGTCACGGTGGCGTATTGCTGCGCGGAGCCGAGCAGAATAGCGCCGACCAGCGGCCCGATCCAACTGGTGGTGCCGCCAATCATGGGCATGGCGATCGAGTTCACGGCATATTCAAGTCCGAAGGCCGAGGACGGCTGCAGATAGCCGATGTAGTAGGGGAACGGCGCGCCGGCCATGCCCATGAAGGCGCCCGACAGCGTTGTGGCGATCAGCTTTAGCTGCAGTGTCGGCACGCCGGAAGCCTCGGCCGCCAGTTCGTCGTCGCGAATGGTGGCAAAGCCGAAGCCAAGCTGGGAGCGCTCAATGGTGCGGGCGGTCACCAGCGCGATCACCGCCAACAGCAACATCAGACCGAATAAATATTCGATGTAGTTGATCGTGATGCCGGCGAATTCGAGTTGCTCAGGGCGGATGATATAGGCGCCACGCGAGCCACCGACATAATCCCAGTTCACGACCAAAGTCTGTAGCACGACCGCGAGCGCAAGCGTCGCGATGGCAAAGAATGACCCGCGCAACCGAAGTGTCAGATAGCCCATGCCGAAACCGACAAGGCCGGACACCAAGCCGCCGACCAGGATCAGCAGGGGAATCGGCAGCGGGAAGATCGCGTGTAAAATCACTCCAACGCTTTCCGGAAACCAGTCGTCGACCAAGGCGTCGAATTTATGCAGCGCGACAGAGCTATAGGCACCGATCGCGAAAAAGGCGGCCGAGCCGAAATTCACATAGCCGCAATAGCCGCCGAGGATATTCCAGGCGGTCGCTAGCACGATGAATTGCAGGATTGTGTAACTGGCAAAATACAGATAGTCGACATTGACCCAGTGCGCGAAGACCATGACCAGGGCGCCAACTGCCAGCGTTATGAGGGAGAATTTCGTCGTGTTCACGGCGCTATCGCCCCATTAGTCCCGCCGGCCGGAAGGCCAGCGTGAGCAGGAGGAGACCGAACGCCACGGCTGGCGCCCAGGACGGTCCATAGAAGGTCGCGGTCAGGCTTTCGACCACGCCGAGCAACATTGCCGCGATCAGCGTGCCGGGCATGCTGCCGAGCCCGCCAAGTACGCAGATGGCGAATACCCGGCCGATATATTCGCGCCCGACCGAAGGCTCGATCGGCTGGATGATGATGAGCAGAGCGCCGGCGACCGCGGCGGTCGCAATCGAGATGCCGAAGGCGACGCGCTTGATCTTGATGGGATCGACGCCCATCAGCTGCAGCGCCATTTGATCCTGCGACACCGCCATGATGGCGCGGCCGATAAAGGTGCGAGTCACGAACAGCTGAATCGCGCCAAACAGCACCAGCGCCACGACGCAGGGCACCACCATGCGCAGCGGAACATCGATGATGCCGATTTGAATGCTGGGTCCGATATAGGCGGCCTCGACGTAGCGATAGTCGACGCCGAACACGAGGATCAGAGACACTTCGGTGACGAACAGCAGCCCAAAGAAAAAGGCGAGACCGCGCAAAGATTCCTGGCCGCGTTTCTCGAACGATTGGTAATAGACCTGATAGACCGCCGCGCCGAGCAGATAAAATGCCGGCAAAGCCAGAATGCTGATCAGGATCGGATCGACGCCGTAATTGATGTTGAAGAAATAGGCGATGTAGGAGCCGAGAATGATGAAGGCGGGATGCGCGATGTTGACGATATCGAGCATGCCGAACGAGATCGAGACGCCGGCGGTCACAGCGGCGTAGAACGCGCCGAGCAGGAGCCCGGCGGCGATGGCATTGATCAGCAGACTGAAGGAAATATCCATACCGCTCTAACCCGGCGCATTCGCTCCACGTGCCGGACTTGTTGCCCCCACACTCAAAGTTTTTTATGGCCCGCTGTGGGGCATTGACCGTCAGTTTGCAGGAAGCTTGGCCGCTTGGCTAGCCTGTTGATCGAGCAGCACAAGACAACAAAACGCCCGCTGCCGGATTGCCCCGGCTAGCGGGCATTGTATTCCAGAACGAAACTCAGGCCGCTGCGGCTTGTGGGCGGACGCCCTCAGGCAACTTCATCGGCTTGTTGGCGCTGTCTTTGAACTCGACGGTCATGAAGACCATTTCCTTGTCGCCGAGATTTTCAAGATCGTGCACCTTGAATTCGTTGAGACCGTAGGTCTCATGCCGCGTCTCGCCGGGCTGATAGGTGTATTCCACGGTAGTGCCGTCGTTGACGTGCTGACGGCCGCGGCCGCCGGATACCGAGGTCCAGAAATAATCCAGCACATGGCGGTGGAAGCCGATGCGCTCGCCGGGAGCGAGGCGGATCATCCAAACCCGCGTGCGATCGGTTTCCGACAGCAGCGTGCTGCCGACGCAGGGGTTCGGATTTTTCGCTTCGCGCGCGAATTCGGCGGCAAGTTCAGCCGACCACGGCGATTTTTCCTTTTTCTCGGCGGTCATATCAAGCATGGTCAGAGCCATGGCATTTCCTCCGGTGCTATTTGCCATCATATATAGCATATTCCCTGAAACGGAAAGATTGAGGCTTACCAGTTGTCCGGGTCCAGCGCGGGGCGTGCAATCGTTATTGGCGGCTCCATGAGCGGCCTGCTCAGCGCGCTTTTGCTGCGCCGGGCCGGGTGGGACGTCGATATTTACGAACGGGTCGAAAGCGAACTGTCGGGTCGCGGCGCCGGGATCGTTGCCCAACAGGAACTGATCGAACGGTTGCGTGCCCTGGGCCTCGCCACAGATGTGCTTGGCGTGCAGATCACCACGCGCAAGATCATCGACGCGCAGGGCCGCCTCACCGAAGAGATCGAATGTCCGCAAGTGCTCACGGCCTGGGAGCGCGTCTACCGGCTGCTGCGTGATGCCTTGCCGCCGGAGCGCTATCATCGCGGCAAGGGCCTTGCCAAAATCACGCAGACACCAGATGTGGTGGGCGCGCATTTTTCCAATGGCGAAACCATCGAGGCCGATCTTCTCGTCGGGGCCGACGGCATTCGCTCGACGGTGCGCCAGCAATGCCTGCCGGACGTGACGCCGCTCTATGCCGGCTATACCGCGTGGCGCGCGCTGATCGCCGAAGCGGACATTCCCCCCGATACGCACCGCGACCTCTACGAATACATGTCGTTCGGGCTGCCGTCGGGCGAGCAATTCCTCGGCTATCCGGTCGCTGGCCCCGACAATGATCTGCGTCCCGGCCATCGCCGCTTCAACGTGGTGTGGTACCGACCCGCCGACGAAACTACGAAATTGCAATGGCTGCTCACGGACGAGAGCGGAAAAACGCATGCAATCTCGATTCCGCCGCCGCTGATCCGCCGCGAGGCAATTGCCGAAATGCGCGCCGACGCCGAGCGTCTGTTGGCGCCGCAGTTTCGCCAGATCGTGCGGCTGATCGAGGAGCCTATCTTGCAGCCGATCTACGATCTTGAATCGCCGCGCATGGCATTCGGCCGGGTGGCGATCGTCGGCGACGCGGCATTCGTCGCACGGCCCCACGTTGCGGCGGGCGTGTCGAAGGCGGCGGATGATGCCGCCAACCTCGTCAGCGCGCTGCAGACAGAAGGCAATGTCGAAAGTGCGCTCAAGCGCTACGAGGCGGCGCGGCTGCCAGAAAATTATCGCATCATCCAGCGCGCCCGCCATCTCGGCGCTTATCTGCAAGCAACGCAAACGCAGGAAGAGAAAGCCCGCGCCGGCATGCACTCAACCGACGCCGCGGTGATTGCAGAGACCGCGGTCCTGGATTTCTTGTATTCGTGACTGGCAGTTGTCGATGAACTGGCCCGTTCAAGCCTCGGCCTGTTTCAACTTTGATATTCCATTATGTACATGCCGCCATTGTAGTCGGTGCTGTAGACGATCCCATCGGCGGTCACGATCACGTCACAGCTCTGGATCACTTTGGTCCGGCTCAAGCGTGAATCGACCAAGCGGTTGGGCGTCGGCGGGACAAAGGCGGCGACCTCCCTGGGCCGGAAGGCGTCGCGAATATCGACGACGCGAATGCCAGCGTTCTGATAGGTCGCAAAGATAAGGTCCGAACTGACGAAGGTCCCCGGCCGATTTTCATGAATATTGTGTGGACCGAAATGCGCGCCCTTGCTGCAATAATCTGCTTCGTCCGGCGTTGGAAACGTCGAAATGCTAACCGGGTTGGCCGGCTCGCGGATGTCGAACATCCAGATGTATTTGATGCCGTCCGCGCAGTTGTCGAGCACGGCTTCGTCGGCCACCACCAGCAAATTCCGGTCTGGTAGCGGCAGGCAATTATGGGTGCCGCCACCAAAGGGCGGCGACCAGTTGTGGTGCTTGATCAGTTTAGGCTTTGCCCGGTCCGACACATCCATGATGACGAGACCGCCATCGCGCCAGGCCCCGTAAGCGGTATCGCCATTGACGATGGCATGATGCAGACCGAAGCGGCGGTTCTCGCTCCAGGCCGAGTTCTCACCGACGGCCGTGTTCATGCCAGGGAGCCAGTACCGGCCGACGCCCTTCGGATTGGTCGGATCTGACATGTCGACGGTCATGAAGATGTAGTCGGTAAAGCCGTCGAGCATCGCCGACACGTAGGCCCAGCGTCCGCCGGTGTACCAGATGCGGTGAATGCCACCGCCTGCCACCGGCATGAAGCCGATCTTGCGCGGCTCTTCCGGCTTCGAAACGTCGTAAACCGCCAGACCGGCGGTCCAGTCACGTTTCTTGGCCTCGGCGGCGTAAGCTTGCTCGGCCGTTTCGGCGTGTGACCCGGTGTAATAGGCGCGCTCGTCCTGGAATTCTGTGGCTGCGAACATGTCCCTGGCGTTGATCACCAGCAACAGGTCGCCATGCGTTTGCAGGTGAATGTTCCAGGTTTTGTGCGGCGCCGGCATATATTTGACCGGCTTCGGATTGCGCGGGTCGCGCACATCAATGACGCTGAAGCCCTTGGAGAACATGTGGCCGACATAGGCGTAGCCTTTGTTGAGCATGATCTGCACGCCATCCGGCCTGCCGCCCTGATCGGTGTAACCGATCAGCTTCATGTTTTTGGCGTAGTCTGGTTTGGGCAAGTCTTGGCTGCTCATGCGTGTCGTTCCTGAGATGGCGCGACGTAAGCCTTCGTAGCCGCCGCCAGTTACCAGTTACAGAAATTCGCGTTCTTTGTTGAAAGGCGCGTCCATCGTATAGCCGTGCGCGGCGCGGTAGCCGTCGTAGCGGTACCCCTTGTACTCCAGAACAATGGATACAACGAACGCGACGAGCACCATGGCGACTATGAATATTGCCAGACCCGGCATGGGATATTGCATCAGGCCGCTGGCAACCGCGCCGGCAGCAAAGAAAAAGACGAAATAGCCCGCCGTCTTGTGATAGGCCTCAAACACACGCCGGCGCGTCGTCATGTTGTAGTGATCGCCGAACCAGGTCTTCGGATCATTCGGGTCGGCGGAGTAATAATTTTTTCCACCGTGCTTGCCTCTGAGCCAGCCGCCCATGATCTGCAAACATCCGAGCGCGACTGTCGTCAAGCCGAACAGCGAATGCAACGAGCCGCTAAAGCCGCCGCTGACCGTAACCGCGACAATTGCTCCTGCGAGCGCTAGGCTGATCGAAAATATCAGCCCGTATTTGTGGACGGTGAACCACCACCAAACGGCATTTTTGATGCTGACTTTCGGATGGAGGCCGGTGAGGGTCGGCTTTGGTTTACCGAAACGGATGACGATGATGCAGATCGGAACCAGCACGAACCAGACCGAGACCATCAGGATGGCGTGATAATCCCAATGAACCGGGATGGTCATTCCCAGAAAGTCAAAATGCACTTCCGTCGGAATGTGTGCTTGAACTCCGATCACTGCCACCTCCGCCGTTTTTCTCAAACTTTGAATTTCGTGCCTGTAAAAAGCGGCAAGGTGACATTAGCATAAAAACGCCGCCGTCGGACTGCTAACGATTTTGCGCTCACATCCCCAGCATCTTTTTCGCGTTGTCGCCGGCCAGCGCCGCGCGCGTGCTGTCGTCGAAGCTTTCGACCGAGTTGATGTGGCCGATCGGGTCGTGTTCCAGCATGTCGAAGGGGTAGTCGGTGCCCATGATGATGTGGTCGAGGCCGATGGTTTTGACCAATGTTTCCAGCTGCAGCGGCGCGAACACCACGGTGTCGAAATAGACTTGTTTGAGGTAGCTGGTCGGGGGTTTGGGCAGATTGACGTTGCAATCCGAGCGTGCGCCCCAGGCATGATCGATGCGGCCCGAATAAGCGCCGAGATACCCGCCGCCATGCATGGCGAAGACCTTCAGCTTTGGATGGCGTTCCAGCACACCATCGAAGATCAAATAGTGCAGGGCCAGTGTCGTCTCGAACGGATTGCCGATGATGTTATTGAAGTAAAAGCGCGACAGCCGCTTGCCTTCGGTAAAGCCGTTCGGGTGAATGATCACCAGCGCATCCAGCTCCTCGGCCTTTTTCCAGAACGGTGCAAAGGCGGGATCGGATAGTTCCTTGCCGTTGACGTTGGTGAGGATTTCGACACCCTTGAACTTGAGCTTGTTCATTACGTACTCAAGTTCTTTCGCCGCCTCGTTGCCGTCCTGCATCGGCACCGTGCCAGTCGGGATGAAACGATCGGGATGTTTCGAGACGAACTCGGCGACGCCGTCATTGATCATCCGCGCGGCCGGCACGGCGTATTCGAGCGCGACGGTATGGTAGAGCTGCGGCGGCGGCGGCATCACCAGCTGCACGTCCACGCCCATCTTGTCCATGTCGGCGAAACGCTCGTCGTAATTGCCGCGAATGCGCGAGCCGATGTCGGCTTCCTGTTTGGCGTTGAGTTCCTTGGTCTCAGCCGATGCAAAATGCGCGAGCGGAATGGTCGATAGATCGAGGTGCGGCTTGATGAAAGCGCCGGCGGCTGGAACGGCGACATGGCTGTGCGCGTCGATGGTGACGCTTTTCGGCCGCGCCTCGCGCCCCGGCTTGCCGTGTTTCCGCGCCGCGGTGTCTGCGTATTTGTTCCACATCGCCATTTTAGGTCCTTCCTGACAAATTTAAAAAACGCCGAGATGCTGGCGCAGGTCGACGCCGTCTTTATTCAATTTTCCGGGCGTTGACACCACCGCCACCCGGCCGGTGTTGAGAATGACAATGTCGTCGGCGACATCGAACACCAATTTGGGGTTCTGTTCGACCAGCACGATCGACAGGCCGCTTTCTTTCAACTTGCGAATGGTGTTCATCACCTCGACCACAATCTGCGGCGCCAGGCCCTCGGATGGCTCATCCATCAGCAGCACGCGTGGGTTGCCCATCAGCGCCCGGCCGATCGCCAGCATCTGCTGCTCGCCGCCCGACAGATGCGCAGCGATCTGATTGCTGCGCTCTTTGAGGCGCGGAAACATCGTGAACACCGTGTCGGCAGTCCATGGCACATGCTTGCTCACGCCGTCATTTTGCTTGCGGGCCGCGACGATGAGATTTTCGCGCACGGTCAGGCTTTTGAAGATGCGGCGGCCTTGCGGCACCAGCGCCACGCCGCGCGCGGCGATCATTTCTGGCGACATGCCGGCGACCGGCGCGCCGAACACGAACACTTCGCCGCGGCGCGGCGGCAACAGGCCCATGGTCACGTTCATGCAGGTCGATTTTCCGGCGCCATTGCGCCCGAGCAGGCCGAGCATGCGCGCCTCGCCAAGCTCGAACGAGACATCCTGCAACACATGGCTGTCGCTGTAGTAAGCGTCGATATTCTGCAGGCTGAGCGCACTAGTGGCCAAGATAGACCTCCCGCGTGCGGGGATTGTCCACCACTTCGGCGCGGTTGCCCTCGCCGAGGACCTCGCCGAAATGCAGCAGCGTGATGCGCTCGGCGAATTCGAGTGCCACGTCCATGTTGTGCTCGATCATCACCATGGTGACGTCGCGCGGAATCGCCAGTAAGCATTTCTGTACGTCGCGCCGCTCGTCGATCGATAGGCCGGCGAACGGCTCATCGAGCAGCAGCACTTTCGGATTTTGCGCCAGCGCCATGGCGATCTCGACGCGCCGCCGCTCGCCATAGGAGGTCTGCGTCAGCGGCCGCTCGGCGATATGGGCAAGGCCGACGCGTTCCAGCGCGGCGCGGGCGTGCTCGATCAGGTGGCCTTGGTGCCGGATATTGGTGACAGGGTTCCAGCGCGCCGGCGACAGACCGAGCAATGCCAGCGAGACGTTGTGGATAATGGTGTCGCGCGGAAACAGCGTGATGATCTGGTAGGTGCGCGCCATGCCGAGGTGAGGACGGTCGCGGCTCGGAGTCTTGGTGATGTCCTGGCCGAACAGCTGGACCGAGCCGCTGTCGGGCGTGATCTCGCCGGTAATCAGGTTGAACAGCGTGGTCTTGCCGGCCCCGTTGGGACCGATGATCAGCCGCCGCTCGCCCGGCTCGACATTGAGGTTAACGGCGCGCGTGACGTGCAGGCCGCCGAAGGATTTGCTCAAAGCCTTGATGGTGAGCGCGCTCATGGCACACTCTCCGTCTTGGCGGGCGCGGGCGTGCCGCGTTTGCGGAACGCCTGCCGCCATAGCCGCGCGGTGCCGGGAACCAGGCCTTCCGGCATCAGAATGACGATGGCGACAAAGATCGCGCCGAGCAGGAAATTCCAGCGCTCGATGAAGCCCGAGACCACGTTCTTCACGACGACCACCAGGCCGGCGCCGACGATCGGCCCCAGCAGCGTGCCCGGCCCGCCAGAAATTACCATCAGCAATACTTCAGCCGACGACGTGAGCGACAGCGTCTGTGGGCTGATGAACTGCGTGTAGTAGACGAAGAGAATGCCCGAAACAGCCGTCAGAAGTCCGGAGAACAAGCAAGCATAAAAGCGGATCATCCAGACGTGATAGCCGAGTGCATTCATGCGGCGTGGCTGGTCGCGCGTGCCGCGCAAGGCCGCACCGAACGGCGATTGCACAAATATTGCCACCATTGCCACCGAAGCGATGAAGATGATCAGAGTCGTATAATAAAACGTCGTCGGTACCGACAGCGAATAGCCGAATGGGTCCGGCCGCGTTGGGACGTTGATGCCGTTATCGCCGCCGGTCAGGCTGATCCAGCGATAGGCGAGGCCCCACAGGATTTCGCCCAGCGCCAGCGTGATCATGATGAAGCCGATGCCAGTCGAGCGCAGCGACAACACCGCGTAAACCGCCATCGAGGCGACGCCGATCGTCAAGGCGACTATGATCGCCGCGGTGTGGCCGTAGCCGAGCTGCAACATGTAGCCGGTGGCGTAAGCCGCGATGCCGAACAGCCCCGCATGGCCAAGCGATACCAGGCCCGCGTAGCCGACCAACACATTGAGCGCCATCGCAAAGATGGCAAAGAACAGAATTTGGCTAGTGACGTTGACGTAATAAACCCCGCTCATCCAGAACGGCAAAGTGACGAGCGCGACGAAAGCGATGGCAAGCGCGAAGAGGCGGGGGCTCACGGGATGTGCCTCCCGAACAGGCCCTGCGGCCTCAACAGCAGCACCAGCAGCATCGGCATGAATAGGACGAAATAAGCGAGCTCGGGCAGCAGCGCCTGGCCAAAATTATAGATGAAGCCGACAATGATGCTGCCGACGAAGGAGCCGAGCAGGCTGCCTGCGCCGCCGAGAATGACCACCACCAGCGCCAGCGGCAGCATGTCTTGGTCGAGGCCCGGATAGACCGACAAAATCGGCCCGCCAATGATGCCGGCGAAAGCTGCAAGTCCTGCGCCGAGCGCGAACACGATGGTGAAAAGCTGCGACACGCGGATGCCGACGACGCGCGCCATGTCTGGATCGTCGACGCCGGCGCGGATCATGGCGCCTAGCCGTGTGCGGTCGAGCAGCAGCCAGAGCCCGACGGCAACCACCATGGCGATGATGATGATGATCAACCGGTATAACGGAAACGACAGTGTGCCGAAGCGCACGAAGCCGCCCAGCCCATCGGGCGTGGCGACATTGAGCGGATCGCCGCCCCACAGCATCAGGCACAGATCGGCGGCCATGAAAGATAGGCCGAGCGTCACCAGCACTTGCGCCAGCTGGTCGCCGGGTAGTTGGCGCAGCAGCAGCCGCTCGGCCAAGGCGCCAAGCGCGGCGACGGAGATCGTCGCCAGGATCGCCGCCAGCCAGAAATTGAGTTGGAAGCCAAGCAGGCCGACCACGAAAGTCGCGCCGATATAGGCGCCCAGCATGAACAGCGAGCCATGCGTCAAATTCGGAATGCGCATCAGCCCAAAGATCAGGGAGAAGCCGGCCGATAGGAGAAACAGCAGCCCGCCGAACGTGACGCTGTTAACCGTCAGCACCAGCCAAAAATTCATAGCCGCAGTTATCCCGCGTTCTTCAAATTAAAATCCGCGGGCGCCCATGCGGCGCCCGCGGAATGGTTGTCACTAAGCCTTCACTGGCGGATAATTGCGCGAATAGACCGGCGCCTCGAGGAACTTCTTCTCGTCATAGGTCCAGAACTGGCTGATGTTCTTGTAGGTTTTCACGGTCTTGTTGACGAGCTTGCCGTTCGCCTTTTCGAGATGGCGGATATAGAAATCGCCAATCACGTTGCCGAAGTGATCGTACTTGATCGGGCCGCGCGGCGTGTCCTTGAGATCGACCGACCGCAAGGCTTTCACGAAGGCTTCCTTGTCGTCGGATTTGCCGTTGGTCTTTTCCAGACCGGCAGCGACCGTTTGCGCGGCGACGTAGAGTCCGGCGGCATAGAAGCCCGGATCGACGCTATAGTCTTTCTGCATCGCGGCGACAAAGCGCTTGTTGCTGTCGGTGTTGAGATCGAGCGTGTAGGGGCAGGAGCTGTACATGCCGAGCGCTTCGTCGCCGAAGCTGCGCAGCAAGGCATCGTCGCCGCCGGTTTCACCGGTCACCACCGGGTATTTAAGTCCGGCCGCGGCGTAGGTTTTCAGGAAGCGCAACGGGTTCGATCCAGCAAAGCCCTGACACACGCCGTCGCAATCGCCGATTTGGGCGACGAAGGGCGTGTAATCCGGCGTGACCAGCGGCGGCCAGATTTTGTTGACGATCTTGCCACCGGCCAATTCGAAGGTCTGCTGGAAGCCGCCCATCTGTTCATGACCGAAGGCGAAGTCTTCGGAGATGGTGACGACGAGCTTGAGTTTGAGTTCCTTGGCAGCGAAGTCGGCCATCGGATGCATGGCCTGCGCAGATGTCGCCGACGGGCGCAGGAAGTAAGGATTCGGACGGCGCTGCGTCATGTCCTCGGCGCCGGCGAGGCTGAGCATCGGCGTCTTTTGCTCTTTGATGTAATCGGTGATGGCGAGTAATTCGAACGCGGCTAGCGGACCGAGAATGGCGTCGACTTTTTCGCGCTCGACCAGTTCCTGTGCTTTGGTCTTGGTGCCGGCCGGATTGCCGCCGGTGTCGGCGGAGATGAATTCGACCTTGCGGCCGGCGAAGGTGTTGTTCTTCTCCTTCAGGTACGTGATGACGCCCTGTTCCATCTGGATGCCGCCCTGTGCGAGCGGGCCGGTTTTGACCGTCAGCAGACCGAGCTTGAAGGGCGCTGCCTGCGCGATCGCCGGTGCAGGAAATTTAAACGTCGCCGCGGCGGCGCCGGCAGCCGTTGCAGCCATGAATTTACGACGGGTGACCTTACGAGACATTGCATTCCTCCCTGGATCGCCCCTTGTAGGGCTAGTGTTTTGAGCGAGTTATTGCACCCATCATCGGCAAGGGCTTGCGCGATGTAAAGGCCGGGTGCTCCGCACCATTCGAAACGCGGCTTTGCCCACTTGGCGGCCGTGGGCGGGGCGCGGCAAACCGTGTAGTCTGACGGACAAAGAACTCGATCCCCGCGAGGATCGGCATTGCCTGGGAGGGGTTGATGAAAGTTTACGCAGTATCGCTTGCGCTTGTCGGGGCGCTGTCATTTGCATCCGCAACAAACCTGCGAGCGGAAGTGAGCGAGATTACCGTCGCCCAGCAATATGGCGTGAGCTTCATTCCGCTGATGGTGATGGAAAAACAAGGCTTGGTCGAAAGGCGCGCGGCCAAGTCCGGCCTCGGCGACCTCAAGGTTGTCTGGGCCAAAGTGGCCGGTCCGAGCGTGATGAACGACGGTTTGATCGCCGGCGCGATTCACTTCGCCGCGCAAGGCGCGCCATCGTTGATCACGCTGTGGGACAAAACGCACGGCCAGCTCAAAGGCGTTGCCGCGATGACGACCTACCCGCTTTACCTCGTCACCCGCAATCCGGACGTCAAGAAGCTCGCGGATTTCAGCGACAAGGACAAGATCGCGGTTCCGTCGGTCAAGATATCGACGCAGGCGATCATGCTGCAGATGGCCGCCTCGAAAGCATTTGGCGAAAAAGACTACGCCAAGCTCGACCCGCTGACGATTTCGCTGTCCCATCCGGACGCGACACTGGCATTCATCGGCAACAACGCCGGGGTGAATGCGCACTTCTCGACTTCGCCGTTTTACGAGCAGGAGATCAAGGTGCCAGGCGCGCACTTGATCACGACGAGTTACGAAATACTCGGCGGTCCAGCGACCGCGCTGGTGCTGACGGCGAGCGCGAAATTTCGCGAGGCGAATCCAAAAGCCTACCAGGCATTTTTCGATGCGTTGGGCGAGGCAATCGATACCGTCAATAAAGACAAGCGCGCTGCGGCCACGCTCTATCTCGAAGTCGCCAGAGATACTAAGAACTCGGTAGAAGATATCTTGGCCATGATAAGCGACAAGGACTATGCTTTTACGCTTCGTCCGGACAAGGTGTTCGCCACCGCGCAATTCATGGCCAAGATAGGCACCATCAGGCAGGCTCCGGCATCGATCGACGACTTGTTCTTCCCCAACCGCGGTCCGGAAAAAGGCGACTGAGCGTGCCCGCGTTTCGCATCGGCACCGGCGCAGGCTTTTCTTCCGACCGGCTCGATCCGGCTGTCGACCTCGTCGAACGCGGCAAGCTCGACGCGCTGGTGCTGGAATGCCTTGGTGAGCGCACCGTCGCCTTCAGCCATCGTGATCGGATGGCCGACCCTGCGAAGGGTTACAACTCGCACCTCAAACGCCGCATGCAAGCGCTGCTGCCGGCCTGCGCCGCGGCGGGCACGACCATGATCAGCAACATGGGAGCGGCTAATCCGCGTGCGGCGGCCGCGCGCGCCATTGAGATTGCGCGCGAACTGGGGCTCAAGGGGTTGAAAATCGCGTGCATCGAAGGCGACGACGTCTCCGCATTGGTGCCCGCCAATCAACCTTTCATGGACGAACCAGGTTCGCTCGCCGATGTCGGCATGCCGATCGTCGGCATGAATGCTTATATCGGCGCCGACGCGATCATTCCGGCGCTGCAAGCAGGGGCCAATATCATCATTGGCGGCAGGCTGGCCGATCCCTCGATGTTTCTCGCGCCGCTGGCGCATCATTTCGGCTGGGACAGCACGGATATGCCGCGGATGGGCGCGGGCAGCCTGGTCGGCCATCTTCTGGAATGCGGCATGCAAATCACCGGCGGTTATTTCGCCGATCCCGGCGTCAAGGATGTCACGAAGCTTGCGGAGTGCGGTTATCCGATAGCGGAAGTTCAGTCCGATGGCAGCGCCGTCATCACCAAGCTTCCCGGAACCGGCGGCTGCGTCACGACGTCGACCGTCAAGGAGCAATTGCTTTACGAGGTGCACGATCCGTCGCGCTATTTGACCCCCGACGTCACCGCCGACTTCAGCCGCGTACAGATTGCCGGGGACGGCGCCGACCGCGTGAAAGTGTCGCATGCCTCCGGCACGGCGCGGCCGCGAACGCTCAAGGTGACGGTCGGCTTCGACGGCGGCTTCCAGGGTGAGGCAGGCGTGAGTTATGCCGGCCCGGCGGCACAGGAGCGGGGGCGCCTGGCCGCCGACGTTGTCCGCGACCGGCTTGCGCGGGTGCATGGCATTACCAAGGATCTGCGCATCGATTTGATCGGCGTCAGTTCGCTATTCGCGACCGCAGGCGTGAGCGCCTCGGACGCGCAGGATGTGCGCCTGCACGTGACGATGCGCGCGCCTTCACGAGAAACTGCCGAGACTATGTTGTGGGAAGTAGAGTCCCTTTTGTGCTGCGGGCCGGCTGGCGGCGGCGGATATCGCGGCTCCATCGTGCCCTGCGTCATGACAAAATCGCTGCTGATCGAGCGCGAGCGGGTCACGCCGACTTTGGAAATCTTCGTGACATGAACAATCCTCGACGAAACGCGTGCCGGATCGTTCGCGACATCGCGCATGCGCGGGCCGGTGATAAAGGCAACACGTCGAACGTGAATGTGTGGGCATACGATGCGGCGGATTTCGAGCTGTTGAAACTTACGTTGACGCCGGAGCGCATCAAGCGTGAATTTCCCGATCTCGTCCGCGGCAAAGTGGATCGTTACGTGATCGAGCACCTGCACGGTCTCAATCTTGTCATGCACGATGCGCTGGAAGGCGGCGTCAATCGTTCGCTCAATCTGGACTCGCACGGCAAGTCCTGGAGCTATCTTATTCTCGGGCTCGCGCTGGAAGAGGGCGGCGCCTAGATTCCGAGATAACTCGACTTGATCTCGTCGTTCGCCCGGAGCTCTTCGGGCTTGCCGGAATAGACCACCTGGCCCTTGCTCATCACGTGCACGTAGTCGACCAATTTGAGCGCGAGGTGCGCATTCTGCTCGACCAGTAGGATCGAGAGGCCTTGCTCCTTGAGCTTGCTGATCGCTTGCCAGAGGCCCTGGATGATAATCGGCGCCAAACCTTCCGAGGGCTCGTCCATGATCAAGCAATCCGGATTGGTCATGAGCGCGCGGCTGATCGCGAGCATTTGCTGTTCACCACCGGAGAGTGTCTTCGCGCGCTGGTAGCGACGTTCATGAAGGCGCGGGAAAAGTTTATAGACGCGGTCGAGATTCCAACCGTGGCGGTCCGGGCTGCGTAGCGCGACCAGCAGGTTTTCCTCGACGTGCAAAGTCGGGAAGACGCGGCGGCCTTGCGGCACCAGGCCCATACCGCTGCGCACGGTCTCGAACGACGCTTTTCGCGTGATGTCGTCGCCCTTGAAAAAGACCTTGCCGCGGCGTGGCGGATTGAAGCCGATGATCGAGTTCACCAGCGTGGTCTTGCCGACGCCGTTGCGTCCAAGAAGCCCAAGAATCTGGCCCTTCTCGAGTTGGAGCGACAGCCCTTGGAGGACGTAGGCGTCGCCGTAGTAAGTGTGAATGTCCTGGACTTCGAGAATGGCGGTCATGCGCTAGTCCGTCCCCAGGTAGATTTCCTGGACCTTGGCGCTGTCGTGGATTTGCTTGGGCGTGCCGGTTTCCAGAATCTCCCCAAAATGCAGCACGGAAATCTGCGACGCGACATCGAACACAACGTCCATGTCGTGTTCGATCAAGAGGATCGCGAGTTTGGGGTCGAGCTTCATCAGAAACTGCGCCATCTCCGTCGATTCTCCCGACGAAAGGCCGGCGGCGGGCTCGTCGAGTAGCAAAATTTTCGGATCGCTCGCCAGCCCCAGAACAATTTCAAGCTGGCGCTGTTCGCCGTGCGAGAGATTGCGTACCTGAAGATCCTTGCGGTCAAGGAAGCCGGCCTGCTCGAGCAGGTGATAGGCCTTTTCGTACACGTCTTTGTAACTGGATAGGAAACGCCACATCACGAATTTCGAGCGCCGCAGGCCTTTGATGGCCAGCAGCACGTTGTCGAGCACGGTCAGACCCGGAAACAGGTGGGTAATCTGAAAAGTGCGCGCCATGCCGAGCGCGGTGCGCTGGTGGCTCGGCCATTTGGTCACGTCCTCACCGAACAGCAGCACCTGCCCGGATGTCACCGGGTAAATGCCCGTAATCAGATTGAAAAGCGTGGTCTTGCCGGCGCCGTTGGGGCCGATGATGGCTTTGCGGTCGCCGGGCATGACGCGCAGCGTGACGTCGCGCGTGGCCTGCAAGCCGCCGAAGCTCTTGCACAGCGCCTTCAATTCAAGAACCGGAATGTCACTGCTCACGCGCTCACCCTCGATGAAAAACGCCGGAGCCCAAACAGTTGGGCTCCGGCGTTGGCGTTAGTCGCAGAACTTGCAGGCCGGGAAGTCGCGGTCATAGACCGGCTGCGCCAGGAACTTTTCCTTTCCATACGTCCAGAACTGGCTGACGTTTGGATAGGTCTTGATCACCGTGTTCCAGAGCTCGTCCTTGTCGTAACCGAACATCTTCTTCTTCTCGACTTTTTTGATGTAGACGTTCTCGACCGGGTTGCGCATGTCGTCGAGCTGGACGGGGCCACGCGGCGCGTCGAGCTTGATGCTCTGCATAAGTTTGATGAACGCTTCGGGGCCGGGGTACTTGCCGCCTGCCTTCTTCATCGCTTCGTCGATCCACATGGCGGTCGTGTAGTTGTTTTCCGAATAGTAGCCGGGGACCTTGCCGTATTTGGCGCGGTAGGCTTTCACGAAGGCCGCATTGGCCGGTGTATCGATCGCCGCGCTGTAGTGAAGCGCGGAAACATCGCCAATCACTTCATCGCCCATGAACGGCAGGGCGAATTCGTCATAGCTGACGCCGCTGCCCAAGATCTTCAATTTGCTGCCGGCCCCTCGCAATTGCTTGGGGAACTGCAGCGCCATCGGGCCGACCATCGTGGTGAACACGCCGTCGGCGTCCGCCTTGAAGGTCGGGATATAAGGCCCGAAGTCCTTGGTGCCGAGCGGAGGCCAGATTTTCTGGATCACCTTGCCGCCGCAATCCTCGAACGCTTTCTGGAAGCCGCCGGCCGTTTCGTAGCCGAAGGCGTAGTCGGCCGCGATGACGATGACCTTCTTGAAGCCGTTGTCACAAGCCCATTGCCCCAGTGGCTGATGCGGCAGCGAGCTGGTCCAACTGGTGCGGACAAAATACGGATACTTGCTGAGTTGCCGTTGCGTCAGGTCGTCAGCCGATGAGACGGAGGAGATGTAAAGCGTCTTGTCGCTGGTGCTTACCGGCGCCATCGCATAACCCGAGGACGCCAGCAGGCCGCCGATAAACATATCCACCTTGTCTTGCAGAACCAGCTTCTTGGCCTTGGTAACGCTGCTGTCCGGCTTGCCTTGGTCGTCTTCGACGATGAACTTCACGTCGGCGCCGCCGAGCTTGCCGCCGTGCTCGTCGAGGTAAAGCTGGAAGCCATCGGACATATCCTTACCGACCTGAGCGAAGATGCC
>JAYTFS010000296.1:0-54756 GCA_043734185.1 Pseudolabrys sp. | reverse complement strand
CCGCACGGCACGTTCGGCCGCGTCAGGATGATCTTGTCGATCTGCCGGTTGCGGAACAGGTCAGCGGCGTGGGTTGCGGCGATCCAGGTCTTGCCGGTGCCGGCAGGCCCCAGCACGATCACCTGCGGCGAGGTGCGCAGCGCATCGAGATAGTCGGATTGTGTCGGATTGAGTGCCTTGATCAGGGGAAGAACGCGTTCAGCCTCAAACTTCGAACCTTGGAATTCTATGATTTCAGCCGTTTCAAAAGCGCGGCCATTGCGGCGGCGTTGCTTTTTGCTGAAGTGTTTGTTGTTGAAGTGCTTGTGGCTGAAGTGTTTTCCCAAGGCAGACTCCTTTTGCTGGCAGAGGGAGCGACATGCGCAAACGCCCCGCGAAAACGCGCGGGGATACAAAAGATCAGCAAGATGGGGATGAGGAGGTCTTCGGCAGACAGCGGAGCGAGCGCGGCGAACGTCGGTATCCTGTTTTTGGGATACCCCGTTCTTCTCATTGAGGCGGCCGTCTCACGAACCGTCATTGCCATCAACATAGTCGATTCGCGAGAAAGTTCTATGAATCGTTTTTGGGCGTAAAAGCCGAAAAAAGCGGCGCTTCAGATGGGTTGCCGGGTGCTCTCGAAAAGCCGTGCATGGCGCGGCGAAACGCGTTCCTGGGATGGAACTTTTAGCCTCGCCCGCAGTTGATCAGCGCAATCATTGGGCACTCAGGGAGGCACAACCCCATGTCACTCGGCACCATCATTCTGATTATTCTGGTCATCGCTCTGCTCGGCGGCTTTTCCGGCATCGGCGGCGGCCCGTTCTACGGCACCGGTTATTACGGCGGCGGCGGCCTCGGCCTTGTGGTCGTTGTGCTGCTGATCCTCATACTGCTCGGCAAGATCTAGCCGCGCTTCAGCTATTGCTCCGACTTTCTTCGCCGCGGTGGCCAACCCCCGCGGCGAAGCCTATTCCAGCTTGATGTTGGCTTCCTTGATGATCGGACTCCACAGCGCCATCTGCCTCTTGAGATAGGCCGTGACGCCTTCCGGCGCCGAGGTTTCGATCAGCACATTGATGTCGACGAATTTCTGTTTCACCGACTCGGTCTCGAGCGCGGCGATGACGTCGTCATGGACCTTCTTGATGTATTCCGGCGGCGTCTTGCCGGGCATCCACAGATTTTGACCGTCCGACACATCAAACCCCGGCAGGCCGGATTCGGCCACGGTCGGGATTTTCGGCGCAAACGGCACGCGCGTGGCGGACGTCACCGCGAGCGCACGCACCGTGCCGCCTTCGATCTGCGCCATCACCGACGGCAAAGTGGCAAACATCAGGTCGACCCGGCCGGCAATCGTGTCCGTGACGGCGGGACCGCCGCCGCGATAGGGAATGTGGTTCATGTCGACGCCGGCGGAGCGCTTGAACAATTCGCCGGACAGATGCTGGATGGTGCCGAGGCCCGCCGTCGCAAAAGCGAGCTTGCCGGGATTGGCTTTGGCGGCGGCGATCAGTTCCTTGACAGACGTTATGGGCGAGGCGTTCGGCACCAGCAGCACGTTGGTGAAGTTGGTGAGCCGCGTCACCGGCGCCAGATCGACCAGCGGGTCGTAGCCGAGCGAGGCGTAGAGGAACGGATTAGTCGCGATGAAATTCGTGGTGATGAAGATGGTGTAGCCATCGGGCGCCGACTGCACGGCCGCCAAGGCGCCGAGATTGCCGCCGGCGCCACCTTTGTTCTCGATTACGACTTGCTGGCCCCAGATTTCCGACAGGCGAGCGCCCAGCACGCGCGCCACCGGATCGCTGGCGCCGCCGGGCGGGAACGGCACGATAAAGCGCACATAACGGTTCGGATAGGCCTGCGCGCTTGCCGTTCGCACGAACGGCATTGCGAGCGCGGCACCGGTCAGGTGCAGAAACCGTCGGCGCGGAAGCATCATGGCGTGTCCCCTCTGAATATTATTTTTGGATCAGTCGGACTTTCAATCAGCTTTGGCGCCGCAGAACTTGACCACCTCGCCCCATTTCTTGGTCTCATCGGCGACGAGCTTGCCGAAATCGGCGGCCGAACCCGGCAGCAACGTTGCGCCGAGGTCTTCATACTTCGCCTTCGACGTGGTATCGGCGAGGATCGCGTTCACCGTCTTGTTGAGCTTGTCGATGATTTCGAGCAGTGTGCCCATCGGCGCGCCGACGCCATACCATGCGCTCGCCTCGTAGCCGGGCACGAATTCGGCCACCGTCGGCAGTTCTGGCAATACATGCGAGCGCGCCGTGCCGGTCACCGCCAGACCGCGCAACTTGCCGGACTTGACGTGCTCGGCGCACGACGGGATGTTATCAAACATCACCTGCACCTGGCCGCCAATCATGTCGGTGAGCGCCGGCGCGCTGCCGCGATACGGCACATGGACAAAATTGACGCCGGTCATCATCTTGAACAGTTCGCCGGACATATGGATCGTCGAGCCGTTGCCCGACGACGCCATGTTGAGCTTGCCGGGATTGGCTTTGGCATAGGCAATCAGTTCGGGGATCGTTTTCACCGGGACCGACGGGTTGACAACCACGACGTTGGGAAAACGGATGAGGCCTGCGATCGGCGCGATATCGCGGACGAAGTCGTAATTCAGCTTGTCATAGAGCGTGGCGTTGATCGCATTGGCCGGGGCAACGAGGAAGAGCGTGTAGCCATCCGGGGTCGAACGCACTGCCGCTTCAGTGGCGATATTGGTACCCGCGCCAGGCCGGTTTTCGACAATGAATTGCTGGCCGAGCCGCTCCGAAAGCCATTGGCAGATCAACCGCGCGGTGATGTCGGCGGAACCAGCCGGCGGATAGCCGAGGATCATGCGCACCGGGCGGGCGGGATAGGCCTGCGCGCTCGCCGTTCGCACGAATGGCATCGCGAGCGCGGCACCGGTCAGATGCAGAAATTGACGGCGTGGAAGTCTCATAACGTAGCCCCTCCGTCGGCAGCCGATCATAGCAGGCTTGTCTTGCCCCCGACAGGACGGCATCGTGCGGGCCTTAGCGTTTGCCCCGAAAGCCCGATGCCCGCCAAAGCTGCCAATCAATGGGACTTCTGGATCGACCGCGGCGGTACCTTTACCGACGTGGTGGGGCGCGCGCCCGATCGACGGCTTACGGCTCACAAGCTTTTGTCCGACAATCCCGAAGCCTATGCCGACGCCGCGGTGCAAGGCATCCGCGACCTGCTCGGTCTGAAATCGGGCGAGCCGATCCCGGCGGGGCGCGTCGGCGCGGTGAAAATGGGCACGACCGTTGCCACCAATGCGCTGCTCGAGCGCAAGGGCGACCGCACGCTTCTCCTTATTACAAAAGGTTTCCGCGACGCGCTCAAGATCGGCTACCAGGCGCGGCCGAAAATCTTCGCGCGCCACATCATCAAGCCCGATCTGGTCTACGAGCGCGTCACTGAGGTTGACGAGCGCGTGCGCGCCGACGGCACGGTGGAGCGCGAACCCAATTTGGCTGCGGTACGCGCCGATCTTGCCGCCGCCAAGACGGATGGGATCGATGCCGTCGCCATTGTGTTCATGCACGCCTACCGATTTCCCGCCCATGAGCAGCGCGTGGCGTCGTTGGCGCGCGAGATGGGCTTTGCGCAGGTCTCGGTCAGCCACGAAGTGTCGCCGTTGATCAAACTGGTCGGGCGCGGCGATACGACCGTCGTCGATGCCTACCTCTCGCCGATCCTGCGGCGCTATGTGGCCAAGGTCGATAGCGCGCTCGACGCCAAGAATTCGCAGGCACGGCTGATGTTCATGATGTCGTCGGGCGGACTTACCGCCGCCGAATTATTTCAGGGCAAGGACGCGATTCTATCCGGGCCTGCCGGCGGCGTGGTCGGCATGGCCGAAACCGGCAAGCAAGCCGGATTCGACCGGCTGATCGGCTTCGACATGGGCGGCACGTCGACAGACGTGTCCCATTTCGACGGCGAATATGAGCGCACCTTCGAGACCGAGATCGCCGGCGTGCGCATGCGCGCGCCGATGATGCTTATTCATACGGTCGCCGCCGGAGGCGGCTCTATTTTGCATTTCGACGGCGCGCGTTTCCGCGTCGGGCCGGACAGTGCCGGCGCCAATCCGGGGCCGAAATGCTACCGGCGCGGCGGGCCGCTGGCGGTGACCGACGCCAATGTGATGACTGGAAAATTGATCGCGGATTTCTTCCCGAAAATCTTCGGGCCTTCGCAGAACCTGGCGCTCGACGCGCAGGCGGTGCGGCATGCTTTCAACAATCTGGCGCAAAAAGTCAGTCTGGCGGGCGGCGAAAAAACGCCAGAAGAGATCGCCGACGGCTTCATCAAGATCGCTGTCGAGAACATGGCGAACGCGATCAAGAAAATCTCCGTGCAGCGCGGCTATGACGTAACGCGCTATGCGCTCAACTGCTTCGGCGGCGCCGGCGGGCAGCATGCGTGCATGGTCGCTGATAGCCTCGGCATGACGCGCGTGCTGATCCATCCGTTTTCGTCGCTGCTGTCGGCCTATGGCATGGGGCTCGCCGATATCCGCGCCACGCGCGAACAGGCGATTGAATTGCCTTACGGCCCGAAGGCGCTGGCGGCCCTGACCAAGACGGCCAAGCGCATCGGCAAGGCGGTGAAGGACGAAGTCGCCGGCCAGGGCGTGCCCGCGACCAAGATCAAGGTCTTCGTGCGGGCACACATTCGTTATGCCGGCACCGATACCGCGCTGACGGTTGATGCCGGCACCCTGCCCGCGATGCAACGCGCCTTCGAGAAAGCGCACAAGGCGCGTTTCGGCTTCATCGACCGCAGCAAGCAGATGGTGGTCGAAGCGGTATCGGTGGAAGCCGTCGGCGGCGGCGCCAAGTTCAGCGAGAAATCCGCCAAAACGGCACGCGGCAAATTGCCCGCTCCAGCGCGGCGCACGCAATTTTTCGCCAATGGCGCCTGGCACAAGGCCAACGTCTACACCCGCGACCAACTCAAGATCGGTGCAACGGTCAAAGGCGCGGCCATCATCATCGAGCCGCACCAGACTATCGTGGTCGAACCCGGCTGGCAGGCGGAGCTGACGACGAAAAATCATCTGGTGCTAACGCGCGCGGTCAAACTCAAGCGCAGGCACGCCATCGGCACCCATGCCGACCCGGTGATGCTGGAAGTGTTCAATAATCTCTTCATGTCGATCGCCGAGCAGATGGGTGTGTCGCTGCAGAACACCGCCTATTCCGTCAACATCAAAGAACGGCTCGATTTCTCCTGCGCGGTGTTCGCGCATGACGGCACGCTGGTGGCCAATGCGCCGCATATGCCGGTGCATCTCGGCTCGATGGACCGCTCGGTCGAGACCATCATCCGCGACAACAAGGGCACGGTGAAGCCCGGCAATGTCTACGCCATCAACGCGCCCTATAACGGCGGCACGCATCTGCCCGACATCACCGTCTGCACGCCGGTATTCGACGACAAGAAAAGGAAGATCTTGTTTTGGGTCGCCTCACGCGGCCACCACGCCGATGTCGGCGGCATTTCGCCCGGCTCCATGTCGCCGAACGCAACCACCATCGAGCAGGAAGGCGTCTACATGGACAACTTCAAGCTCGTCGACCGCGGACGCTTCCGCGAAAAGGAACTGATGGCGGCGCTGACCGGCGCCAAATATCCAGCGCGCAACCCGATCCAGAACATCAACGACCTGAAGGCGCAGATCGCCGCCAACGAAAAGGGTGTCGCCGAACTGCGCAAGATGGTGGCGCTGTTCACGATGCCGGTCGTGACAGCCTACATGAAGCACGTGCAGGACAACGCCGCTGAAAGCGTGCGGCGCGTGATCGACCGGCTGCACGACTCGGAATTTTCATACGAGATGGACCAGGGCACCGTGATCAAGGTCAAGATCACGGTCGACAAGAGCAAGCGCGAAGCCACCGTCGACTTCACCGGCACTTCGCCGCAGCAGGCGACCAACTTCAACGCGCCCGAGCCTGTGGCGCGCGCCGCGGTGCTTTACGTGTTCCGCGTGATGGTGGACGACGACATTCCGATGAACGCCGGGTGTCTTAGGCCGATCAACATCGTGGTGCCGCCGAAGTCGATGCTCACGCCCGAATATCCCGCCGCCGTGGTGGCGGGCAATGTCGAGACCTCGCAGGCGGTGACGAATTGCCTGTTCGGCGCGCTGGGCGCGCTCGCCGCCGCGCAAGGCACGATGAACAATCTCAATTTCGGCAACAAGAAATATCAATACTACGAGACGATCTGCTCCGGGTCGCCAGCAGGACCGGGTTTTAACGGCACCGACGCCGTGCACACCCACATGACCAATACGCGGCTGACCGATCCGGAAGTGCTGGAATTCCGCTATCCGGTGGTGCTGGAGGATTTCCACATTCGCGCCGGCTCCGGCGGCAAAGGTAAATGGCACGCCGGCGGCGGCATCCGCCGCACCATCCGCTTCTTGGAAAAAATGGAATGCACGATTTTATCCGGCCACCGCCGCGTGCAGCCGTTTGGCCTCGCCGGCGGCGAAGCCGGTCAAATCGGCGAGAACTGGGCACGCCGCAAGGACGGCCGGATGGAACAGCTCAAGGGCTGCGACGACACCACGATCGACGCCGGCGAAGCGGTCATTATCCAAAGCCCGACGGCCGGGGGATATGGCAAGGCGTGATCCGCGTTAATTGAAATGAATATTCATCGCATTCGTTAAGCATCCGCCGCCCGCGCGCTTGATTTTACGGCCAACGAAGCCGATTTAGGTGCTATGCACCAATTCATGCTCATGCAGAAAATGGTTCTGACGGCGATGCTTGTGGTCGCGCTGGCCGCGCCGACGTTTGCCGCCGGTTATCCGATTGCCGGCCGCTGGGGTCAAAGCGCGAGCACCGAAAAAGGCGCAATCGATTGCAGCCAGTTGCGCGTGATCGAATTCAAAGGTGATCAGCGCACCGACAGCAAAGGCGGCGTGCCGGCCTATCGCCTGCGTACGATCACGGAGGAAAGCGCGACGCGCTTCCGCGTGACCGATGAATTCAGCACGGGCCAGATCAGAAACGCCCACGTCGACTACACGCTGCAAAAGGTCGATGCCTACCATATCGAGTTGAGCATGCAGCCGGGCGGCGTGCTGTAACTGCAGCGCTGCAAATAGCGATCAGTGTCTGGCGATAATCTCGCGCTCGCCGCGATACACCGGCGTGGCGCCGGTGAGCTTGCCGGCCTTGCGGCGCAGCGGCATCGTCGGACGGCGGCGCCTGATGGCATTGCGGCGGCGGCGGCGCATTTTGACGCGCTCGATCCGCACGCCACCCATGCGGGCGAACGGCTCGCGCAATTCCCCGTCGGCTTCGGCAACCAGCATCGGCAGGCCCAGCACATTGGCCCAGGTGTGCCATTGCGCCTGCGCGTCATCGGCTTCGGCCGATACAAACAGCGGCAACGCCAGCGACGGATCTTTGTGTTCGAGAATGACGGAAACGGTGCCGGGTTGGCCGTCCTCGCCGGCGTTCAGCCGGATCGCCACGCCAGCGAAGGCCGAGACTGGCATATTGAGCGCCATGCGCATGCCGGCGAGCGAACGCCGCACCACGACACGCTCACGGTAAAGCTCGACATGCCGCACCCGCTCGTCGGCCGCGGCATCGTTTGCCGCAAAACGCGCCGGCAGAGTGAACGGGTCGAGTAGCAATGCGCTGCTCGACCCGGCGGGACAACCGCCACTTCGCATTTGACGCCCCAAACTCCCACGCCTGGCTTATGCGCCCGGTCGTTACGGCGATCATGGCGGAAAGGCGTCCGAATCCGCTTAATGTACGGGGTTAACTGACTGTAACGCGGCCTGCTTCATGCGCCATGATTGACGCCGCGTTGCGAACCATGATTGACGAGGTGTTGAGATCGAGAGCCGAATTGTCCGGACCGGCGGTTGCACCGGATCGCCTTCAACGCCATGTGAATATTCTCATGCTTGCCCCCGCCTCCTCTCTTTTCGACCAGAGCGCTCTCACTGACCGTGCTGAACGGTTGGTAAAGGCGGCGCTCGCGGCCGGCGCGGACGCCGCCGATGCGGTGGCGGTGCGTTCGGTTTCGCTGGGGCTTGAGGTGCGAGATGGTGCGGTCGAGGAATCCGAGAGCGCCGAGGGCGACGATCTGGGCCTGCGCGTGCTGGTCGGGCAGCGCCAGGCGGTGGTTTCGACCAATGACATGTCGGGTGACGCCAAGACGCTGGCCGAGCGCGCCGTGGCGATGGCGCGCGTAGCGCCGGACGACAAATATGCCGGCCTCGCCGACCCCGCGCTATTGGCGCACAAGTTTCCCGAACTCGATCTGCTCGACCCCGTTTTGCCGACGGTTAAGCAATTGGAGACCATGGCCATCGCCGCCGAACGGGCGGCCTTGGGCGTGAAGGGTGTCTCCAAGTCGGGCGGCGCCTCGGCCTCGGCCGGTATCAGCGGCATGGTACTTGTGACCAGTCACGGATTTTCCGGAAGTTATCTCGGCTCGCACCACGGCGTGTCGATGGTCGCGATTGCAGGCGACGGCACCGGCATGGAACGTGACTATGATTACGCCTCTGCCCTGCACGCTTCTGACCTGGAGAGCCCGGAACAGATCGGCCGCAGCGCCGGCATGCGCGCGGTCGAGCGCATCAATCCGCGCAAGGTGACCACGCGCAAGGTGCCGGTGGCGTTCGACCGCCGTGTCGCCAGCACGCTGGTTTCGCATCTCGCCAGCGCCGTCAACGGCGGCGCGGTCGCACGCAAGGTGACATTCCTGAAAGACAAGATGGGCGAGCAGATCTTCGCCAAAGGCATTCGCATCATCGACGATCCGTTGCGCAAGCGCGGCCTGCGCTCGCATCCGTTCGACGGCGAGGGCGTCGCCGGCAAGCGCCTGGCGCTAATAGATGACGGCGCTTTGCGCTCGTGGATTCTCGACAGCGCAACCGCGCGCGAACTGGGCCTCGTCACCACCGGCCACGCCCAGCGCGGCGCATCGTCAAGCCCTTCGCCCGGCGCGAGCAACCTGCATCTCGAGGCAGGCACCATCAGCCCCGAGGCGCTGATCGCCGACATTACCGACGGATTTTATGTCACCGACCTGATCGGCTCGGGCGCCAACGTAGTGACCGGCGACTACAGCCGCGGCGCTTCCGGATTCTGGATCGAGAACGGCAAGCGCACTTATCCGGTGAGCGAAGTCACCATTGCTGGACACCTGCTTGACATTTTTCGCACGCTGACGCCCGCCGACGATCTCGAATTCCGTTACGGCACCAATGCGCCGACCGTGCGCCTGGAGGGCCTCACCGTTGCCGGGCAGTGACCTCGTAGCGCTTCGCGGTTCGCTGGAAGCCGTGATGCGCGAGGCCGGCGAACTGGCGCGAGTGACCTCGCGTGGCGAATTCAAGCGCTGGACCAAAGGCGACGACAACTCGCCGGTCAGCGAAGGCGACATCGCTGTCAACAATTTGCTGCGCGCGAAACTCAGCGCGCTCGTGCCCGCCGCCGGTTGGTTGTCGGAGGAAACCGAAGACAGCCTTGCGGGCCGCGCAATGGAGACCGCCTGGGTTGTCGATCCGATCGACGGAACCCGTGCCTATATTGCCGGCCGCGACGACTGGACCATTTCGGTAGCGCTGGTCGACGGCAGCCGCCCGGTATTGGCGGCACTTTATGCGCCGGTTACGGAAGAGATGTTCCTCGCGCTTCGCGACCAGGGCGCGACGCTCAACGGCGCCGGTATTCGGGCAAACCAGAACGCGACGCTCAATGGCGCCAAACTCGCCGGACCCAAACGCTATCTGGACAAACTTTCCGGCCTCAACCCGGAGATCCTGCCCCAGCCCAAGGTGCATTCGCTGGCCTTGCGGCTGACGCGCGTCGCGCATGGGGCGCTCGATGCCGCTTTCGCCTCGCCTGGCAGCCATGACTGGGATCTGGTGGCGGCCGACCTGCTGATTCATGAAGCCGGCGGCTTGATGACCGATTTCACCGGCCAGCCGCGGCGTTATAATCAGCCTCATGTCTTGCACGGCGCGCTGATTGCGGCGGGTCCCCCCCGCCATGCTACGCTGATGGAACTGGTGCGCGGCCGCCTGCCTGAGTTCGCGTAAATTCAGGTCTGGATCGCTCGCGTGCAACCTCGTATGAACCCACTGCCGGGCTTCTTCGAAGGATCAAGCCATGTCTAACACTGTGCCCGGAAAACAATTGCTGCACCTCGTGATCGGCGGCGAGCTCACGGCGCTCGGCAGCAACGAATTCAAGGATCTCGACAAGGTCGAATATGTCGGGGTCTACCCGAATTATGCCAGCGCCTATGTCGCGTGGAAGGCGAAGGCGCAGCAGACCGTCGACAACGCCCATATGCGCTATTTCATCGTCCACGTGCACCGGCTGCTCGACCCCGACAGCACGATAAAGCCCAGCGGCGGCTGATGGCATTATTCAAGCGGATCATCACATCGGCCGCATTTCAGAAAGCGGTTGGAACGACGGCGGCGTGGTATCTGCGGCTGGTCTGGTATACGTGCAGGCACACCAACGAGCCGGCGGCGCTCTACGACGACTTGCACACGCCCTTGATTGTCGCGATGTGGCATGGCCAGCATTTCCTGATCCCGTTCATCCAGCCGAACAAGGGAAATTTCCCCGCCAAGGTGTTGATCTCACGTCACCGCGACGGCGAGATCAATGCGATCGCCGCCGAGAACCTTGGTGTAGGCACTATTCGCGGCTCCGGCGCGCATAACGGCGAATTTCAACGCAAAGGCGGCGTCGGTGCATTCGCGGAAATGCTCGAAGCCCTTGCGCAAGGTTACAATATCGCGCTCACCGCCGATGTGCCAAAGATTTCCCGCGTCGCTGGCATGGGCGTGATCAAACTGGCGCAGTATTCTGGTCGACCGATTTATGTGGTGGCGATGGCCAGCAGCCGGCGTACCGAACTCGACAGTTGGGATCGCTGCGCAGTCAACCTGCCATTCGGACGGACAGCGTTGGTGGCCGGCGACCCCATCTATGTTCCGCGCGATGCCGATGCCGCTGCACTGGAAGCCGCCCGCCAATTCGTGGAGAGGGAGCTTAACCGGGTGACGTCACGCGCCTATGAAATTGTCGACCGGCCGGGAAGTAAAACGCCGTGAGCGAAAAGCCCCCTGTCACGCTGCGTGCCTACCGGCTGCTGTCGGCGGCTGTGACGCCACTGGTGCCGCTGCTGCTGGCGCGCCGCCTCAAACGCGGCAAGGAACATCGCGCTCGGCTCTCGGAGCGGCGAGGCGAGGCGCGCGTCGCTCGGCCGAATGGTGCGCTGGTCTGGCTGCACGCGGCAAGCGTTGGCGAGCTTGCCAGCGTCCTGCCTCTGATCGAGCGCGTCCGCGCGCGCGGCGTCGAAATGCTGGTGACCACCGGCACCGTGACCTCGGGAGGGCTTGCTGCGCAGCGGTTGCCGCGCGGCGTCATCCATCAATTCATTCCGGTCGATATGCCGCGCTACATGCGCCGCTTCTACGATCATTGGCGACCCGACCTGGCGCTGTTTGTCGAATCCGATATATGGCCGAACATGATGATCGAGGCATCGCGGCGCTCAGTGCCGATGATCATGATCAACGGAAGGCTGTCGGAAAACTCGTTCCGGCGCTGGCGTTATTTGCCGAAGACTTTCGCCTTTTTGCTGCAACGCTTCGACCTCTGCCTCGCCGGCACGCTGGGCGACGCCGAGCGCCTCAACGAATCCGGTGCGCCGCGCATTGTCACCACCGGCAATCTCAAGCTCGACGTGCCGGCGCCTTCCGCCGATAGCGCCAAGCTCGCGGCGCTGCAAGACGCGATCGCGGGACGGCCGGTGATCGCGGCTGTCTCCACCCACACTGGCGAAGAGGGCATCGTGATGGAGGCGCACCGGCGCTTGCGCCACAATTTTCCAAAACTGCTGACACTGATTGCACCGCGCCATCCCGAGCGCGGCCCCGGCGTGGTCGAGATCGCGGCGACGGCGGGCCTCACCACCGCGCAACGTTCGCGCGGCGAATTGCCGCGCGCCGCGACGGACATCTATGTCGCCGACACCATCGGCGAACTGGGATTGATCTATCGGCTGGCGCCGATCGTGTTCATCGGCGGCTCGCTGGTCCGCCACGGTGGGCAAAACCCGATTGAGGCCGCCAAGCTCGGCGCCGCCATTCTGCACGGCCCGCATGTCTGGAACTTCGCCGAGATCTATGCCGCGCTCGACCAGGCGCATGGGGCCGAGCCAGTTGTCGATGCAAACGGCCTCACGGCCGGCATGGCCGCCTTGCTCATCAACGAGGCCACGCGCGCCCAAGTCGCGGCCACGGCGCGCAAGACTGTCGACGCACTGGGCGGCGCACTGGAGCGAACTTTGGCGTCGCTTGATCCCTATTTGATGCAGCTTCAACTGCGCCAGCGAGCCGATCATGCGTGAACCGGCCTTCTGGTGGCGCAAAGCCGGACTGGCTGCGGGCTTGCTCGCGCCACTGGCGTCGGCCTATGGCGCCATCGCCGCGCGGCGCATGTTCATGACCGGCGCCCGCGCCACGTTGCCGGTGCTGTGCGTGGGAAATTTCACCATGGGCGGCGCCGGCAAGACGCCGGCCGTCTTGTTGCTTGCAAAAATGCTGCAGGCGGCAAGCGAACGGCCCGCTTGTCTCAGCCGCGGCTATGGCGGCAGCAATGCAGGCGCCAAGCTGGTCGATGCGAAAAATGACCGCGCGGTGGAGGTCGGCGATGAAGCGCTGCTACTCGCGCGCGTGACGCCAACCGTGGTGGCCCGCGACCGTGTCGAAGGGGCAAAGACGGCGCATTCCAACGGCGCCAGCGTCATCGTCATGGATGACGGCCTGCAGAACCCATCGCTGGCAAAGGATTTCACGATTGCCGTTGTCGATGGACGGCGCGGCGTCGGCAATGGTTGTGTGTTTCCCGCCGGTCCCTTGCGCGCGCCGCTCGACGCGCAACTGGCGCGCTGCGACGCGCTGCTGATTGTTGGCGAGGCGGGCGGCGCTGGCGACGTTGTGGCTGCCGCCGGCAACCTGCCAGTTTTTCACGGACGCCTGGAACCCGATGTTTCGGCCGTTGCCGGATTGAAGGGGAAAAATGTTATGGCCTTCGCCGGCATTGGCGACCCGGAGAAGTTTTTCTCAACTCTGACGCAAGCCGGCATCGCTGTGTCGCAACGCAGGGCGTTCGGCGATCACCACCGCTTCACGGTCGAGGAAGCCGCCCAACTGACAACGCAGGCCGAGCAAGGCGGATTGACGCTGGTGACCACGGAAAAAGATCTCGCACGCATGGCTGGCGAGCCCGGGCTGGCAGCGCTGGCGGCTCGCGCGCAAGCGCTGCCTGTCACGCTGGTGGTCGATGAAATGGACGAATTGCGGAAGTTGGTGCTGACAAAAATCGGGAAATAGCTACTTCCCGTTCAGCCGCTGCAAGACCGCCTCGGGCGAGGCATAGGCCTCCTGCAAATCGACGCTCCAGTATTTGAGCTCCTCGAGCGGGATCGGCACGCCGGTCACCGAACAGCGCACAAAGGCGCCCGGCCGGGTCACCCGGAAATCGCCATCGAGGTATTTGACCTCGGCTTCGCCGTTCGTGGGCGAGGAGCGATCGTAACGATTGAGCAAAACGGCCTCCGGTGGGTGGGGCGCGGTGAAGAACGCCCAAATGTAGTCGTTTGGTGGCAAAAACGGAACCCTTGAAACCCAGGAATAAAGCTGTTCATGCCCGGTTTATGTGCGCCCGGTTAGATTTCTGCCGGTGCCGGAGTATCGCCGCATGCGCAACCTGCTTTTTTCGATCACAGCCGCGCTGATGCTGGCGCTGGGCTCGGCGCATGCCTCCGAGCAGATCGAAATTCCGTCGGGTGACGTGAAACTGCGCGCGACCCTCTTTCGTCCGGCCGGTCCCGGGCCGTTTCCCGCGGTTGTGGCGTTGCATGCCTGCGACGGCCTGGGCGAAGGCGAATTGCCGATCGACGACCGCTACCGGGAATGGGGCGAGCACCTAGTGGCCGCGGGCTTTGCTATGCTGTTTCCCGATAGCTTCGGTTCGCGCAATCTGACCTCGCAATGCCGGCAGCGCCAAAGCGCCGTGCGGGCATCGCAAACGCGAATTAACGACGCCAACGCTGCCCGCCAATGGCTGCAAACGCAGCCTTGGGTACAGGCCGATCGCGTATCGCTGCTAGGCTGGTCGCATGGCGCCACCACAGCGCTCTGGACCGTTCGCCGCCGTGTCGGACCCCAGCGCGACAAGACACCGGATTTCCGCGCCGCGGTCGCGCTCTACCCGAATTGCCAGCGCTCCGGCGCGTCGGCCTGGAGCGCGCGCATCCCGACCTTGATACTGATCGGGCGCGCCGACGACTGGACGCTGGCCAGCGCCTGCGAGCAGATGATCGTGGGGGCGCGTGGACGCAGTGCCGGCGCGCTGATCCAGATTTATCCCGGCGCGTATCACGACTTCGACCGCGCCAATCTGAAATTTCAGGAACGCACCGGCATCGCCAATGCGGCAAACCCGGCCGGCCGCGTTCATATCGGGACCGATGCCGCTGCGCGCGCCGATGTTCTCAAGCGCGTGCCGGAGTGGTTTTCGCGCTAGCGCATGATCCCGAAAAGTGGAAACCGGTTTCCAGATAAGATCATGCGCCAAATCAAATACTAGAGCAACGTGCCCTGCCCGCCCGGTTTCTCGCCGCGCGGTTTGGGCTTGGCGGCTACGGGTTTGGCAACAGCACCCTCCGCCACCGCGCCGACGCGGCCGTCGGAAAATTCAATTTCCATGCGCATTTGGCTAGTGACGGACTTGGCCGAGCGCAGCGGATGGCCGCTGCCGTCACGCACCAAAGCAAAGCCGCGTTTAAGCACGCCCTGGTACGAATATGCTTTAAGCAATTGATCTGCGTTTCCCACACGATCCCAACGCCGCTGGAGATAATTCTCTTGAGCGAGTTCGCCGCGCTTGCCCAGCGCGACCACGATTTCGCTGGAGCGCGCCAGCCGCAATTTCAGCAAGCGCGGCGACAGCCGCGCCGCGGTGCTGGTCAATTGGGTGCGGTGAATCTGGGCGTTGGCGATGAGCGCGCGCGGCAATCGCTCAGCGCAGGCATCGAGCCGCTGGCGCTCCGGTGCCAGTAATTCGTCTGCCGCCGGCAATGCGCGCGACAGCAGATACAATTCCTTGCGGCGCTGCTCGACGCCGCGCTGCCAGCAGGCCAGACGCCGCGCCGTTAGTGCCGCGATCTGCGCCAGCAGCTCGCTGCGCACCGGCACCGCCATTTCGGCGGCCGCCGTCGGCGTCGGCGCGCGCCGGTCGGAGGCAAAATCGATCAGCGTGATGTCGGTCTCGTGGCCGACGGCGGAAATCAGCGGGATTATGCTGGCGGCCGCCGCCCGCACCACGATCTCTTCGTTGAACGACCACAAGTCCTCAAGCGAGCCGCCGCCGCGCGCAACGATGATCAAATCCGGCCGCGGCAGCGCGCCTTTTTCCGGCAGCGCGTTGAAACCCTTGATGGCGTTGGCGACCTCGGCCGCAGACTGCTCGCCCTGCACGCGCACCGGCCAAACCAGAACGCGGCGCGGAAAACGGTCGGCCAGCCGATGCAGAATGTCGCGGATCACCGCGCCGGTCGGCGAAGTAACCACACCGATCACGTCCGGCAAAAACGGAATGAGCTGCTTGCGCGCTTCGTCGAACAGACCCTCGGCGGCGAGCTTCTTCTTACGTTCTTCCAGGAGCTTCATCAGCGCGCCGACGCCGGCCGGCTCCAGCGTGTCGATGACGAGCTGGTATTTCGACGAGCCGGCGAAAGTGGTGAGCTTGCCGGAAACAATCACGTCGAGACCTTCTTCGGGCTTTACCCGCATGCGGCCCCAGACACCCTTCCAGATCACGCCTTCGAGCACCGCCTTGTCGTCCTTGAGGCGGAAGTAGCAGTGGCCGGATGGCGACGGGCCCTTGAAGCCCGACACCTCGCCACGCACCCGCACGAAGCCATAGGCGTCTTCGACAGTGCGCTTGAGCGCCGCCGAGAGCTCGGAGACCGACCATTCCACAACGTTTTTGCCGGCGGTGTCTGACATGAGGGCCGAATCTCTTGCGGGGGCGAGACCGCATGCTACACAAAAGCCGCATGAATATCCTCATTCTCGGATCGGGTGGACGCGAGCACGCGCTGGCCTGGAAGATGGCGGGCAGCCCGCTCGCCGACAAACTCTATTGCGCCCCCGGCAATGCCGGCATCGCGCAAGAGGCCGAATGCGTGGCGCTCGATGTCGCCGATCATGCCACGGTGATCGGGTTCTGCAAATCGAGCAAGATCGATCTGGTGGTCGTCGGGCCTGAAGTGCCGCTTTGCGCCGGAATTGTTGACGATCTGGAGAAAGCCGGCATCAAGGCCTTCGGGCCGAGCAAATGGGCGGCGCGGCTGGAAGGCTCCAAGGGCTTCACCAAGGATTTGTGCAAAGCGAACAAGATTCCGACCGCAGCTTACGAGCGCTTCAAGGGCGCGGCAGCGGCGAAAGACTATGTACGCAAGCAAGGCGCGCCGATCGTCGTGAAGGCCGATGGGCTCGCCGCCGGCAAGGGCGTGGTGGTGGCCGAAACCGTTGCCGAGGCCGAGGCCGCTATCGACGTGATGTTTGATGGCGGGCTCGGCCAGCCCGCCTGGGAAATCGTGATCGAGGATTGCATGGTCGGCGAGGAAGCCTCCTTCTTTGCGCTCTGCGACGGCGAGACCGCGATCGCGCTGGCGTCGGCGCAGGACCACAAGCGCGTCGGCGATGGCGACAAGGGGCCGAATACCGGCGGCATGGGCGCCTATTCCCCGGCGCCGATCATGACGCCAGAAATGAATCAGCGCGTGATGGACGAGATCATCCACCCGACCGTGCGCGCCATGAAGGCGATGGGCGCGCCCTATAAAGGCGTGCTGTTTGCCGGAGTGATGATCACCAAAGCCGGCCCGCAACTGATCGAATACAATGTACGCTTCGGCGATCCGGAAACGCAGGTGCTAATGCTCCGCCTGATGTCGGATCTGGTGCCGGCGTTGATGGCCGCGCGCGACGGTCAACTGAAGAATTTCGATCTGAGCTGGTATCCCGACGCTGCCCTCACCGTGGTGATGGCGGCCAACGGCTATCCCGGCCCTTACAAAAAGGGGACGCCGATTGAAGGCCTTGATGCGGCAGCGCGAGTTGAAAGCGTGGAAATTTTCCACGCCGGTACGGTCGCCGATGGCGCGCGCATTCTCGCCAACGGCGGGCGCGTTCTGAATATCTGTGCGCGCGGCGAGACGGTGCGCGAAGCCCAGACACGCGCTTATGCCGCAGTCGACAAAATAAATTGGCCGGGCGGTTTCTGCCGCCGCGATATCGGCTGGCAGGCCATCGCGCGCGAAATAAAAACTGCGTAAAAAATATGCAGTTTTTAAATTCCAGCAAGTGTGGCGAAAGCACGTCTATTCCCTTCGGCTTAGACTAACGACCAAGCGAAATTCGGCATGCGTTCCATGCATCGCCACCAATACCGAATCCTTGCATGACGATTATCTTCTCCTGTGAGGGCGATGATTCAGGAGATGCTAGGCATGAAAAAATTTATCATCGGAACATCTTTGGCGCTGGCGGCGCTGGTCGCCACGCCGGCTTTTGCGGCCACCCGCCATGCACGCGTGTCTGCAGTGCCGGCCTACCCCGAGGCCTATGACGGCAACGCTGCCTCTCAAAGCGGCCTGACCGTGAATGGACCGGCGGTGTTTTCCAACGGCCAATATGCCGGTTGGGATCCGGATCCGAACATCCGCTTCCAGCTGATGCGCGATCCCGACGACTTGATCGACTAATCAGAGAGAGCGATTTTATCCCGCTGCAAGGCCCGGCTTACGCCGGGCCTTGTTTTTATGCGGTTGTTATAGCGCCACGCGAGCGGGCATAATGCGATGCGTTCGCAAGGTAGGAGACCGCATGCATCCCGTGCTTCGGCTTTACGAAGACGTTCTGTCCAGCGCAGAGAACGTCGTGTTCCGCTTGGCGCCGCTGCCGCGCTTTATTTTCGTGGTGCATGGCTCAGCCGCCATCGACGGCAAATTGGTCAACGAAGGTGACGCCTGGCAGGGCGAGACCGCCGCCACAGTGAAACCGGGCGCCGCCGGCGTCACCTGCTGGCGCTGGGAGCTGGCGCGCGGCGACCGGGGCAGCACCATTGCCTGTGCGCCGGGCATGGTCACGCGCGAAAAAATCAGCGCCTATCTGGAAACCGCGCCAAAGGGCGACTGGTTGATGCGTGGCGACAGCGTCGCCTTCCCGCCCGGCGGCTGCGCCTATTTGCACAGCCACCAGGGCCCCGGCATCCGCTGCCTGGTGGAAGGCGGCATCCGCATCGACACCCATGGCCGCTCGACGTCGTATGGGCCCGGCGGCGCCTGGTATGAATCCGGTCCCGATCCGGTGTTCGCGCAGACCTCAAGCGACAAGCCCAGTCGCTTTATCCGCGTGATGATCCTGCCGCGCGGGCTCGTCGGCAAAAGCTCGATCCAGTATGTGAACGAAGAGGACAAGGCCAAGCCGAAGACGCAGACCTACCGGATTTACGCCGACGCGCCGGTGACGTTTGAGATGAAGAAGTGACGACCCTCGATCGTCAGCAGGCATTTTCCGGCACCAAGGAGGCAACCGCCGCGCTCCGTCTCGACAACGCGCGCCTGGAAGCCTACCTGACGCAGCAGGTGAAAGGTTTCGCCGGCCCGCTAACGATCCAGCAGTTCAAAGGCGGTCAGTCGAACCCAACCTATCTGTTGGAGACGCCATCGCGCCGTTATGTGCTGCGCCGCAAGCCGCCGGGCAAACTTTTGCCGTCGGCGCATGCGGTCGATCGTGAATACCGCGTGATCCGCGTGTTGCACGCGCAAGGTTTTCCGGTGGCCGAACCGCTTTGCCTTTGCCAAGACGAGAGCATCGCCGGCACCGCATTTTATGTGATGAGCTTTGCCGATGGACGGGTGTTCTGGGAACCGCAGATGCCCGGCTCGAACCCGCCGGAGCGCGCCGCGGTCTATGACGCGATGAACGAAACCATCGCGCGGCTGCATAAATTCGATCCTGCTAAAATTGGCTTGGGCAATTTCGGACGCGGCGAAAATTACGTCGCGCGCCAAGTCGACCGCTGGTCGAAGCAGTACCGCGCCTCACAGACCGAAAATATCGACGCCATGGAACGGCTGATCGAATGGTTGCCGTCGCATGTTCCACCGAACGGCCCACCACGGCTGGTGCATGGCGATTACCGGCTCGACAATCTCATCGTCGCCAAGGACTCGGCCAAAATTATCGCGGTGCTCGATTGGGAATTGTCCACGCTCGGCGATCCACTCGCCGATTTTTCCTACCATCTAATGGCCTGGCACATGCCGTTGACGGAAAGCGCCGCCGGCACCGCGACGCTTGCCGGCCACGACATCGAAGCGCTCGGCATTCCGTCGATGGATGACTATGTTGCGGCTTACATCGCGCGCACCGGGCTCGATCCGCGCCCGCATTTGCCGGCCTATCTCGCTTATAATTTTTTCCGCATCGCCGCGATTCTGCAGGGCATAATCGGCCGCGTGCGCGACGGCACCGCCACATCCGAATTCGCGCCGGCCAAGGCCGAAATGATCCGTCCGCTTGCCGACAAGGCCTGGGAATTTGCCAAACGGGCCTAAGCAGGCCTACCGCCGCACTTAACGTCGCGCTTGGAAAAAATCCTTCAGCAGCGCCGCGCATTCGCTTTCATTGATGGCGCCATAGACCTCCGGCCGGTGATGGCAGGTCGCAGCCGAGAAGAAGCGCACGCCGTTTTCTACCGCGCCGCCTTTGGGATCGGCGGCGCCGAAATAAAGCCGCCGGATGCGCGCAAAGGACATCGCCGCCGCGCACATCGCGCAGGGCTCCAGCGTCACATAGAGATCGCAATCGGTGAGCCGCTCCGAACCGAGCTTTGCCGCCGCCGCGCGGATGGCGATGAGTTCCGCATGCGCGGTTGGGTCCTTGTCGGCCAGCGTTCGGTTGCCCGCGCGCGCGATAACTTCGCCATCGCGCACCACCACGCAGCCAACCGGCACCTCGCCGCGCAAGGCCGTGGCGCGGGCCTCTTCCAAAGCGATGGACAGAAAGGTCGGTAAAGTCATAAATGCCGCCATGGCCGCCAAAACATCCGAAATCCCCGGCGAGCGCATCGCCAAAGTCATGGCGCGGGCAGGGCTGGCCTCGCGCCGCCAAGCAGAAGCTTGGATCGCAGAGGGCCGTGTTGCCGTCAATGGCGCGGTCATTTCCTCGCCAGCGCTCAACGTCACGGCCGCAGACCGCATCGTGGTGAACGGCACGCCCATGCCGCGGCGCGAGCGCACGCGGCTGTTTCTCTATAATAAGCCACGCGGTTTGGTGACCACCCATTCCGACCCTGAAGGGCGGCCAACCATTTTCACCGCGCTGCCCAAGACCCTGCCACGATTGATCAGCATCGGGCGGCTCGACATCAACACCGAAGGCCTGCTGCTGCTCACCAATGACGGCGGGCTGGCGCGCGTGCTTGAACTTCCCGCCACAGCCTGGCTGCGCCGTTATCGCGTGCGCGCCAATGGCAGCGTCACACAAGAAGCGCTCGATCGCCTGCGCGCCGGCATCACCGTCGAGGGCGTGCGCTACGGGCCCATTGAAGCGACGCTCGATCGTCTGCAAGGCGCCAATGTTTGGATCACTTTTTCCATTCGCGAGGGCAAGAACCGCGAAGTGCGCAAGGTTCTCGAGACGCTGGGATTGCGGGTGAACCGCCTTATTCGCGTTTCTTTCGGGCCGTTCAATCTGGGCGAGTTGGAAGAATGGGGCGTAAAGGAAGTCGAGTCGAAGGCGCTGCGCACTGAGCTTGGCGAAAAGATCGTGGCCGAGGCGAACGCGGATTTCGACGCGCCGCTGGCTGAAGTTTCCCCGAAGATCCCGCCTCGACGTGTCGAGGCACGAACCTCGATTGCACGCGAGCTACGCAAGGACGAAACGACGAAGCGGCACGACCGCGACGACAAAAAAGAATCGAGCGGCACGCGCAATTTCAAAAAACGAAATCAAAAGCGTCGTGACCGCTCGGGCGGGCCGCGGCCAAAATATCCGCAGGCCGAATAATGCGCGTTGTCGGCGGCCGGTTGCGCTCGCGCCCGATCGCTGGGCCGAAATCGGACGGACTACGCCCGACCGCGGACCGCCTGCGCGAGGCCATGTTCAATATCCTGATGCACGCCTATGGCGACCCGGTGACCGGCGCGCGCGTGTTCGATCTGTTTGCCGGCACCGGCGCGCTCGGAATCGAGGCGGCGTCGCGCGGCGCGGCTTTTGTCTTGTTCGTCGATGACGGCGTCGAAGCGCGTTCTCTGCTGCGCAACAACACCGAGGCGCTGGGGCTGGGCGGCACCACGCGGATTTTTCGGCGCGACGCGACAAAACTCGGCCCCGCGCATCCGCTGGAGCCGTTCTCGCTCGCCTTCCTCGATCCGCCTTATGGCAAGAGGCTGGCCGAATTGGCGCTCGCCGCCGCCCGGGCGGGCGGCTGGCTGACGCCGGACGCTTTGATCGTTGTGGAGGAAGCCGTCGCTGCCGGCTTTAAGGCGCCGGAAGGTTTTGAGGAACTGGAGCGGCGGTCCTACGATGATATCGAACTGGTGTTCCTGCGCGCGCCTTAGCGCCGCCCAAACAGCTTCTCGATATCCGTCAGCTTCAATTCCACATACGTCGGCCGCCCATGGTTGCACTGGCCGGAATTGGGCACGGCTTCCATTTCGCGCAGCAGCGCGTTCATTTCCTCCGGCTTGAGCCTGCGCCCCGCCCGCACCGAGCCGTAACAGGCCATGGTGGCGGAGACGTGCAACAAGCGGCGCTCCAGAGGGAGCGAGTCGTCCCATTCCGCCATGTGCTCAGCGAGATCGCGCAGCAGCCCTTTCACATCGACATCGCCCAGCATCGACGGCGTTTCCCGCACCGCTACCGCGCCCGGGCCGAACGGTTCGATCGAAAGCCCGAAACGCGTAAGTTCCTCGGCGCGTGCGCCGAGCCGCGCAGCATCCGTCTCATCAAGTTCGACGATTTCAGGGATCAGCAGAATTTGCCGCGACACGCCGGCTTTATCGATCGCCGCTTTCATGCGCTCGTAGACGATGCGCTCATGCGCGGCGTGCTGGTCGATGATGATCAGCCCGTCTTTGGTCTGCGACACGATATAGGTTTCGTGCACCTGCGCACGCGCAGCGCCGAGCGGACGCTCGATCAGCTCCGCCGCCGGCTCGAAGCTTTCGACACGGGCATCCGCTGAAGGCTCGCCAACCTCGAAAGCGGCTTGCGCGGCTTCGGCAAAACCGAGCGCAGCGCCGCCACGTGACGGCACGAAGGCTCGTGCATCAGGGCGCGACGCCGAGCGCCGCCAGTCATAGGATCCGCGGCGCGACGCGCCCAGCGGCCGAAAGGCGGCAATGGTCGCGCTGCCGCCGGTGGTTGCCGCGCGCTGGCCCTCGCGCGCCAGCGCTTCCTTCAAGGCGCGCACGATCAGGCCGCGCACCAGCGCACCGTCGCGGAAGCGCACTTCGGTTTTGGCGGGATGCACGTTAACGTCGACTTCGCGCGTCTCGAGCGTGACGAATAGCGCTAGCAACGGATGCCGGTCGCGCGGCAGATAATCGGCATAGGCCGCGCGCACCGCGCCGACCAAAAGCTTGTCGCGCACCGGGCGGCCGTTGACGAACAAATACTGCCCGAGCGCGTTGGCGCGCGACAGTGTTGGCAGCCCGGCAAAGCCTTGCAGACGCACGCCTTCGCGTTCGGATTGAATCTCGATCGCATTGGCGCGGAAGTCGGCGCCCAGCACGTCGCCGAGCCGGCCGAGATTGTCAGCCGCGGCCGCCCAGGTGACCGGCGCGCGCTCCTCGCCGGCCAGCGTGAAGGCGACATCGGGCCGGCTCATGGCCAGGCGGCGCACGACTTCGCGCACGGCTTCGGCCTCGCTGCGGTCGGTCTTCAAGAATTTCAGCCGCGCCGGCGTGGCATAAAACAGGTCGCGCACTTCGACCGTTGTGCCTTGCCCGAGCGCCGCGGGCTTTGCTTCCGATTTCTTGCCGGCATCGACCTCGAGCGTCCAGGCATGCGGCTCGCTCGCGTGCCGCGTCGTAACGATGAGCCGCGCCACCGCACCGATCGAAGGCAGCGCCTCGCCGCGAAAGCCGAGCGTGTGGATCGACAAGAGATCGTCGCCCCTCAACTTCGACGTGGCATGGCGGTCGACCGCGAGGGTGAGGTCATCGCGCGGCATGCCCTCGCCGTCATCGGTGACGCGGATCAGCCGGCGGCCACCGCCATCGGTGAGCACATCGATGCGGGTAGCGCCTGCGTCGAGCGCATTCTCGACCAGTTCCTTGACCACGCTGGCAGGCCGCTCGACCACCTCGCCGGCGGCGATGCGGTTGACGGTCGCCTCGGACAACTGACGTACGGTCATGACGTTCTCAAATGCCCGATTCGGGGTTCAGGCCGACATTAAAGGCGCAAAACGCCGCCCGCGAGGGCAATGGCGTGTTCTACCCCCATTATCCCTAGGCCTAATCCAGACTGGGCCTGCCGCCCCGCAGGTTTTTAATGGCCGAGCGATGCCTTTTGCCCTCAACGCGCTTCCGTTTCTGGGCTTTGGGCACTTTCGTGGCGCGGCGTGGAACCGGCCGCACTGCGGCCTCGCGTATCAGATCGAACAGCCGTTCGCGCGCGTCGGCGCGGTTACGCTCCTGGGCGCGATGGCTTTGCGCGATAATGACGATGACGCCGTCCTTCGTCAGCCGTTTGCCGGCAAGCCGCATCAGCCGCACCGCGACGTCATTGGGCAGCGATGGCGACGCGCGCACGTCGAAGCGCAATTGCACAGCCGACGACACCTTGTTGACGTTCTGCCCGCCAGGCCCGGACGAGCGGACGAAATTCTCGATGAGTTCGGCATCGTCGATGGAAATGCTGTCGGTGACGCGGTGCATGGCGCTAGCCATCGGTCAGATACTTCTTCGCGAGCAATTTACCTTCTTCCACCGCCGGCTGATCGAATGCGTCGAGGCCGAGCAGATGGGCGGCGATGATGGTCTCCAGCATGAAATGCATCAGCAATTCGCCGAGGCTCGCTTCATCGAGCTTCGCCAATTGAATCGTGCGCACCGGACAGCCGTTCTTGGCGAGCGTCTCGGCGGTGGCGCGCGCTTCCGCCGCCACCAGATCGCCGATGGTCTTGCCGGAAAAATCCGGCTCGCCGGCGAGCTTGGCAAGTTCGCCATCCATGCGCGGACCCAAGCCCGCGCTGGCAACACTCACCACAGTGAACAGCTTGTCGCGCAGCCCGCCGAGATAAAGCTGCACCTGGCTGTGCTGATCGACTGGTCCGATGGCCGCGACCGGCGTGGTGCCCTTGCCGTTTTTGCCGAGGCTTTCGGCCCAGAGCTGCACATACCAGCGCGTGAACCGCTCGAGGCGGTCAGCATAGGCCATCATCACGCTGATGGATTTGCCTTTGCCCTCGGCGAGCGACACGGCCAAGGCCGCGCCGAGGGCAGCCGGCACTTGCGCCGCAGGTTTCTTCGCCAGCACCGGCGCAAGTGCGGCACCTGCGCCTTTGCGGATCGCGGCGATGTCGAGGCCAAGAGCCGCCGCCGGCAGCAGGCCGACATTGGTGAGCGCCGAAAAACGGCCGCCGACATTGGGATCATGGTCGAGCATCGGCACGTAATGTTTGACGAGCAGGTCGCGCAAGCCATTGCGCTTCCCGGCTTTGGCCGGCTCGCTGACACCGAGGAAAGCGTTGCGCGCATCGAGCCCCGCCGCGGTGAGCGCCGACAGGCACGCGATGGTCTGCATCAAGGTTTCAGCAGTGCCGCCGGATTTCGAGATCGCAACAAAGCGCGACGTGGCCAGCGGCAACTTCGCCAGCATGGTCTCAAACGACAGCGCATCAAGATTATCGGTGAAATGCAAACGCGGCGCGGGACGCAACGCGCCGACACCCGGCACCGCGTAAAACGCCAACTGTGCCAGCGTCTGCCCGCCAAGGCTGGAACCCCCTGTGCCGAGAATGACGATGTCGCTGGCGCCGGCGGAGAGCCTGGCGGCCGCCTCGCGGATGCTTGCCAGATCGGCGGTCTGCTCCGGTAGCCGCAGCAGCGGCAGGCTGCCGTCGGCATGGCGCGCACGCAACGTTTCAAGCGCGCCTTCCGCGAGCTTCACCGCCGCGTCCAGCGCCGCGTCGGAAACGCCATGCGGCCCGACCTGCTTTTCGCGCGCATTGTCGACGGATTGGACGATGGTCATGGCCGCACTTTGCCTAGAGTCGCGGGGACGACGCAACGGCCGAAACTAAGGATGCGGTAATTACTCGTTGCCGCTGGACGTTACGCCCTGGGGCCGGCCTGCCACGGTGACCAGCGTGCCGCCGCCGAACAGCCGCTTGGCCACCCGCTTCGCGTCGGTCAGCGTGACCGCATCGATCAGGGCGCCGCGACGCTGGATATAGTCGATGCCGAGCTTGTCGAGTTGAATCTGCGTGAGCTGTGACGCAATTTTGGACGACGTATCGAGCCCCAGCCCATAGGAGCCCGTGAGGAAGGATTTCGCCGCGGCCAGCTCTTCGGCGGTCGGTCCTTCCGCGGCCATGCGCTTGGTCTCAGCCTCGATGATGGAGAGCGCCTCGCCGGTCTTGTCGGCGCGGACCGCGGTTCCGCCCGACGCGACCGCGGTGCCCTGGAGCCACAACAGACTTGCGGACACGCCGTAGGCCAGGCCGCGTTTCTCCCGCACTTCCCGGTACAGGCGCGAAGTGAAGCTGCCGCCGGCCAAAATGTGATTGACGATATAGGCCGCCATGAAATCGGGATCGCTGCGGGCAATTCCCTGTCCACCGAAGGTAACCACCGCCTGTGGCACGTCGAGAGTGATGACAACGCGACGGCCAAGTCCGGCAGGACTGATGCTGGGCACCGCCTTGAGATCGCTTTTCGCGGGCAGCGTTGCAAAGGCGCGGTCGATCAACTCGCCCGCGGTCTTGGCATCGACGTCGCCGACAATCGAGATAATCAATTCGTCGCGGGCAAAAACGCGGCGCACGTATTCCCGCATGTCATCGGCGGTGATGCGCGGCACCGTTTCCAGCGTTCCCTTGCTTTCGCGTCCGTAAGGATGGCCGGGGAAAGCGATCGCCCACCACTGCTTGCTGGAGATTGAATTTGGATTGGTAGTTTCGCGCCGCAACGACGACATTTCCTGGCCGCGCACCCGTTCCACCGCATCGGCTTCAAAGCGTGGCGCGGTCAAAGCCAGCCGCAAAAGATCGAAAGCTTCCTCGCGATGTTCCGTCAGCGCGCGCAACGAGCCATGGAAATTGTCGCGTCCGGCGCGAAAGCCGAGTTCGATCGCGTGGTTTTCCAGCCGCTCGTGAAACGTCTTGCTGTCGAGATCGCCTGCGCCCTCGTCGAGCATATCGGCGGTGAAATTGGCGGTGCCCGACTTCTCCGCTTCGTCCTGATTGGAGCTGCCCTTGAAAACGTAGCTGAGCGTCACCAGCGGGACGGTCTGTTCTTGCACCAGCCAAGCCGGGATGCCGGACGGGCTGGTGATCTTCTCGATATTCATTGCCGTGGCTGCCGGTGCACCTGCAACCAGCGACAGCACGCCGAACGCCAGCAAGGTCATGCAACGATTCATGAACGCTTCTCCGCCGGCGCGCCAACATCCTTGATCAGATAGCCGGTGACCGAGCGCCGCTTGTCGAGCCATTGGCGGGCGACGTCCTGCACTTGCGTCACGGTGACGGCCTTGATGCGCTCGGGCCAGCGCCGCACGTCCTCGACGGTGGACCCGGTCATCAACGCGGCGCCGTACCAGCGCGCCATGCTGGCCTGATTGTCCTGGGTGAATATGGCGTCGGCGACCAGCCGGGATTTGGCGCGCTCCAGTTCTTCAGACGTTACGCCTTTGGCGATCACGTCGGCGATAACGGCGTCGACGTCGGCCTCGAGTTGCGGCAGCGCGAAGCCTTGCCCTGGCGTGCCATAGACGCTGAATTTCGATGGGTCGAGCGAGGAACTGTCGTAATTGGCGCCCGCCGACACGGCGACATGCTTGTCCACCACCAGTGCGCTGTAAAGCCGGCTGTTCGAGCCGGACCCTAGAATATGCGCGAGCACTTCCAGCGCTTCCGATTCGCCCGGCTTTGCGGTGGCGAAGGATGGCGTCAGATAGGCCCGCTGCATCGTCGGCTGCTCGACGCGCGCATCGGCGAGCGTGAGCGAGCGTGCCGCGGCCGGCGGCGGATCCTGCGGCCGCTCACGCTTCACAATGATGTTGTTGCTCTTGAGCTTGCCGTACGTTTCTTCCGCGAACTTGCGCGCCTGCTCGGGTTCGACGTCGCCTGCGATCACCACCACGGCGCCATTCGGCGCGTAAAAACGACGATAAAAGGCGATTGCGTCGTCGCGGCTAAGCCCTTCCATTTCATGGCGCCAGCCGATCACCGGCTTGCCATAGGGATGATTGAGATAGAGCGCGGCGTCGATCTGCTCGCCAAGCCGTGCCTGCGGATTATTCTCCATCCGCTGATTGCGTTCCTCGAGGATGACCTGGCGCTCGGGCAATACCACGTCGTCGGTGAGCTGCAAGCCAGTCATGCGATCGGCCTCGAACTCCATCACGGTCTTGAGTTTCTCGGTCGGCACGCGCTGGTAATAGCCGGTGTAGTCGTGGGAGGTGAAAGCGTTTTCCTGGCCGCCCAGCGTGGCGACGACGCGCGAGAAAAGTCCGGTCGGGTTTTTCGCGGTGCCCTTGAACATCAGATGTTCGAGGAAATGCGCCAGACCCGATTTACCCGGGGCCTCGTCGGCGGCGCCGACCTTGTACCAAATCATGTGCGTGACGACCGGCGCGCGATGGTCGGGGATGACCACCATTTCGAGTCCGTTCGGCAGCTTGAAATTGGCGATCTTTGAGCCAGCCGGCTCGGCTGAGGCCAGATCGGCGGCGGTCACGGAGGCCACAATCGCGGTGGCGACAAGACCCCGCTGCAATGCCGATATTTTCGAAGACATGAATCCCGAATCTGCCAAAGGCGGTAAAAAACGCTTTCGCCCATTCCGGCGATAGCCTAGCGCGCCCCGCTAAAGCGAATAGATCATCACCGACCGCCGGTGCCGACCGCTTGGTCGTAAGCGACCGGACCCTGCTGTTTCGGCCTTTCCTTGCCAGTGCCGTAAGGCTGATCGGGTGATGGCGTCTGGTAGCCCGGAGGCGGCGCCGTCAAAGAAGCGCGCGGCGGTTCGCCTGTGAATTTGCCAACTTCTTCGTCGTTCTTGCCAAACATGTTGCGGAAGAAACCGCCAGTCTTGACTCCCAGTTCCGATGGAGACATTTGACTGCCGTAGCCGTCGACGGGCGCTTTGTAACCATCGGGTTCGACCCGGCGCGCGGTCCGCGACGGCTTCGGCCCGGGGTACAATTCTTCCGGCCGGAGTGGGCGATCGGCGTCGTATAATCCCTGGTCGATATTCGGGTTTCTCTTGCGCTCAAGCGCGGATTCTTCTTTTTTGCGTTTCACATCCGGATCGACCGGCCAGGCCGGATTTTTTGCGATCACGGCGTCGGATTTTTCCGGCGGCGGCAAAGCACGCGCGGGCGGAATAACCAGCGGCGCACGCTCTTGGTAATTGATCCCTGCTTCGCCATCCTTGCGCAAGCCAATGCCTTCCAGGATGCTGCGAAAGATCCGGGTGTCGAGGGGCGCGTCATCTTCCGCCCGCGCCGGCGAAGGAATAGCCAGCACGGCGGCGCCCAGCATCAGACTGAGGGCACCGGCGGTGAATTTCGTCGTCAGGCGCATGGAACTCATCCGGTCTTTGCCTTGGATTTTCGCGTTAAATTCCCGAGGAATTTCAGCGATCCATCGGAGACTATTGCGATGGATCAGGGCGCTTTTGCGGCGCGGTCCACGACCAGGGATTCATACAGGAGGCCGATTACCCCGGCAACGATCGCTACATCAGCTAGGTTAAAAACATACCAGTTGAACCGCCAATTGGCCGTAGAAACGTGAAAAAACACGAAATCGGCGACCCAGCCATAAGCCAGCCGGTCGATGCCGTTGCCGACCGCCCCGCCGATGATAAGGCCGAGCGAGAGCGCCGCTAGCCGGTTGCGGGCATTGGCAAGCCATAGCCACAGCGCCAGCACAGCAAGCACCTTAAAGCCGAGCAGTATCCATTGGCCGAGCGGGCTTTGGGTCTGGAAAAGCCCGTAACTGATGCCGGTATTGCGCGCGAGGACGAAATCGAAAAAAGGACCGAGTCGCAAAGGATTGGCGGCAAGATCGCGCACGAACAACAAATAAAGTTTGCTCGCCTGATCGAGGATGAGCGCGATCACCGCGGCCTTGAAGCCGAAAAGTGTAAGCGGGCCACGCAGATAGGACAATTTTTTACTCCGCGATCTTGCGCATGGTTTCCCATTCGCGCAACGCCTTGGCGTCGCGCGGCGAAACATCTGGATAATCGGGATCGGCGCCGATATTGGTGAGGATTTTCCACGATCTCGCGCACTTGGTGCCTTCGGCGAGATTGATTTTCACCGCGACGCCCGCGACATCCGGCAGCGTGAAGGCTCCTTCAGAGCTGCCCGAACGCACCAACGTCGCCCCGGACGTGATGCAGATTTCGGTGAGATCTACGTCTACTACCGCCGCGAACAATTCTTCTTCTGTCACCAGAACAACCGGGTGCGCCTCGAGCGAAGAGCCGATGCGTTTTTGGGCGCGCTCGATCTCGATCGCGCCGGTTACGACGCGGCGCACAATGCGAATCTTGCGCCACTTTTCCGCCAACTTGTCGTCGCGCCACGAAGCCGGCACGTCGGGAAAAGTTTCAAGATGAACGGAGGCCGCATCCGCGCCATAGCGCGAGGCCCATGACTCTTCCGTGGTGAAGCATAGTATCGGCGCGAGCCAGATGACCGTGGTGCGGAACAGATGATCGACCACCGTGAGGCAGGCCTTGCGGTTGACCGACGAAATCGGATCGCAATAGAGCGTGTCCTTGCGGATATCGAAATAGAACGCCGACAGATCCGACGTCATGAAGGCCGAGAGCGCGGCGAAGATGCGCTTGTAGTCGAAATCCTTGTAAGCCTGCTTCACCACCTCATCGAGCTCGGTCAGCCGGTGCAGCATCAGCCGCTCCAGCTCCGGCATCTTCTCGAACTTGACGCGGTCTTCCTCGTGGAAATGCGCCAGCGTGCCGAGCATCCAGCGGATGGTATTGCGCAGCTTGCGATAGGTGTCGGCGGTCGACTTGAGAATTTCCGGCCCGATGCGCAGATCGTCGGCGTAATCCGACGCGCAGACCCACATGCGCAGGATATCGGCGCCGGACTGCTTGATCACGTCCTGCGGCGCGGTGACGTTGCCGAACGACTTCGACATCTTGCGGCCCTGCTCGTCGAGCACGAAGCCGTGCGTAAGCACCACGTCATAGGGGGCGCGTCCGCGCGTGCCGCAACTTTCCAGCAGCGAGGAATGAAACCAGCCGCGATGCTGGTCGCTGCCTTCCAGATACATCAAGGTGTCCTTGCCGCCATCGACCTTGCGCTTGATGCCGGCGAGTTGCGGGAAATGCACGGGATCTTCCAGCACGAAAGCGTGCGTCGAACCGGAGTCGAACCAGACGTCGCAGATGTCGTCGACCTTTTTCCAACTGTCATTGGCGAGCTTGCCGAGGAAGCGCTTGCGCGCGCCGTCTTTATACCAGGCGTCGGCGCCCTCCCTTTCAAAGGCTTCGACGATGCGCGCGTTGACTTCCGGGTCTTCGAGAATGTCGACCGAGCCCTCGGGCTTTTCCTTGATGAAGACGGCAATCGGCACACCCCAGGCGCGCTGGCGCGAGATCACCCAGTCGGGACGGCTCTCGATCATGCCAGTGATGCGGTTCTGGCCGGCGGCTGGCACCCAGCGTGTGACTGTGATGGCCTTAAGTGCCCTATTCCGTAATGAGTCTGAAGAGGCGACGCCAGAATCGGGTGAGCAACGAATATGTTCGTCGGTGATTGGCTTATCCATCGCAATGAACCACTGCGGCGTGTTGCGGAAAATGATCGGCTTCTTCGAACGCCAAGAGTGCGGATATTGATGCTTGAGGCGCGAGCGCGCTATGATATTGCCGGCTGCTTGCAGCGCTTTGATCACCGCCTCGTTGGCGTCGCCCTTTTCGCCCTTGTCGTTTATGACGCGCTTGCCCTCGAAGCCCGGGGCTTGGGCGGTCAAAGCGCCGTTTTCATCGACTGTATAGGGAATTGCCGTTTCGATTTTTGCAGCGTCGAGCAAAGACTTCTTACTCATCCAAATTTCAAAGTCGTCGCGACCATGGCCAGGTGCAGTGTGCACAAAACCGGTACCGTCCTCGTCGGTAACGTGATCGCCGTCTAGAAGAGGAACTATGAAATCGTAACCTTTGCCGCGAAGTGGGTGCTTAACTGTCATGTGATCCAGCACTTTCGCTGGAACGGCAGCCACTTTTTCGAAAGCCGTCACTTTCGCCTGTTTAAATACTTCGGCGGAGAGCTTTTCTGCCAAGATGAACTGGTCACCAACCTTCGCCCAATTTTCCGCCGGAGCTTCCGTTACTCGATAAAGGGCATAATTTATTTTCGCCGAAAACGTCACTGCGCGATTGCCTGGCAGTGTCCACGGCGTAGTGGTCCAAATCACGACAGACGCATTTGCTAACTTCTGATCTTCTGTATTCGAAACCGGAAACTTCACCCATACCGTATCGCTCGTATAATCTTCGTACTCGACCTCGGCCTCGGCCAGCGCGGTCTTTTCGATGACGCTCCACCTCACCGGCTTTGAACCGCGATAGAGCAATTTATTGGCGACGAATTTCATCAGCTCGCGCGCGATCTGCGCCTCGGCGAAGAACGCCATCGTCGTATAAGGATGCGCCCAGTCGCCCTCGACGCCGAGCCGCATGAATTCCGCCTTCTGCACCTCGATCCAGTGTTGCGCGAAATCGCGGCACTGCTTGCGGAATTCGACCACCGGCACCGCGTCCTTGTTCTTGCCCTTGGCGCGGTATTCCTCCTCGATCTTCCATTCGATCGGCAAGCCGTGGCAGTCCCAGCCCGGCACGTAATTCGAATCGTAGCCGAGCATCTGCTGACTGCGCGTTACGACATCCTTGAGAATTTTGTTGAGCGCGTGGCCGATATGAATGTTGCCGTTGGCGTAAGGCGGGCCGTCATGCAGGATGAATTTCTCGCGGCCTTTGGCAGCCTCGCGCAATTGCTTGTAGAGCCCGGTCTTCTCCCAGCGCGCCAGGATTTCCGGCTCCTTCTGCGGCAGGCCGGCGCGCATCGGGAAATCCGTCTGCGGCAGAAACAGCGTCTCGGAATAATCGCGCTTTTCGGATGGAGAGTCGGACATGGGGCGCTTAGTAGCAGGCGGATTCAGCAACGGAAAGGCCGCGTTTTCTTCCCTCTCCCCTTGTGGGAGAGGGAAAGAGAGAGTGCCGTCTGCGGAGTCGCTAAATCTCCCGCAACTCCGGAAACGCCTTGCCGGCGCGCTTGAGGCAATCGCGGGCCTGGCTGGCGTCGGCCAGCATGTGGCGCTTGAGGGCTTCGATGGTGGCGAATTTCTGCTCGTGACGAATCCATCCGATGAAGGCGACGTCGATCGCCTGGCCATACAGGTCGCCATCGAAGTCGAACAGAAACACTTCCAGCAATGGCGCGCCGTCGTCGAACATCGGGCGCACGCCGAAGCTGGCGACGCCGTCGTGGCGCTTGCCGGCGACGGAAACGCGCACCGCGTAAATGCCATGCTTGAGTCCACAAGATCCGTCGAGCTTCAGGTTGGCGGTGGGAAAGCCGAGCTCGCGGCCCCGCTTCTCGCCATGCAAGACCTCACCCGAGACGAACCACGGCGCGCCGAGCAATTCGGCCGCTTCCACCACCTTGCCGGCGCTAAGCGCTTCGCGCACCGCGCCGGACGACACCGGCCTGCCCTCGTCTTCCAGCGGCGGAACGATGTCGACGGCGAATTTTAGCCGCCTGCCGACCCGGGCAAGATAGTCAGGCGAGCCGGCGCGGTTCTGGCCGAAATGAAAATCGAATCCGATTGCCGCGCCGCCGATGCCGAAGCGTCCGACCAGAATGCGCTCGATAAAGTCTTCCGCCGAAGTCGCGGCAAGCTGCGCGTCGAACGTCATGACAATGGCGCCGTCGAGCCCGGTCGCCGCCAGAAGGCGCAGCCGGTTGCGCGGGCTGGAAAGCTGAAACAATGCATCCTGCGGCCGCAAGAAAAGCCGTGGATGCGGCGAGAAAGTCAGCGCCGCGGCCTTGCGGCCGAGCGCCTGCGCGCGCGATAAGGCCGCCCCGATCACAGCCCGGTGGCCGCGATGCACGCCGTCAAAATTGCCGATTGCCACGACAGCGCCATATAGCGGGCCGACATCGATTCCTGCTGCGCCGTCATGCGCGACATGGAAGTTGGACGAATTGCCGGGGCTGTTCATGCGAAAAAGATATTCGTCACGGATTGCTCACTTTTACGCCATACGGCCTTTTGGGCATTTCATACGGTTACCGCGCCGTTAACAAACTTTCAAATTAACGGCTTATTCAACCGCCAAGGGTAAGTTGCACTATTCCTGAAGGAGCGCCATCTGGGCGAAATGGTCATGGCTGTTGATTTGTCGATGCCGGTTCTGGTCGTGGACGACTACAACACGATGGTCCGCATCATTCGCAATCTGCTCAGGCAGCTTGGCTTCGAGCATATCGACGACGCGTCCGACGGATCGGCGGCGCTCGCCAAGATGCAGCAGCGCAAATACGGCCTCGTGATCTCCGACTGGAACATGGAAGGCATGACCGGCTACGACTTGTTGCAGCATGTGCGCTCCGATCCCGGCCTGTACAAGACGCCCTTCATCATGGTGACGGCGGAATCCAAGACCGAGAACGTGATCACGGCCAAGAAGGCCGGCGTGTCGAACTATATCGTCAAGCCGTTCAACGCGCAGACGCTCAAGAGCAAGATCGAGACGGTTTTCAACGAGCCCGAAGTCGCGGCGTAAGCGTCTTTCACCACGCCAGCTTTTGCATCATCGCGGTGGGCAGCCAGCCCTCGCCGAACACGCCTTTGCCGGCACCCAGCTCGGCGGCATGAATCCCCGATGTCACGAACAGGAAATCGACGCCGAAGGCCTGCGCGCCGGCGAAATCAGTGCGCACGGAATCGCCGATCGCCAGCACTTGGCTGAGCGGGATTTGACGGCCGGCTGACGCTTCCGCCTTCGCCAAAGCCATTTCATAGATCGGCCGGTATGGCTTGCCGGCATAGAGCACCTCGCCGCCCATGCTGGTGTAAAGATCTGCGACCGAGCCCGCGCAATAGACCAGTTTGTCGCCGCGATGGACCACCGCATCCGGATTGCCGCACAGCATGAACAGATTGCGTGCCCGCATAGTCTCCAGCCTGGCGCGGTAATCGTCCGGCGTCTCGCTGTCGTCATCGTCGAGGCCGGAACAGACGACATAGTCGGCGCGCTCCAGCGGGGCGAAGCGCACATCGAGCCCGCTGTAGATTTCGCGGTCGCGATCGGGACCCATGTGGAACAGGCTCTGGCCCGGACGCTTTTCGATTTCGCCGCGCGTGACATTGCCGGACGAAACGATGGCGTCATAAGTCTCGCGCGGCACATGGAGCGCCGCGAGCTGGCGCGCCACCACCTCGCTCGGACGCGGCGCGTTGGTGATGAACACCACCTTGGCGCCGCCGTCGCGCGCGCGCATCAGCGCGTCGCAGGCGTCGGGGAAAGCCGCAACGCCATTATGCACCACGCCCCAGACGTCGCAGAGCAGCACGCCGTAACCGGGCGCGAGCGTCGAGAAATGCGGGATCAGGGGCGGCAAGGCATTAATCAGGCAGGCGTTGCGCCGGCCGCGACAAGTTCGCTTGCGGCGTCGCCCGGGACAGACGGCGCTGCCTCGGTGCCCGCCGCGTTGAGGGCTTCCGGCCGCACCGGCCGCGGCGCCGAGAACAGGAACCCCTGCCCGAAGCGCACGTCATATTCGAGCAGGTCGACCACCATGCTCTCGTTCTCGATGCGCTCGGCGATCAGATCGATGCCGGAGCGCGCCAACAGATCGGCAAGATCCTCGGGGTGAATGTCGCTCTGGGCGTTGGCGGCCTTGTTGAGCAACAATTTGGCTGGCACTTTCAGGAAACGGAACGAGCGGTCGGCCAGTTCCTTTGGCACCATGCGCAAATCGGTGACGTGATCCATCGAGAAGCGGAAGCCGCGCTCGGCCAGCGCCGACAGATTTTCATGCGCGACGGAATCGAAGGCGCGATAGGCGGCCTGCGTGAATTCAAACATGATGGCGCCGGCGAGCGCGCGGTTGGCGTCCATGAAATCGAGGATCTGCTTGAAGTGGACCGTATCGGTCAGCGTCGAGGCGCTCATGTTGCAGAACAGGCCGACGTCGCGGTTTTTCAGCTGCAGGCGGCGCGTCACCTGCACGCAGCGGAACACCAGCATGTTGTCGATCTTTGGCATCAGGCCGACGGCTTCGGCATATTCAATGAACTCGCCGGCCGGAATGATGTCGCCTTCCTCGGTGCGTAGCCGCGACAGCGCCTCGTAGAAGCGCACCTTGCGCTGCGGGAGCGTGACGATCGGCTGCAGATAGAGATCAATGCGGTTGGCATCGGCCGCCTGGCCGATCAATTCGCCGATACCCTCGCGACTCATGCCCTTGAAGCGCCGCGCGCCGGTGATGGCGTCGCTCTCGCTCAAGGCCAGCGGACCCTCGGTAGTGCCCGCCGCCAAAGCGTCGACTTTCGGCGCCGGTGCCAGCGTGCGTGCCGGCATGACGCCCTCGTTTTGCAGTATCGCTTCGTGGCCGGCGACGGTTTCGGCGATCTGGCGCACCAGCCCGCCCAGCTCGCCGATCTCGGCCGCCATCGGGTCGCTGGCGCCGCGCGCGCGGTTGACGACGTTGTCGACCTTTTTTTCCATGGTGTTGAGGCGGCGCGAAATCTCCGCCACCTGGCGGGCGAGGTCGCCGGTGCCGCGCGACAGATCCGCGATCTGGTCGCCGAGGTCGCCGCGGTCGCGCAGCCGGCTGCTGACGGCGTTATAGAGCGCCATGCCGGTGAGGGCGGCCAGCGCCACCAGCCCCGCGGTCATCGCATCGACCTTGAAGCCTAGATAGAGCCCAGCGCCGATCGAGCCGGCGATAAGCACCATGCAGATCGCGATGAAGATGGCGCCGATACGAATCATGCGGCTAGTCCTGGCGGCCCCCGCTCACCGCTTTCAGTGATTCGCGTCAACGCCGCGGGGGCACTATAGCGAACTGAACCACAACAGGGCTACGCGTCACCAGTGTCTGGGGGGCCAGCGCCAGCGGGGTCTGCGGCAAAGCCCGTGGGAAGCGCGCCCGCATGGCCTCCGGCATCGGGCCGGCCGATTGCCAGACCAACACCCCGCCCTGGCGGTCAAAATCGGCCATGTCGATCCAGGGGCTCAGCTTTGGCTCGCCTTGGACCAGCACGCGCGGGCGGTCCGGCGAATAGACCGCGACGTTATTGGCGGCGAATTCGCCCCCGCCGCCCCGGATCGGCGCGCCGACGACATATTTCAACGGCGTACCGGCCATCTCATGCCAGCGCTTGGTGACGATGTCGGCAAGGGTCCGTCCGGGGAATTGCGACGCCTTGACCCGGTCCCGCACCACCGCCTCAAGCAGTTCGTCGGCGGCATAGATCGCCGGTACGAGCGTAAAGACGACTGCAAAGGCTGCGGCGAATTGGCGCCAGTGGCGGCCGCCTTCGGGCGGCGTAAACCACATCAAGAACGCCAAGGGTGCAAACGACCACAGCGGATAACCCCACATAGCGATCGGCAGCCGGCCCAGCAGGCCGGAGACCGCCGTCGTGACCAAAAACGGCCCGAGCGCAAGCGCCGTCACATAGCGAAGTGCAAAGGGCGAGTTTGCGTCACCACGCTGCGGCAGCCGCCCGCCATAGAGAAAAGCCAACAGGACGGCCGCCGGCAGCAGGTAGAAAATCTGGCTTGCCGTCCAGCGCAGCGGAAAGGTCAGATACTGATACCAATACGCGACTTCCTGCGCGCGGCTGTCGACATAGCGGAATGGCAGGAAGTCGTTGTTGACCAGCCACCACAGATTGAGAGCGAGCACGACGAGAAAAGCCGCGGCCATCAGGTAAGGCCCGCGTGTGCGCCACGATGTTCGAGCTTCCGGATCGAACAGCAAGATCAACCCGATGGTGGCGGCCAGCGCGAAGGCTGCGTATTTCGACCAGAATGCCAAAGCGAGGAACGCGCCGGACAAAATCCAGTCGAGCGCACGCTTTTTCGTGATCGCGCGATAAACAAACCAGCCGGTCAGCGCCCAGAACGGCAGCTGCACCTGGTCGTGCGCGAATTTCACAGCCGAGAAATTGTAGTAGTGCAGGCCTTCGAGCGCGAGCACGGCGGCCAACGCGATCAACGGGTTGGTCAAGTCACGGGCCAGGCGCCAGACGAAATACAGGCACAGCACGGAGACGAGAGGACCCAGCAGATAGACCGACTCGATTTGCCCGCTCACCCGATAGAAAAGATCGGCGAGCCACCACGGCAGCGGTGGATGCTTCCAATAGCCGAGCTGCCATTCCTTGCCGACAGCCAGACCCTCCGCCAGGTCGAGTTGGAGATTCCGGCACACGATGATCGGCAGAACTGTCCAGACGACCAAATGCAACCCAAGCACCCAAGCCAGCACGCTGCCCGGTTGCCGGCGGGCAAACTCAACCGCCCTGCCCAGGATGCTGTTGTTCGGCTCGGTGATGGCGCTGTTCATGGGCTATTGTCTTGGGCAATTATCTTGGTTGAATTCCTAGTTGAACCGGTGCCTATGATCGGTCAAGCTTTGCGCTGCCATGAGCGCCGATTCCCCGGAATTTTCAGTCGTTCTGCCGGCCCACAACGAGGCAGACAATATCGCGCCGTTATGCGCGGCCCTCAAGGCCGAATTAGCGCCGCTCGGCAGTTATGAAATCATATTCGTCAATGACGGCAGCACCGACCGCACGCTCGAAGAATTGCGCGCGCTTGCGGTCAGCGAGGCCCGCGTGCGTTACGTTTCATTCACGCGCAATTTCGGACACCAGGCCGCGCTGCGCGCCGGTTTGCAGCATGCCCGCGGCACCGCGGTGGTGGTGATGGATTCGGATTTCGAGCATCCGCCGCAATTGATCCGCGAACTGGTTGCAAAATGGCGCGAAGGCTTCAAGGTGGTCGGCGCACAGCGCATCGATGATGCCGAAAGCGTGTCGTTGCTCAAGCGCGTGACCTCGAACATGTATTACCGCCTGCTCGACGCCATCGGCGACGTGCGCATCGAGCCGGGCAGCGCCGACTATATGCTGCTCGACCGCGTGGTGGTCGATCAGGTCAACGCCCTTGACGATTACGACCTGTTTTTGCGCGGCATGGTGCGCTGGTTCGGCTATCCGCTCACCACCGTGCCTTACAATCGCGGTCGGCGGCAGAGCGGCGAGAGCAAGTACACTTTGCGCCGCATGATCGAACTGGCGGTGACCGGAATTGCCGGGCACAGCCTGCGGCCATTGCGTTTCGCCATTTATCTGGCGCTCGGCTTTGCCGCCACCGGCTTTCTGTTCGTGATCTATTCCATCGTCAGCTTTTATTTCGTGCAGCACACCGTGGCCGGCTGGACCTCGATCATGGCGGCAATCGCCATTCTCGGCGCAGCGCAACTGCTGGTGCTGGGAATCTTCGGTGAATATCTCGGCCGCATCCTGCGCGAAGCGCGCAAGCGGCCGAATTATTTGATTGCCGAGACCGAGGTCGACAAGCCAGCGGCGACGAAACCAAGCAAAACGAAGCGCTAAGCCACTGCCTTGATGATCTTTGCGACCTTGTCGAAGATCTCGCCGATCTGAGCCTCGCTGACGATCAGCGGGGGACTTAGCGCCAAAGTATCGCCCACCGCGCGCAGCATCAGGCCGTGATCGTAAAATGCGGCGTCGAGCGCCTCGTAGCCGCGTTTTCCCACGCCGTCGGGTTTGCTCGCCAGATCGATGCCGAGCGTCAAGCCGACCGGGCGAATATCCAGCACGTTCGGCAGGCCCTTGAGCGCCATCGCCGCTTGCGCCCACGGCGTTTCGAACTTGAGCGCGCGCGCGAACAAGTCTTCGTCGCGGTAAAGATCGAGCGTGGCCAGGCCCGCAGCGCAAGCGAGCGGATGCGCCGAATATGTGTAGCCGTGGAACAGTTCGATGACGTGCTCGGGCCCTTGCATGAAGGCGTCGTAGATAGCTTTTCGCGCCAGCACCCCGCCCATCGGCACGCTGCCTGAGGTGATGCCCTTGGCGAAGGTGATCATGTCGGGCACCACGCCGTAGCGCTCGGCCGCAAACGCATGACCGAGACGGCCGAAGCCGGTGATCACTTCGTCGAATATCAAAAGAATTCCGTGCTTGTCGCAAATCGCGCGCAAGCGTTGCAGATAACCCTTCGGCGGCGCCAGCACGCCGGTCGAGCCCGCCATCGGCTCGACGATGACGGCCGCAATGGTCGAAGCATCATGCAGCGCGACCAGGCCGTCGAGCGCATCGGCGAGGTGCGCGCCCCATTCCGGCTGGTCGACCGAGTAAGCCTGCTCGGCGCGATTATAGGTCGAGGGCAGGTGATCGACGCCGGCGAGCAGCGCGCCGAATTGCTTGCGGTTGTTGACGATGCCGCCAACCGCGACGCCGCCGAAGCCGACGCCGTGATAGCCGCGCTCGCGGCCGATCAGCCGCACCCGCGACGCGTTGCCGCGCACGCTGTGATAAGCGAGCGCGATCTTGAGCGCGGTATCGACCGCCTCCGAGCCGGAATTGCAGAAGAACACATGATCGAGATCGCCCGGCGCCAAGGCCGCGACGCGCGACGCCAGCTCAAAAGCCTTGGGATGAGCAAACTGAAACGGCGGCGCGTAGTCCATCTCCGCGGCCTGAGCCTGGATAGCGGCGACGATCGGGTCGCGGTTATGGCCGGCATTGGTGCACCACAGGCCGGCTGAGCCATCGAGCAGCTTGCGGCCGTCCGGGGTGACGTAGTGCATGTCCTTGGCGGAGGCGACCAGCCGCGGCCGCTTCTTGAAAGCGCGGTTCGGCGTGAACGGCATCCAATAGGGTTCGAGGTCGTTGGGAACGCTCGAAACGGCATTGGGTCGGCTGGAAGCCATCGATCTACTCCACGTTCTACCCAATATTGGGCAGCGTTCGGTTTCGGATGCACCGTTTCACCTGCAGATTACAACCCGAAATTGCTGCGGCGCGTAATAGAAAACTATCATGCTCCATCGTGCCAGTTATCTCGGCGCTTTGCGGCCCAGCTATGGCAATCCAACAACAAGACTTATTCCACTTTCACGCGAACGTGACATTGACCCAGCTCCGAAACCGGCCACATATGCATGTGTCCGATGGCGGACATATTGTCTGTCGGGCATTGGACAGATAATTTTTGTGCAATTCAATCTAGCGGATAGTAATACCGGCGGCTTCGAATCAAGCCGGCCTATCCTACCCGCACATCTTTCGCGGCTACTCGCCGGGGGCGGCGCCTGCAGAAAGGGGGAATGATGGCAGCCAAGAAGAAAATCGTTGCGTTTGATTCCAAAACTTTCCTCTCCAAAATAGGCAGCGGCAGGACCAACGAAAAATTTAGCGAGCACGATGTCATTTATTCGCAGGGTGGCGCCGCTAACGCAATTTTTTATCTGCAAAAAGGCAAGGTTAAGATCACTGTTACCTCCGAGAACGGCAAGGAAGCCGTGCTGGCGGTCATCGGACCCGAGGATTTCTTCGGCGAAGGTTGCCTGAATGGCCAGACGAAGCGTCTGGCGACCGCCACCGCCATGACGGATTGCCTGATCATGCGGTTGGAACGGGCCTCCATGCAGCGCGTGCTGCATGATGAACCGCAATTTTCCGAGCTGTTCATCGCGCACCTCCTGCACCGCAACAGCCGTGTCGAGGAGGATCTGGTCGATCAGCTGTTCAATTCATCCGAAAAACGTCTGGCCCGCACACTTCTGCTGCTGGCAAATTTCGGTAAGGACAGCAAGCCAGAGCCGGTAATCGCCAAGATCAGCCAGGAAACGCTGGCCGAGATGATCGGCACGACGCGCTCGCGCGTCAGCTTTTTCATGAATAAATTTCGTCGGCTCGGCTTCATCGATTACAACGGCGACACCCACGGCGACCTGCACGTCAACACGTCGCTGCTCAATATGGTGCTGCGCGATGGCGAGCTGAACGGCGCCAAATAATATTTGCGCTAAGTGAGCTACTTTGAACTGCGCCGCTTTTCATAATGTGACAAATCAATACAAATAGTTCGTGATGCCGATTTCGGGGGAAACTGGGAGAGCGGCCTTGCGGCGATTAGGTGATCGCTGCGGCGCTCGAAACCTTGAAAGCATTACGCCATGAGACCGACTAGCAACCGCAGCAGGCGGACGTTCGCGCCGCGCTGGATCGCATTGTCGCCAGCGCCCACCTGAGCAAATCACCGCAGTTGGCCAACTTCCTTCGCTTCGTGGTCGACGAGACGCTGGCCGGGCGCGCTGAACGTATCAAGGCCTATACGATCGCCGCCGACGCGCTCGGCTGCGACGCCAGTTTCGACCCGCAGAACGACCCGATCGTGCGCGTCGAGGCCGGCTGGCTGCGGCGCGCGCTCGATCATTATTACACCGATGGCGGCAGCAGCGATCCGGTCGTCATCGAATTGCCGCGCGGGCACTATGTGCCGGCGTTCCGCGCCATCACCCACTTCAACGTGCTGCGCCGGCAGTTTACCGACATGGTGCAGGGAAATCTCAAACTGGTGCTGCTGGTCATTGTGATCGCCACCGGCGTCAGCCTCAGCCTCGAGGCGATGTGGTGGCTGATGGCCAAGCTGGGCTGAACGCCTTGCCGCGTTGCAACGCGGCTGCTACCACCCGGCCATTACAACCCGCGACTCATAAAGCCGCCGATGGCCGACCCAAAATCCGGCAAATCCCATAAGGTCAAGGCGCGCCTGCCGCGCGGGCTTGGCGACCGCGGGCCGGCCGAGCTCGCCGCCACCCGCCTGATGGTCGAGGCCATTCGCGCCGTGTTCGAGCGTTACGGCTTCGAGCCGGTGGAAACGCCGGCGATCGAATACACCGACGCGCTCGGCAAATTTTTGCCCGACCAGGACCGGCCGAACGAAGGCGTGTTCTCGTTCCAGGACGACGACGAGCAGTGGCTCTCGCTGCGCTACGATTTGACGGCGCCGCTGGCGCGCTATGTGGCGGAGAATTTCGAGAACCTGCCCAAGCCCTATCGCTCGTATCGGCACGGCTGGGTATTCCGCAACGAGAAGCCCGGTCCCGGCCGCTTCCGCCAGTTCATGCAATTCGACGCGGATACGGTGGGCGCGGCGTCGATGGCCGCCGATGCCGAGATGTGCATGTTGGCGGCGGACATCATGGAAGCGCTCGGCATTCCGCGCGGCAGTTATGTGGTGAAGGTGAATAACCGCAAGGTGCTAGATGGCGCAATGGACGCGGTCCAAATCCCAGCCGAAAAGCGTCTCATCACCATGCGCGCCATCGACAAGCTCGACCGCCTCGGCATTGAGGGCGTGCGGATGCTGCTCGCCAAAGGTCGCAAAGACGAAAGCGGCGACTTCACAAAGGGCGCCGAGCTCAACGAGTCTCAAATAGAAAGCATCGTCGCGGCAATCACTGGTAAAGGCGGCGCTGCGAATGACGCCGCCAACGCCGGCGACCAGGAGCTTTCGGAAATCGCTTCGCTGGTGAAAGCAGCCGGATATGAGGATCGTATTCGCATCGACAAAACCGTCGTGCGCGGCCTCGAATATTACACCGGGCCGGTCTATGAGGTCGAACTCACCTTCGAGATCAAGGATGAAAAAGGCCGCCCGGTGCGTTTCGGTTCGGTCGGCGGCGGCGGGCGTTACGACGGGCTGGTGTCGCGTTTTATGGGACAACCGGTGCCGGCCACCGGCTTTTCCATCGGCGTGTCACGCCTGCAAGCGGCGCTGACCGCGCTCGGCAAGCTCGACAGCAAGCCGGTCCCCGGCCCTGTGGTCGTCACCGTGTTCGACCGCGACCGCATGGCCGATTACCAGAAAATGGTCGCCGCCTTGCGCGCCGCCAAAATCAGCGCCGAACTTTACCTCGGCAACCCGAAGAACAATCTCGGCACCCAGCTCAAATACGCCGACAAGCGCTCATCGCCTTGCGCCATCATCCAGGGCAGCGACGAAAAGGCCGCCAGGAAAGTGCAGATCAAGGACCTGATCCTTGGCGCCAACCTCACCGCCATCAAGGACCGCGACGAGTACCTCAAGAAGCAGACGGACTCGCAATTCCTGGTCGATGAAGCCCGGCTTGTCGAGGAAGTGCGCGCGCTGCTGGCGCGGCACAAATTGGCTTAACCAAAACCCCAGCGAATAGTGGAACTTTACCCCGTCCGGTGCATTCACTCCCCGCAACCCAAACCGGGGAAAGGGTCGCGTCGTGGCAGAGCGTTGGTGTTATCCCGTTCCTATGAGCATGCAGCGTCATACCGGCTTTGGTTTTGCCCCGGTTTTGCCTACGCTTGTGCCTCCGGCCGCCCCAGAATCGTCTAAAATCGACCCGAACTCCAAGCGGCCTGATCTTTTAGAGCCTTGCGAAGCCGAAGGCGGCACCCGAGATTAGACGGCCCTCAGCCAGCACGGAAAAGTATGAAATATCTCACGGTCCGCCATGAGACCCACTACCGCTACGCGCATCCGGTTTCGCTCGGCACGCATCGCCTGATGCTGCGGCCGCGCGACAGCCACGACTTGCGCCTGGTCGCCGCCGAACTGACGCTGTCCCCGCCGGGCCACTCCCGGTGGATGCACGACGTGTTCGGCAATTCCGTCGCGCAGGTGGAGTTCAGCCAAGACGCGACCGACCTGCTGATCGTGAGCACGCTGCATCTTGAGCACTACGGACTGACGCGCCCGGTATTTCCGATTGCGCCCGAGGCGCAGGTGTACCCCTTCGTCTATTCGGCCAACGACCGCAGCGATCTCGGCCGCCTGCTCGACCGGCATTATCCCGATCCCAATGGATTGCTGGACGAGTGGGCCAAGCGCTTCGTCAAGGGCCGGTTCATGTCGACGTACAATCTGCTGTCGAACATCAACGTCGCCATCAAAAACGAATTCGCCTATCTTGTGCGCTACGAGGAGGGCACACAGGCGCCGATCGAGACGCTGGAGAAAAAGAGCGGCACCTGCCGCGACTTCGCCTTGCTGTTCATTGAGGCGGTGCGCAGCCTTGGTTTCGGCGCGCGCTTCGTCACCGGCTATCTGTATGACCCCGCGCTCGACGGCGCCGGCGGCGCGATGCAGGGCTCCGGCGCAACGCACGCCTGGGCCGATGTCTATCTGCCGGGCGCCGGCTGGGTGGAATACGACCCGACCAATGGCCTGATCGCCGGTGACAATCTCATTCGTATCGCGGTGACGCGCGATCCTTCGCAGGCACTGCCGATCTCCGGCACCTTCGAAGGCAGGCTGGGAGAGTTTCTCGGCATGTCGGTCGATGTGACCGTGCACGCGAGCCAGACGCCGCACGCCAGCATGTCGCCTGCGGAATCCGTGCAGGCGGCCACGTCGACGCAAGTGGATGCGCCCAACCAAGGCGTCCAGGCGGTAGCGGATGTCGCACCCGCGCCCGAGGGGCAAAACGTGCGGAGCCTGGAGCCTACGATGGCGCAACCGGCGCAAAACCAAAACGCTCAGCTCACCGAAGTGCAATCGATGCAGAGCGCAGAGCCAACCGCTTAGGTTTTTACTTGCGCATGATCTTGTCCGAAAACCGGTTCCCACTTTTCGGGATCATGTGTTACGGCCTCTTCGGCGCAACGCCCATTTTCGGCAAATCTAGAACGTTCATCGTCATGCCGTTGGCCATGATGATATCGCCCGGCCGTTGACCGACGGCGCAGGGGCCGAGCCATTTTGCGTCAATCGTCATGTGAGTCGCGGCACCCGGCACTTGGCCGGGCAGCGGCCTGCCGCCTTCGCGCGTCGATGTCACGTTGACCGTATAGGCGCTGTCGAAGCTGCCGGTGACGACCGCGTGCGAGGTGGTGGTCGCGTCGCTGAATTTGCAGACCGAGTCGACGGTGATGGTGTTGCCGGATTTCGTGACGTCCTGTTTCGAGCAGGCTTCCTGCGCCGAGCCCCCGAAACTGGAATTCATCAATTTATCGGTGGCTGCATCGACGCAGTGCTTCATTGCCGTCGCCGGCAAGTTGCGGCCTTCGAAGTTCATTTTGAGTTCCCAAAGGCCCGGCTTGCGTGGCGGCATGTCGAGCGCGAATGCGGGGGAGGCAGACAAAAGACCGATGATGATGATCAAGCGGCGGCGCATAACGAATCTCCATCGCGGAACTTACCCCGCGATATTATCATGCAGCCTGAATGGAAAAATCAATTCGGCGTCATCGCCTCAGATCACGACGACATTGCCCTGCTCGGCGCGTTGGCCGTCGCGCACGGCGAGCGGATGTCCGAGCACTTGTTCAACGGCATCGAAGCTGTCGATCAGCGACACATTCTCGATGACCTTGCCGTCCTGAAACCGCATGAAGTTTGCGACCCGGAAACTGATCACCCGGCCATCCTCGGTCCGTTTCGCCGACTGGCGATTGAGCATCGCCAACCGGTCGCCATCAACCAGGATCGATTCCGGGACGAAACTAAAAACGCGCATCACCTGTGGCACCAGGCGTTTGATCAGGTTGAGGACGTCCGCCTTGCCGCGGAACGTCCCGCAAAAAGCCAGGACGTCCACTGGGCCGCTGACGTTCCATTCCACATCGTCGTGCAGGAAATCCGCGATCTTTTCGACGTCACGCGCGGCATAGACCTTGTAGAAGGCCTCGACCACCGAGCGCGGCACGGGATTGGCCATGGGAAACGGTCTCCGATTGCCTCCAGTCAACACTCCTCGTGTTTAAATTCCATTAGCCACGATTTTTTATCGCCCATAACGCCTGCAACTGCGGCCTTCGGGTCCCGATCGGCTTGGCTGGCGGCAAAATTTGTTAACAAAACCAGACATTTGGCGCATTGCGCCGTTAAGGGAACCGGCCGATCGGCGTCGAATCCTTAAGCCCAGCGTGCTAAAGGGCCGCCATACCCCGAACTTATGTGGTTTGTCGGACACGGCGATGGACGCGATTATCAGGACTCAGAGCATAGATCCCGACGCGCGGGCGGAGGCCCTCGTCGCTTCTTACGAGCGCGCCGGCTATGTCCGTGTTGCGCCCGCGATCCTGCAGCCGGCCGAGCCGTTCCTCGACCTGTCGGGCGAGGACATCCGCAAGCGCATGTATTTGACCACCGCACCCGGCGGCGGCGAATTCTGTCTGCGCCCAGACCTCACCATTCCGGTCTCGCGCGACTATCTGGCGTCATCAGCGACGGGTAATGCCGCCGGCTATTGCTATCTCGGCCCGGTTTTCCGCCATCGTACCGATGGTGCGGCTGAATTCCTGCAAGCCGGCATCGAATCTTTTGGCCGCGCCGACAAGCCCGCGGCCGATGCCGAGATGCTTGCTCTTGGGCTGGAGGCGACCGCCAGTTATGGACTGCCCTCGCCCGACATCCGTGCTGGCGATGTCGCGCTGTTTGCCGCGCTGGTCGCCGGCCTCGAACTGCCGCCCGCGTGGAAGCGGCGGCTGATCAAAGATTTCAACCGCAAGACCAATCTGGCACAGGACCTCGACCGGCTCGTGCTTGGCGGCAACAATGCGCGGCCGGAATATCAGGGCGTGCTGGCAGCGCTCGCCGGTTCCGATCCGAAAGGCGCGCACGCGCTGGTTACCGATCTGCTGTCCATTGCCGGCATCAACGCCGTTGGCGGGCGCTCGGTCGCCGAGATCGCCGAACGCTTCCTCGAGCAGTCGGCGTTGGGCGCTAGCGCGAAATTGCCGCGCGAAATCCGCGGGCTGATCGAACGCTTCCTTAGCGTTCAGGGCGACCCGGACGAAGCCGCCGTCGAATTGCGCGCACTCGCCGCGGAGGCCGGAATGCTGGGCGTGCTCACGCCAGTTCTTGACCTCTTCGAAAACCGCAACGGATTCCTTGCCGCGCGCGGCATCGATCTCAAGCGCGTGCGGTTCTCGACAAGCTTCGGGCGCGGCTTCGACTATTACACCGGTTTCGTCTTCGAGCTGACCGATCCGGCGCGCACCGGCGACCCGCTGGTGGCGGGCGGGCGCTACGACGGATTGCTCGCGCGGCTTGGCAGCACGCAGGCGACACCTGCGGTCGGCTTCGCGGTCTGGATCGAGCGGCTGTCGGGCTACGGAGGCGCGTCATGAGTACGCCTCTGGTGCTCGCCGTGCCGGCCAAAGGCCGGTTGCAGGAAAACGCCGAAGCTTTCTTTGCGCGCTCTGGCCTGGCCTTGGTCAAGCCGCGCGGCGCGCGCGACTATCGTGGCGCCATCGCAGGGCTCGACGGTGTGGAGGTCGCGTATCTCTCGGCTGGCGAAATCACCACCCAGCTCGCGGCGGGCGTCGTGCATCTCGGCGTCACCGGCGAAGATCTGGTGCGTGAAATGATTCCGAATGCCGACAAGAGCGTTGTGTTGATCGAAGGGCTGGGTTTTGGCTTTGCCACCGTTGTTGTCGCCGTGCCGCAGGCCTGGATCGACGTGCGCACCATGGCCGACATCGACGATGTCGCAACCGCTTTCCGCCACACCCACGGCCGCCGCATGCGGGTAGCGACGAAATACGTGAATCTGACGCGCGACTTCTTCTCCGCGCAGGGCGTCATCGACTATCGCGTGGTCGAGAGCTCCGGCGCGACCGAAGGCGCGCCCGCCGCCGGCAGCGCCGAACTGATCGTGGACATCACCACGACCGGCGCAACGCTTGCCGCTAATGGGCTTAAGATTGTCGACGACGGCGTTATCCTGCGCTCGCAGGCCAATCTGGTGGCGGGGCGCGGCGCTGCCTGGGACCGGGATACCCGCGACACCGCGCGGGTCATTCTCGACCGCATCGCCGCGCAAGCGCGCGCCCGCGCGTTTCGCGAGGTACGCGCCCGCTTTGCCAAGTGCGATGCGCAACTGGTGGCGAAGGCACAGGCAAAATTCGGCGTCGCCACGCCGTTCGGCGGCCCGACTTCGTCGGGCATGCTGACGCTGCACTGCCCGCCCGATAAGGTTTATGCGCTCACCAGTTTCTTGCGTGAAAACGGCGCCGAAACGGTGGCAGTGGCCGATCTCGACTACGTGTTCTCGCGCGACAATCCGCTTTTCGCCAAGCTTGAGGCAGGGCTTTAAGCGTCACGCTTGCGGAACACGACGAAGTGCGAGAGCGAGAAGTTGACCACGAAGCTCACCAGGATCGAGATGAGCTTGGCATAGAGAATCGGCAAGATATAAGACAGCGCAAATAATGTTGCCGTGCTGCACACCATGCCGGCGACGCCGGACACGATGAAGGTGGCATAGTCGCGCCGGCGCAGAATACGGCCCGATTCCGGGCCGAAGGTGATGAAGGAATTCATCGCGTAGGAAAACGACACCGCCACCAGCCAGGCCAGGACGTTCGCCGGAACCAGCGGCCACCAGAAATATGTCGCAGCGTTCCAGAAAATACTGAAATCGATGACCGTATTGACGACGCCGACCATCGCGAAACTGATTGCCTTAAGCGCGATGGCGCGCTCATGCCAGGCAACGCCGAGGCGATCGAGGATATTTTGCACAGAGGCCGGAATCATTGTGCGTTCATAACACTTTGCGGAAGGCGCGACAGGGCCGCGCCGGTGCGGTATAAATCGGAAATAAACGAAACAAGTAAACGCAAAGCGATAGGCTAGAAGAGAATGGCGGCGAAATCGGCCAAATCCGGCGCCCGCAAGACCCCGACGCGATCCCTGCCCGGTCTGTCGATCGTGGTTCCGCTGTTCAATGAGGCCAAGGGATTGCCCGCCCTGCACGAACGCATTGCCGAGGTCGCGCGTTTTCTCAAGGCTAAACGCGGCCTCGGTGTCGAACTCGTTTATGTCGACGATGGCAGCAGCGACGACACCAGCCGCATTGCCCATTCGCTGCCGGCAATCCCGCTCGACATTCAGGTGGTCACGCTTTCGCGGAATTTCGGCAAGGAGGCCGCCTTGCTCGCGGGCCTCGACCACGCCCGGCTTGGCGCCACGCTGTTTATGGATGGCGACGGCCAGCATTCGCCGGACCTGATCGAAACGCTGGTGTCGCGCTGGCTCGATGACGGCTATGACGTGGTCTATACCGCCAAAGCTAGCCGCGAAAACGAATCCTGGCTGAAGCGCGCCGGCGTGAGCGGGTTTTACGCGCTGATGAACTGGCGCGCGAAGCACAAAATACCGGAAGATGCCGGCGATTTCCGCTTGCTGTCACCACGCGCAACGGCAGCGCTGCGCCTGATGCCCGAACGCAATCGTTTCTTCAAGGGACTGGCGAGCTGGATCGGTTTTAAGCAAATTCGCGTCGACTATGAACCGGCCGCGCGCACCCACGGCGTCACGACTTGGAGCCCGTGGACGCTGATCGGCCTGTCGATCGAGGGCCTGACATCGTTTTCGGTGGCGCCGCTGCGGGTCGCCAGTATGCTCGGCCTGCTCTTGGCGGTGACGGCTCTGTTCTTCGGCGGCTGGATCCTTATGGAAACGCTGTTCTACGGCAAGGACGTGCCCGGCTATCCCTCGCTGGTGGTCAGCGTGATGGTGATCGGCGGCGCGCAGTTGATCATGATCGGCGTGCTGGGCGAATATGTTGGCAAGATGCTGTCCGAGATCAAGAAACGCCCGGTCTATTTCGTCGCCGAACACAGCGTCAAGAAAGCTGACGATACCGCCAGCGAAACGACGAAGGAAAACGCCAAAGCGCGCGCCGTCGTCTCGCGCGCGGCGGAGTAAGCCGTTGCGAAATATATGGCTGTGCGCCGACGATTACGGCCTGTCGCCGTCGGTCAATGTCGGCATCCGGGAATTGATCGCGCGCGGACGGCTGAATGCCACTTCGGTCATGGTGGCGGCGCCGCATCTGGGCGATGACGAAGCGCCGGAACTCGCAGCGCTCAATGCGCGTGAAAAACGCGCCGCCATCGGTCTACACGTGACACTGACCGGGCCATTGCAACCGATGTCTTCAGGATTTACGCCGCTACGCGACGGGAAATTTCTGCCCGTGGCCGAACTGTTGCGCGCCGCCATCGCCCGCCGCTTGCAGCCGGAGAAACTGGCGATCGAAATCGCCGCCCAGTTACGCGCGTTCGTCAACATTTTCGGCCGCCTGCCGGACTTTCTTGACGGCCATCAGCATGCGCAACTATTTCCGCAGGTGCGGGACGCTTTTCTCAAAGTCGTGGCGGAAGGCGCGCCCGACGCCTGGGTACGCCAATGCGGCCGCGCCAATTCGCTGCGCCGGCTGCACGATCGCAAGGGATTGGTTCTCGATATCCTTAGCGTGCGCTTTCGCCGCAAGGCCAGCAAGCTTGGGATCGCCACCAATCCGGCTTTTGCCGGGTCATATACATTCAGACCCGACGCCAATTTCCCGAAGATTTTTCCGCGTTTCCTCGCCGGACTGCCGGATGGTGGCCTGATCATGTGTCACCCGGGCTTCGTCGACGCCGCGTTGGAACGGCTCGACCCGCTCACGCATTTGCGCGAGCGAGAATTGGCATTTTTCAATTCCGATGAATTTCCGGAAATACTCGCGGCGCAGGGCGCGGCGCTCGCCAAGCCCTAGAGGACGACAACCTTGGTGCCGATCTTTACGCGGCTATAAAGGTCGATGACGTCCGTGTTGCGCATGCGGATGCAGCCGGACGAAACGTTCTGGCCAATCGTCCAGGGTTCGTTCGAGCCATGAATGCGGTAGAGCGTCGAGCCGAGATACATGGCGCGCGCGCCGAGCGGGTTGTTCGGGCCGCCCGCCATGAAATGCGGCAGTTCGGGGCGGCGCTGGAGCATCTCCGGAGGCGGCACCCAGTCCGGCCATTCCTTCTTGCTTGAAACCGTGTGCGTGCCGGACCAGGTGAAGCCCGGCCGGCCAACGCCGATGCCATAGCGCACGGCTTTGCCGCCGCCTTGAACCAGATAGAGGAAATGCTGCGGCGTATCGATGACGATCGTTCCGGGCTCTTCCTGGCCCAGATAGGCAACTTCTTGCCGCATGAATTGCGGATCGATCGCGGTGCCTGGCGGCTCCAGCATGGGATCGACCATAGGATTGGTGCTGGCATAAATCTGGGGAGCGGTTTGCGATTGATCGGGATAGATGCGAACCGGCGCCTGCGGCCGCCCGCTATCGCCAAATAGATATTCAATGAACCCGCCACCGAGATTGCCGCGCACTTGCGGTTGCACCTGCATCACGACCATCGGTGGCGTCGAAGGCAGAAGCTGCGCCGACGCGGCACTGCTCGCGAACACGCCCGCGGCCAATAGTGGAAAAATCAAACGGGACATCGATGTCTCGCACGAACTTCGGACAGACGCAGTACAAAGGGAAAGCAACACCGTTTGGTAAACCGCGCGGCTGCGTACGCGTCATTGGAGCGCCGAGGGGCTGGCTTCGTCGCGGTAGAGTTTATTTTGCGTAAAATGCAAAGCGTCATGGTAAACGCCCGGTTTACTTGGATGCCGCAACGCACCGTTAATAGCCGCTGGGATAAAACTTACGGCTGGGGACCAGAGGGGGCGTGGCGTGCAACGAAAAGTTTTCCGCGTTGAGGCGATGTTTGCCGAGGGCCGCATCGCCGCGCCAGAGCAACGTCATGACGCACCAGCCAAGCCGCACGCCGGCAGCGACGTTTCCGCCGCAAAAGATCTAACGCGCGAACTGGTGGTCATCCAGGACACGATTGCGCGCAACAAGCGCGAACTCGCTTCGCTCATCGGAGAAGGCAAGGAGCGCCGCATGGCGCGCGCGGGCGACGAGTTGCGCGCCGCGGTCGATGGCATGGATTACGCCACGCAGAAAATTCTCAAATCGGTCGAGGTGATCGACGAAAGCGCGCGCGCCCTCTCCGCCACGCTCAAGGACCACTACAAGCGCGGCCTGGCCCAGGATATCCAAGACCACGTCATGCAGATCTACGAAGCCTGCAATTTCCAGGATATTACAGGTCAGCGCATCAGCAACGTGATCGGCACCATGACGATGGTGGAAGATCAGGTGACCGCGATGCTTGCGCGCAGCGAAGGCGTGAGCGGCAAGGCTCCCGCGCCTGAAAAACCGGCGCCAGGACGCGGGTTGCTCAACGGCCCCAAGCTCGACGGTGACACGGGCCACGCCAGTCAGAGCGATATCGATGAGATGTTCGCTTAGTTTTTGGCGAACTAGACCGGCCGCCTGATCATAATAAAGCTGACCAGCGCCATGGCGGCGAAGGCGGCGGCCAGCGCCAGCGCCGCGGAATCCGACACGCGCTCGATCACAAACGCCATCACCAGCGGCGCTACCGACTGCATCACCAGGAAGGGCCCGGCGAGGCGGCCCATCAGCCGCCCGTAACCGGAAGCGCCAAACAGTGCCAGCGGCACCGCGCCGCGCGTGATGGTGACCAGCCCGTTGGCGCCGCCGAACATCAATGCGAAGGCCACCGCGACCGGCACCGATATGCCGAGCACCGCGATCATCGTAAAGGCGCACAGCAAGACGCCAAGCGCAAAGCGGATCAGCCACAGCGGATGCAGGTTGCGGCCGAATGAGAATTCGATCAGCCGCGCGCCGACCTGCGCCGGGCCGAACAGCGCGCCGATCCACACCACCGTTCCGGAATCGATACCGGCGCGCGCAAAGATCGCCAGCAGATGCGCCGACAGCCCTGAGGGAACGAAGGCATAGGCCGCAAACGCCGACGCCACCAGAATGAAGGGCAGGCCGTGCGGCGGCAGCACTTTGGCCGGTGCCTTGCCGTCGATGGGCTTTACGGCAGTCGCGTCGAAGCGGCTACGCGGCAGCACGAAGGCATGCAGCGGCGCGGAGACGCAGGCCAGCAGCACGGCGTAAATGAGATAGGTGCCGCGCCAGCCGACCGCTTCGAGAAGAAAATGCGTCGCCGGCCAACTCACCGTGGATGCAAAGCCGCCGGCCAGTGTCAGCGCCGTGATCGGCCGCCGCGCGCCGGCGCCGAAGATGCGGCCGAGCGTGGCGAAGGCGGAGTCATACAGGTTTGCCGACATGGCGACGCCAAGCAGCATCCACACCGCATAGTAGGCGACCGGATGGTTGGCGTAGCCAATGAACGCGAGCCCCAGCGCGCCGATCAGCGAGCCGACGGTCATGGTCACCTGCCCGCCGAAGTGATCGATCGAGCGCCCGACATAAGGCGCGACCAGTCCGGCGACCAAGAGCGCTGCCGACAAGCCACCCATGGCAAACGACATCGACCATCCGTGCTCGGCCGCAAGCAACGGCACGATCAGCACGGGCGTATAGAAGATCGTCCCCCATGAAAGAATCTGCGTGACGCCGAGGACCGGCACGGCGCGCCAGGGACCGTGGATGAAATCGCGGGGTGCGGTCATGCGGGAACGAGGTCTAGCACGCCGGCGCGAAGCTGCGCATGCACGGCGCGCCGGTCAGCCCGTCACCGCGCCGGCGGGACCTGCTGGATCGGCGGCTGGACCGGCTTTGGCGCCGTCTTCGGCTTGGCCGCCGGCTTGGCGGCAGCCTTCGGCTTCGGACGCTTCTCGCCTTCCGGGCCGCAGCGCACATAGACCATGGTGCCGTAACGGCCCTGCACTTCGGTATCCATCCAGCGCAGCGCCAGCACGCGGCCGTCGAACGAGACGACTTCGCGGTCCTGCTGGCTACCCGGCGCGTCTTCGGCGGGACCAATGTATGTCTTTCCGCCCGGCGCGCCCTTCAGGCGCAACTCGGTCGGGGTCGCCTGGTCGGCGAGATGCATCATCACCCCACCGCCCTGCCCCAGCGTGACGACATAGGGCTGCTTGCACTGGTCTGCTGCGGCCGCCTCGGTGCGCGGGCGGTCCTCGTTCTTATGGTAGGCGGCCAGCCCCCAGCGCCCGACGATATCTTGCGGCGGGAAGGCCGGCGGCAACGAGGCCGTAGACGGCGGCAGCGGAGCTGGCTCGGACGTCGAGAATGGGTTGGAGATCGAGCCACCAGAGCAGCCTGCGAGACCCAAGGCGGCCACCGCCAGAATAAGCGCGCACGGCAGGCTGGGGCAGTTGGAAACGCTCATGAGGGCTCCGGCAGCACAATCAGGTGAATTCGGGTCGGCAAGCTCAAGCCTACCCGCGGCGGGCTACAACTCGGTTAACGCCGCGTTCAAAGCACGGTTCAAGCTCATTGCCTTGACACTCAAATGCGGGCGCCATATGTCCCGCCAAGCCATTGGCACTCTCCTACTATGAGTGCTAAGAGCTTCCAATATCGAGGTTTTCAGTCAACCCATTGTCCATTACCTGCGCGAGGAAACACATGGCCAAGACCAAGTTCCGTCCCCTGCACGACCGCCTGGTCGTTCGCCGCATCACCGCCCTGGAGAAGACCAAGGGCGGCATCATCAT
>JAYTFS010000295.1:0-2109 GCA_043734185.1 Pseudolabrys sp. | reverse complement strand
TTCCCGCAAGCGCAATTCGAAATTCATGGCGTGCCGAAGGACATCGGCGCCGCACGCGAACTCGCGCTTGCCGACAAGCATCAGTTCCAGCTCTGGGCGCTCTCGATGATCGAGGCGCAGCCCTACAAGGGCGGCAAGAAGGGCGCGGACTCAGGCATCGACGGGTATTTGTATTTCAAGCCGGACGGCAAGATGACCGAGAAGGCCGTGATCGAGGTGAAGGGCGGCGAGAACGTCAGCCCGCAGTGGATTCGCGCACTGGGCCAGGTGGTCGAGCGCGAGCGCGCCAAGATCGGCGTCCTGATCACGCTGACCGATCCGACCACCACGATGCGGCGCGAGGCCTCGGCCGCCGGGTTTTATAAACCCAGCGGCGATCAGGAGTGGCGCACCTCGTTCGAGAAGATTCAGATTCTGACGATCGAGGATTTGTTCGAGGGAAAGCGCCCGCACGTGCCGTGGATCGACCAGAGCGTGTTCAGGAAGGCCAAGCGCGAGAAAAGCGAGACGCAGAACGAGATGGATTTGTGAACGCGATGCGATCCAGGTGTTATTTGAGGGGATCGGGATCGAGGCCCTTGTCGAACTTGGACATCTCCTGTAATTCGTCCCACGGAATGACCGAGAGCGGCAGTGAGACTTCAGCGGCGTTTTTTGGCTTGAGGCATCGGACCACGGCTTCCCATTCCGCGTGGAACTCTATTGCCAGCACAAACGATTTGACCTTGCCGATCCTTCTTAATTCCACGGACATTTTTTTCACGGTGACGTTGTAGGCTTCAAATCCCCCCTTTATCTTGCATTTGGGATCGCAATTATCCTTTGTCTGCGAAGCACAATCGTCAGCCGCCGTCTGCGAAGCACAATCGTCAGCCGCCCATTTTTTTAGTTCGGCGATCTTGTCGCCGATCTTGATCGGAACATCGAACCAGTCCTGTGCATTTTTGGGCACAGGTAATATCAACGGTGCTTCAATGAAATTGTGTTTGTTCGTGGCACCACAATGAAACATGACCTGCCTCCATTGCTGCGAAACCCTCGTGCGATTCCTCTGCGCACCAGCGCGCACCACATTTCCCGCCCGACGCGGCGGCGCGCCAGATCGCGTTGTCCTCAAAGCATCCCATACCCGGCGGTCCCGTCAGCAGAACCGGAAAGTTCCTTTAAGTCAACCAGGAGTTGGGCAACTGTCTGGCGCCTGGAATGAAGCGGCGGTACCAGTCAGGCATGACCGACGTTCCCGCCGCATCTCCGCCCACGCCGCCGCCTTCGCTTTCCGAATTGTTCCGCGCTTTCTTCTCCATGGCGCTGCACGGGTTCGGCGGCGTGCTGCCGTGGGCGCGGCGCGCGATCGTGGACGACAAGCGCTGGATGACCGCGCAGGAGTTCAACGAAGCCTTCGCGGTCGCGCAGTTCCTGCCCGGCGCGAATGTCGTCAACCTCGCGGTGGTGTTCGGCGGGCGGCTGCATGGGCCGGCCGGCGCCGCGGTGGCGCTCGCGGGCCTGCTGCTGCCGCCGATGGTGATCGTGCTCACGCTCGGCGCGCTCTACTCCCGCTATGGCGACATCGACGCGCTGCAGCGCGTTCTCGCCGGCGTCGCGTGCGCGGCGGCCGGGCTGATCGGCGCGATCGTCATCAAGATGGCGCTGCCGCTGTTGCGCGAGGGCGCGCCTGCGCTCGCCGTGATGGCGGCGGCGTTCACGGCCGTCGGCATCGTGCGCTGGCCGCTGCCTTACGTGCTGCTCGTGATGGCGCCGGTGTCGATCGCGCTCGCGTGGTGGGCGCGGCGATGAAGGATCTCGATACGCTCATCTATCTGGCCGTCCATTTCGCCTTGCTCTCGCTGTTCGCGATCGGCGGCGCCATGGCGGTCGTGCCGGAAATGCACCGCCAGGCGGTGGACGTCGCGCACTGGATGACCGACCGCCAGTTCGCCGACCTGTTCGCGATCGGGCAGGCGGCGCCGGGGCCGAACATCATGGTGGTGACGCTGATCGGCTATCAGGCGGCGGGCATCGCGGGTGCGCTGGTCGCAACCTTGGCGATGTGCGGGCCGACCTGCGTCATCACCTATTACGTCAGCCGCACCTTCGACCGCTTCAAGGACG
>JAYTFS010000294.1:0-11587 GCA_043734185.1 Pseudolabrys sp. | reverse complement strand
GTTACTAAAACCGCTTACGCGGCCTGAGCAACCGGAGCATAGTTGTCATTTGCAACTACGATTTGGCCCGATAACGGCGGAACCATGCCGAGCAAAAGTACGCCCTTTACGCCCTCGTCGATCCTAGTTCGCCCCCGCCAAAGCCCAGCCTTTGCTTGAGCTTGGGTGGAGGCGCCGGGTACTGCCCCCGGGTCCGAAAGGTTTATTACGACGTCCGTTTATCGCCATAGCCGGGTTGCCCCGGCCCGCTGAATATAGGCGCTAATTATTGACAAAAGTAGGTGTGTTTCACGGGAAACAATTCCTATCCGGGCATGCAAAGAGTACATGCCGACGACAAAACGGGGCCCGATTTTATTGGGGTTTCGAATGTGCTCGGCGCATGGCGCGCCGGTTTTTAAGGCCGCGGCCAAGAATGGGCTCCGAGGCGGGTTTGCGTGCAAAGAACTGCGATCGTCGCGCGCGAGGTGCGTCTGCTCGGGCAAGAACCGGGAGTTCTTCTCAGCCACGTGTTCGGTGCGGGGCAGATAAGGGCTGCCCAAAATTACGTCAAAAGCCAACGGAACCATTCCCTCACCTCGCGCGTCTACCTATGCCTTGATAGCGGTCGCAGCGGGCTCTTTCAGCTTGCGCGGGCCGCAACAGAAGTTGTCACGGCCGAAAGAAATGCCGTGGCCGTCATCCTGATCGTCGAAGACGATGTTTTCATCCGCGAAGTCGCGGAGATGCTGATTCAGGAGTGGGGCCATACGACACTTACCGCCAGCGACGTCGACGAGGCGCTCGCGATCCTGCGTTCGCCGCAGCCGATCGACGCGCTGTTTACCGACATCTATCTGAAAACTTTGGTCCACGGCGGATGCGATCTGGCGCTTCAGGCGATCGCGCTGCGGCCGGGATTGCGCGTGCTGTACACGACCGGCAACACCCTCACCGACAAAATGAAAGCGCTGCTGGTCGAGGGCACGCATTTCCTCTGCAAGCCGTACACGCAAAATCAGTTGCAAAACTCCGTCAAGACGATGCTCGAAGAAAATTGACGAAGACGCGCAATAATTCTGCCACTTGAACGCGACCGAACACCGGGGGCTGCATCTTGAAAAATGGAAACGGCGGAACGCGGAGCGGAATCGCCGAGGGCGCCGACAACAGCCTGCGCAAGCAGGCCCAAGAAACACTGCTCAAGACCGGCGCGCTGCAGAGCGCCATTTTCAACAGCGCCAATTTTTCCAGCATCGCCACCGATGCCAAGGGCGTCATTCAAATTTTCAATGTCGGCGCCGAGCGCATGCTGGGTTACGCCGCCGCCGAAGTAGTGAACAAGATCACGCCTGCCGACATTTCCGATCCGCAGGAAGTGATCGCGCGCGCCAAGGAGTTGAGCGCCGAGCTGGCCACCCCGATCACGCCGGGCTTCGAGGCGCTGGTGTTCAAGGCCTCGCGCGGGATCGAGGACATCTACGAACTGACTTACATCCGCAAGGACGGCAGCCGGTTCCCGGCGGTGGTGTCTGTGACGGCGCTACGCGACGCGCAAAACACCATCATCGGCTATTTGCTGATCGGCACCGACAATACCGCGCGCAAACAGGCGGAAGAGGCGCTGCTCAAGGCCGGCGCGCTGCAACGCGCCATTTTCAACAGCGCCAATTTTTCGAGCATCGCCACTGACGCCAAGGGCGTCATTCAAATTTTCAATGTCGGTGCTGAGCGCATGCTGGGCTACATGGCGGCTGAAGTGATGAACAAGATTACTCCGGCAGACATTTCAGACTCGCAGGAGGTGATCGCGCGCGCCAAGGAATTGAGCATTGAACTTGGCACGCCGATTACGCCGGGCTTCGAGGCGCTGGTGTTCAAGGCCTCGCGCGGGATCGAGGACATCTATGAACTGACTTACATCCGCAAGGATGGCAGCCGGTTCCCGGCGGTGGTGTCGGTGACGGCGCTGCGTGACGCGCAAAACGCCATCATCGGCTATCTGCTGATCGGGACGGACAATACAGCGCGCAAGCTGGTCGAAGCCGAACAGAAAAAGCTCGATCAACGTTTGCGCGACCAGCAGTTTTATACCCGCTCGCTGATTGAATCCAATATCGACGCGCTGATGACGACCGATCCCTCCGGCATCATCACGGACGTCAACAAACAAATGGAGGCGCTCACCGGCTGCACGCGCGACGAATTGATCGGCGCGCCTTTCAAGGACTACTTCACCGATCCGGAGCGGGCCGAAGCGGGAATCAAGCGCGTGCTGGGCGAAAAGAAGGTCACCGACTACGAACTGACCGCGCGCGCCCGCGACGGCAAGGAAACCGAGGTGTCCTACAACGCAACCACCTTCTACGACCGGGGCCGAACGCTGCAGGGTGTTTTTGCCTCGGCGCGCGACGTCACCGAACGCAAGCAGCGCGAGCGCGACGCGCTCAGCCTGACCAACGAGATCTCGCACCGGATCAAGAATAACTTGCAGGTCATCGTTGGCCTGATCGCCTACGAGGCCAAATGGACGGCCGCTCCTTGCGTGCAAGGCTACAAGACCATGCAGGCGCGCATCGGCGCCATTGCCCAGCTATACGACCTGATATCGCAAACCAGCCGTGGCCAGACGGTGGCGGTGGACGCTTATTTGCGCGAGATCGCCAGGACGATGACGGCGAGCCTGCTCGGCAACATGTCCGGCATCAAGATCGAGGTCGAGGGCGAGCCGGTGGAAATTGATCCGGATCGTGCGGTGCCGTTCGGGCTGCTGGTCAATGAGCTGACGACCAACGCCATCAAGCATGCATTTCCTGGGGGCAGAGGACTTATCAGACTCTGCGTTGAACGGCTCGGCGATCAGATTGAACTGGTTGTTGCCGATAACGGCATCGGCATGAAGAGTGCCGTGGCGAAGAGCCCGGAGAAGCGCGGCACCGACTATGTGGCGATCTTCGTGCGCCAGCTGGGCGGCACTATCGTGCCGTCGAAACCGGAAGCAACCGGAACGACGGTGCGGATCAGGCTGCCTCTGCTGCTGGTGCCTTCGGGCGGCGCCGAGCCGCTCGCCGCCTGAGCCGCGCAAAAGCGGCGCCTGCGCTTGCTGCGCGAGCGACGGGACATGCCTCGATCTTCGTTACTGGCAATACCAGTAGACGCGGCGGAGCGGCCGGCCCGTTCGCACATAATTGCCAAACCGGGCGTGCAGCAGGTTTTGCTTTTTGGCGCTGTCGTATTCGCCCTTGGCGACAATGACGCAGCCATTGCGCGGCGGCTGCTGCGCGTTCGCCGGCGCCGGCGACAATGCAATGAGCATTAACCCCAGCAAAACGGCGCTGACGCCTGCCTCACTTTGCTTGATACGTTTTCTCAAATTCATCCTACCCTCGCCAGCGGGTATTTTGCACCGTCGATGCCGGCAATGACAACTGAGGCCGGCCCACAAAACATTTCAACACTGATCGAAATAACTCTTGACGCCCTTTGGTCATTTCGATAATCGTTGAAATATGAAAAATACCGATGCCGTCGCGTCTCTGGCCGCGCTCGCCCAGGACAGCCGTCTTGAGGTGTTCCGTTTGCTGGTGCAGGCGGGGCCGGATGGCCTTCCAGCCGGCGAGGTCGCCACCAAGCTCAAGCTCGCGCCCAACACGCTGACATTTCATTTCGACCGGCTGCGCGATGCGGGGCTGGTGACGGTGCGGCGCGATGGCCGCTCGATGATTTACGCCGCGCGCTTTGAAACGATGAACGAGTTGCTTGGCTACCTCACCGAGAATTGTTGCGAAGGTGCAGGCTCGTGCGCACCCGCGATATGCGTGCCGGCGCCGAAGCGAAAGAAGACGGCGGCATGACAAGCTTCAACGTCCTCTTTCTGTGCACCGGCAATTCGGCGCGCTCGATCATCGCCGAAGCGATCCTGAACAAACTGGGGCAGGGGCGCTTCCGCGCCTACAGCGCGGGCAGTCAGCCGAAGGATAGCGTCAATCCGCGCACCATCGAACTGCTGCGCGGGCTCGGCTACGACACGTCGGCGTTTCGTTCGAAGTCGTGGAACGAGTTCACCAAGCCCGGCGCACCAAAATTCGATTTCGTCTTTACGGTTTGCGACAATGCGGCGGCCGAAACTTGCCCCTTGTGGCCCGGCCAGCCGATGACCGCGCATTGGGGCATTCCCGATCCTGCTGCCGCCTCCGGCACACCGGCGGAAATCGGTTTGGTGTTCAAGGATGCCTACCGGATGTTCAACCAACGCATCGGGATATTCGTGGCGCTGCCGATCAAAAGCCTCGATCAATTTAGCCTGCAAAACCGGCTGAAGGAAATTGGCCGCATGCAAGGCGCGACGGCAAAAGCCAACGAACCGACCTGATGCCAAATCTTTCGCGGCGTCTTGTCAGTGAATGCCTAGGCACGGCCTTCCTGCTCGCCACCGTTGTCGGCTCCGGCATCATGGCGGAAAACCTGGCCGGCGGTAACGTCGCGCTCGCGCTGCTGGGCAACACTTTGGCGACCGGCGCTATTCTTGTCGTGCTGATTTTGGTGTTCGGACCGTTGTCCGGCGCGCATTTCAATCCGGCGGTGAGCGTGGCTTTTGCTTTGCGCCGGGAGTTGTCGTGGCCAGATGCGGCGGCCTATGTAGCCGTTCAAATCATCGGCGGCGTGATCGGCGTATGGATCGCCCACCTGATGTTCGATCTGCCGGTGTGGCAATTATCATTGAAAATGCGAAGCGGGCCGGGGCAGTGGCTCGCGGAATTCGTTGCGACATTCGGCTTGCTGCTGACGATTTTCGGTTGCGTCGCCCGCAATGCGGCAGCCACGCCTTATGCCGTTGGGCTCTATATCACCGCAGCCTATTGGTTCACGGCGTCCACGTCATTTGCCAACCCGACGGTGACCATCGCGCGATCGCTGTCCAATACTTTTGCTGGCATCGCACCGTCGGCGGCTCCCGCTTTTATCCTCGCGCAGTTCGCCGGAATGATCATGGCCGTCGGCCTAGGCCGCTGGCTTTGGCGAGGTTAATGCCTTGGCGGGCGGGAACTAGCGCCAGCACGTCGGCGTCGGCGAAATCCAGCCATGCCGACGATCCCCATGCCGGCAATTATCGTCGCGTTAGAATATATTTTGCCCCAATCATGGCCAGCCAAACAATCACGCCAGCGGCGCCGATAATCAAAGGTACCAGCGGATTGCCCGTTATGACTATCAGAGTTATTGCCAGTCCGAGCGCAAGGACCGCAAAAACCCAACCGATCCAGTAGAGGATGGTTCCCAGAACCTTTCGCAGAAATTTTCTCGGTCTGGCGAACATCCGTTTGCCAAACGATGGCTTATCCTGGCGCTTTTGGAGCTTGAGTTGATCTTTTGTCGTTGACCGATTGGCGGCCAAACCTCGTAAGACGGGCGGTGGTTCGCTCGTCGCGTCATTCGCAGGCTTTGCGGCAGTCAAAGCCTGCGGTAATTTTTTCAGTGCCGCGAACATTCGCTTGCCGGGGGGCCGGTCATCCTGGTGCTTTGGGCTCGCGAGTTGATCCTTTGTCATCGACCGATTAGCGGCCAAACTGCGTAGGACGGATATTGGTTTGCTCGCCGCGTCATTAGCAGTATTTGCGGCAGTCAAAGCCTGCAGCTTCGCGTTGTCCTGCTCGACGATTCCTTCGAGACGTGCAAGATTTTGCAACAGGCGGTCACTGACCAGGCGAAGAAAGTAATATCCGAATTCCGAATTTTCGAAATAAATCTCGGTTAGCTTTTGGTAGGTGATCGTCAAAACCTCGCCATCCTCGATGCATTCGACCGACTGGGTGCGCTGGTTGGTCGGTGAAATGAAGCCAAGCTCGCCCAGCATGCGACCCGGCGGAATTTCGATACCGATTTCCGACACCAGGAATTTGCCCTTATCGGTCAAAAACATTTCGGTGCTGATGTCGCCCTTGCGAAACAGCACGTCGCCCTTCTGGTAAGGCCGCGGCGCCATATAGGGCCGCAGCCAGTCGATCGACACTGTGCCGCGCGCGGCGATCTTTGCCCGTTTGACGACGTTACGGATCTGCACCAGGCGCACGATGTTGATCGGCAGTGCCAGCAGATACAGAAGGAATTTCGGCAGCGAGTAGGCGAGCGCCGCCGAGCCTAAGAAAAATATGATGCTGAAGATGCAGAGCACGCGCATCAGCACGATGGTGCGGACCACGAAGGTCGATACCAGGAATATGCCTCCCAGCAGCGCCAGCACGTTCGAGAAATTCAGGTTGGAAAGCGCGAACTCCACGATCGCGTCATAGGTGATGTCGCTCGGCGCGAGCCCGAATTCGAGTAGGATCCGCTCAATCGTGAGGTTTTGCGTCCAAAGCGCGAGCACCCGGTCGATGATCGCCGTCGGGTCAAATTTTGCGATGCTCATTCTGGTCTCGACGGAAACGGCCTTGCCGATGCGATTTGGCGCCAGTTTATGGGCGCTGGCGCGCCGTGTCTATCGAGCCCGAAAACGTGGTAGTTCTCACGCTGCAAAAGGGAGATGCGGACACCATGATCCTTCCTCGCCGCCGCTTTCTCACGCTCGCAGGCGCCGTTCTCCTTGGTTCGACGCAGAGCGCTGGCGCGCAGAACTATCCCGCGCAGCCCATTACGCTCGTTGTCGGCTTTCCGGCCGGCGGGCCAAATGACATTCTCGGCCGCCTGATCGCGGAATGGCTCTCGGTGCGGCTCGGCCAGCCGGTCGTCGTGGAGAACAAGCCGGGGTCGTCCGGCAATATCGCCACCGAGCAAGTCGCCCGCGCGCCGGCCGATGGCTACACGCTGCTGCTGGCGGGGCCGGCGAACGCGATCAACGGCTCGCATTACGAAAATATGAATTTCAATTTCCTGCGCGACATTGCGCCGGTGGCGGCGATCACGCGCGAGCCGCTGGTCATGCTGGTGCATCCTTCGGTGCCGGCAAAGACGGCGCCGGAGTTCGTGGCACTGGCGAAAGCCGATCCCGGCAAGCTCAAGATGGCCTCGACCGGCAAGGGCAGTTCCCCGCATGTGTCGGGCCTGCTGTTCACGATGATGACGGGCGTAAATGTGGACGTGGTGCAGTACGCCGGCGGCGGGCCGGCGCTCAAGGAAATGATCGAAGGCAATGCGCAGATGATGTTCGAGCCGATGTCGGCTTCGATCGGGCCGATCCGCAGCGGCAAGCTGCGCCCGTTGGCGGTGACAACGGCGGTGCGCTCGCCGGCGCTGCCGGATGTTCCGACGCTGAGCGACTCGGTACCCGGTTACGAGGCGAGCGCGGTAACCGGCATTGGCGTTCCGGCCAACACGCCGGCCGATGTCATCGAGCGGCTCAACAAAGAGATCAATGCGGCCTTCGCCGATCCGGCGATGAAGGCCAAGCTCGCCGACACCGGCGGCACGCCGCTTGCGGGATCGCCCGCCGACTTCGGGCGCCTGATGGCGGCGGAAACCGAGAAGTGGGCCAAGGTGATCAAGGCCGCAGGTGCGAAGCTTTAAGCGACCGCCATCGCGCTTGCCTGCGCTGTCTTCGATTGGTGATCGAGGCGCAACGTCAGGCAGCAGGCCGAGCCGCCGCTGCGCAGGAAGGCCTGCAACGGCGTCTTGGCGACCTTGTAGCCGCGGTTTTCCAGCGTGCGCCGTAGCGCGTCGCTGCCGCTCGACATCACGATGGTGCGGCCGACGCACACGGCGTTGGCGGCAAAACGCTCGGCATCGGCCGCGTTGAGCGCAATGCGCTGCGCCGGCGCGACGCAATCGTGGATGATCTCAAGCGCGGCGGCGGTGAAGGCGCCGGGATAATACAGCACGTCGCCGGACGGCAGCGCGCAGAACGCCGTGTCGAGGTGATAGAAATGCGGGTCGCTCAGCGCGAGCGGCAGGCAGCGCACGCCGAAGGCATCCTCGATGGCGTCGGCGGCTGAGGCGTCCGAGCGAAAGCCGCTGCCGATCCAGAACAGCCCGCGCGCGCGGTCCCAGATGCAATCGCCGGCGCCTTCGAGCGTGACGCCCGGCGGCAGTTCCACGACTTCGTCCAGCAGCCCGCGAGCCTGCAGCGCGCGGAACGCTTCCGTATAGACCGGCTGCTCGCGCTGGCGTTCGGGATGGAGAAAGCGTGCCATCACCGCCTTGCCATCGAGCACGACCGCGGCGTTGGCGGTGAACACGAGATCGGGAAGGCCATGCTGCGGCTCGACGGTTTCAATCTGCGCGCCGCGCGCCAGCAGCGTGCGATGCAGCCCGGTCCATTGCCGCACGGCGCGGGCATGCAGCACCTCGCCGCTTTGTGCCCAGGCGCCCGGGTCCATCCAGGGATTGATGCTGTAAGTCACCGCAAAATGTTGCGGACGGCACATCAGAAATCGGGACTTCTGGGCTTGCGCCTGCGACGCGGAGTCTTTCATCGCTATGGAACGGGCCTTGTGAAGGAAACCAGCGCAAGCGAATCGATTCGCCCAATTATTTTACCACGAGCGCTAGTTTGCTTTCACCCCTGCCGCGTCAATGACTGGCGACCATTTGGCGACTTCGCTCTTGAGATGGGAGGCCAGCGCCGCCGGCGTCGCTTGTGCCGGCTTCACGGGTTCCGCGCCAAGCACCGCCAGACGCTCGACAATCTTGGGGTCCTTGAGCGCGGCCAGCAGCGCCGCGCTGAGCTTTTGCGCAACGTCGGCGGGCAGGCCTTTCGGCGCCCACATCGCATGCCAGGCGCTGACTTCGAAGCCCTTGAGGCCGGATTCATCCAGCGTCGGCAATTGCGGCAGCACCGCAAGCCGTTGTTTCGTGGTCACGGCATAGCCTTTGATCTTGTTTTCCGTGATCTGCGCCGTCGTGGTGGTGGTCTGGTCGCACATGACGTCGAACTGGCCGCCGAGAAGGTCGGTCATGGCCGGTCCGGTGCCGCGATAGGATACAGCGGTTAATTGCGTATTGATGGCGCTCATGAACATCAGCGCGCACAAATGCGACGCCGAGCCTATGCCGGCGTGGGCATACGTCACCGCCGCCTTCTTGTCCTTCAGCCAGGCGATGAGTTCCTTGATGTTCTTGGATTCCAGCGCGGCCTTGCCGACGATGGTCATCGGCACGTCGGCGATGCGCCCGATCGAGTCGAAGTCGTCGATCACGTTGTAACGCAGGTTGGTATAAAGAGACGGCGCGGTCGCTTGCGCGATGTGCCAGACCGAAATCGTGTAGCCGTCCGGAGCCGACTTGGCGACGCGCGCCATGCCGATGGTGCCTCCGGCGCCACCGGCGTTTTCAACGACGATCTGCTGGCCGAGCGTTCGCGACATGGATTCGGCGATCAGCCGGGCTACCGCATCGGTCGGCCCGCCGGCCGCGGCCGGAACAACCAGCGTGATGGCGCGCGAAGGATAAGCTTGCGCCGAGGCTTGCGTGGCGCCCGCAATGGAAAGCCAAAATACCGAAGCCGCCGCAAAGGCGCCAAAACGTGTCCGCATGAGAATCCTCCCGAAATTGTACTCGGCCGGATTTTTCCGGTCCGTCGAGGTGCTTTATAGCAGAGTGCCTAGCCGCGCGGACATTCAATATGTAATCCTGTCTGCAAATGTCCGAACTTCCGCCGTCCCCCGCAGCCGTCCAACCGTCGCTCACCGAACTGTTCCGCGCTTTTGCAATTGTGTCGGTGTCCGGTTTCGGCGGCACGCTGCCTTGGGCGCGGCGCAAGGTCGTCGAGCAGAAGCACTGGATGACGTCGGAGGAATTCAACGAAGCCTTCGCGCTGTCACAATTCCTGCCCGGCCCGAACGTGGTGAACTTCTCGGTGGTGTTCGGCTCGCGCTTTGGCGGCGCGGCGGGCGCCGCGGTGGCGCTTGCAGGCTTGATGGGCGCGCCACTCGTGATCGTCACCGGACTGGCGATTTTATATTCGTACTACGGCGATGTTGAAGCGCTTGGCCGCATTCTGTCCGGCATCGCGTCGGCCGCCGCCGGTCTCCTGATCGCGGTGGTCGCCAAGATGGCGGCGCCGATGTTTTTCATGCGCTGGAATTCCGGGCCGGTGATTGCGATCCTCGCTTTCGTCGGCGTGGCCATCATGAACTGGCCGTTGCCCTGGGTTTTCGTGGCGCTGGCGCCGATCAGCGTAGCCTTGGCGTGGTTCAAGCGATGAACGACAGCCCGCTGCTCAGTCTCGCCGGTTATTTCGCGCTGCTGTCCTTGTTCGCGGTCGGCGGCGCCAATGCCGCGATCCCGGAAATGCATCGCGTCGCGGTCGACGTGATGCATTGGATGAATGACCGGCAGTTCGCCGACATGTTCGCCATCGCGCAAATCTCGCCAGGGCCCAACATCATCATCGTCACGCTGATCGGCTACCATGTCGCCGGTATTGCCGGGGCGGCAGTGGCGACCGCGGCGATGTGCGGGCCAACTTGCCTGGTGGCCTTCGCGGTCGCGCGCACCTGGGACCGTTTCAAGGACGCCCATTGGCGCATTGCGATCCAGGCCGGCCTGGTTCCGGTTTCGCTGGGCCTGATCGGTGCCAGCGCCTTCGTCTTGGCGCGCACGGCAGATCATAATGTGATTGCCGGCGTTTTGACCGCCGTTAGCGCCCTGGTCGCTTTCGCCACCCGTATCAATCCACTATGGATTTTCGCCGCCGGCGGCGCCTTGGGGTTGACCGGGTGGCTATAGCCGATGCCGCCGGTTTATGGCGAGATAATGTGAGGCGAAAAAGCCCTTCTGCCCAACGTTCGTGCTTCCGGCGGGGCTGGGACGTGTGCTAGGGATCAAGTGCGTATCGCAAAGAATTAAGAAGAAAGTGCCAGGAGGGGACATGGCCGACACAAAATCCTCCCGAAAAGGGGGAGGTTTTCAATTCAAGGTTCGCGGACCGCGCGATTTCTACGGCGGCTTGGCGCTGATAGGGCTGGCGATCGTCGCGATCCTGGCCACGAGTGCCTTGCCAGGCCAGCATGGCTTTGCATTCGGACCCGGCACCGCGCCGCGCATATTCGCGACCTTGCTCGCCATCTGCGGCGCCCTGGTATCGTTGATTGGCCTGATTTTCGAGGGACCGCCGATCGATAAATTCGCCGTGCGTGGTCCCGCTTACGTGCTGGTCGCGATCCTGCTCTTCGCCGGAATGATCCGCGGCATCAGCCTGAGCGCCATTGGCATTCCCTTGACGCTGCCGCCGCTCGGCTTGGTGCTTTCTACTTTTGCCGCCTTCATGGTTTCAATTTTGGGCTCGAGCGAATTTAAATGGATGGAAAGTCTGATCGCTGCCGTATGCATGACGGCCTTCTGCGTCGGCCTGTTCGTTTATCTGCTAGGACTTCCGTTCCAGCTTTGGCCTTGGTCGTGAGCAGAAAGCCCTACCATGCATGACCTCCTTGCAAATCTGGCGCTAGGCTTCTCGGTCGCCGGCACTCCCGCCAACCTCGGCTTCTGCCTGCTCGGCGCGCTGGTCGGCACACTTGTTGGCGTGCTGCCCGGCATCGGCACGGTTGCGACCGTCGCCATGCTGCTGCCGATCACATTTGGCCTTCCGCCCGTCGGCGCGCTGATCATGCTCGCCGGCATTTATTACGGCGCCCAATATGGTGGCTCGACCACGTCGATCCTGGTGAATATCCCG
>JAYTFS010000293.1:0-2761 GCA_043734185.1 Pseudolabrys sp. | reverse complement strand
GGTGATTCCCGGATTCAGCCGACCGCATCAGGGATGCAAACAACAGGCTCCACAATGAAAGCATGGCGATAGGCATGACATAATACGGGTTGAAAGTGGGGTGTGTCATGAAGAACGCTACATTCACCGCGAGATTTAGGGCCGTGACAAGAGCGACCGACCTTATGCCGGTTGCTCCGTAAAAGCGCAAAATCCAGACAATCCACGCGCACGCAAGGATCAGCAAAAAGCATTGCAGATCCTTGAAATAAGCCCAGAGGATGCTGGCATCTATCCCGGACTTCAGATCGTTTGGATCAGCCCCATACGTCGTCGCCAGGGGACTTCCGGCATTGATCGCGTTGGCGATCAGCGTCGGCGCGATTCCTACGAGATATGCCACCCCAAATAGTCCACCCTGCAGTAACGCTTCCAGTTTCCGCAGTCTCAACAACGCGACGCCAAAAAGCAGGAAATATCCCGCAGAGAGAAACAGGTTTGGCAACCGGAAATTGACGGCAAGGCCGATCAGAAACCCAATCAGCATCGTCAGAAGCAAGGGATGGCGCTGCGGCGCTTTCACGAACAGGCGGGCCGTCAACAAGCCCAACAGCGCGCAGACCATCATGGTCGGCGCCATCGAGTAGCTCGCCTTGGTAGGGTTTATCATCAAGTAAATCGCGACATCCCCGAAGATCGCCACCCATGTGAGTGAATACAGCGTCGATGCGTAGCTCATTGCAAGGAGAGCAAACCCGAACACCACGACCGATGCCAGGACATAGAGCGGAATGACCTGAAAGCCAGCGGGAAACAGCGCCAGCGCAAAGCCGGTCCCCGGCGGGTATTGTATGGCGTATTTGTTCGTTTTTGCGATCCATGTGTGACACGGAGCTCGCGCCACGTCATTCCAATCCGGAAGACCGATCGCCTTCAGCTTGTCGACGAGGTAGTGATCGTCGTCGCGCCTGATGTCGATGTTGAGTCCGTCCAGGCCAAACTGCTGGAACAGATGCGCCTGCCGCAAATAGCAGATGTCGTCATAGACCCCGCGGCTCTCGCTCCAGCCCGATATGGTCCAGATATTGCTGGCCAGAATCAGCAGGAAGACAACCCCGCATAAAATCTTTGCGAATTTCAATCTGTGCATCTTGAAACCGTCTGCGGCCGTCAATCTCTCGCTTCTAGGGGCTGGGAAAGCCGGAAGCAACCGGTCCTTGCGAACAGGTCAGCGCCAGGTCGTGATCCGCGTCTGGCCGCTGAGCACTTCGGCGATCCGAAGCCGCGTCCCCTGGGTGGTGTCCGCCGGCAGCGCACCCGCATCGTAGAACCCGCATTCCACGATCTCGCGGTTCGGCTCCGGCAAGCGGTCCTGCCGGAATTGCCTGACGACATAGACCGCGACATGGTCGCGGCGGGAGACGTGGCCGTTGAAGAACAGTCCATGCAGGGCCGGCTCATCGGTCAGTTCGATACGTCCCTCCTCCATGAGCTCGCGCCGCAAGGCCTCGAGGAAGGTCTCGCCGACCTCGACCCCGCCGCCGGGCAGATGCCAGCCGGAGACATAGCTGTGCCTGACCAGAAACACCTTGTTGCCGCCGTCGAGGACGACGCCGCGGACCCCGAGCGTCATGCCGCGGGCGATCCGCCAATAGAGATGGAAAACTCGCCGCAGCTGCGGCTCCAAGCGTTTTCGAAGATCCTGCAGGGCCGTCACAAACACCTCGAATAATCAGACATGAGGTTTGATCCTTGCGCGGATACCGCCGGCTTGCCAATACATTGCCGGGGTTCTTGACGGTTTTCCCGGCAGGATTCTTGACGAGGTTTTTGGCGAGGTTTTTGGTGGCCACATTCACGCTGGCACATTTGTCCGATCCGCATCTGCCGCCGCTGCCGGCGGCGCGGTTGCGCGATCTCGCCAATAAGCGCGCGCTCGGCTATCTCAACTGGACCCGCAACCGCCACAAATACCACCGCCGCGAGGTGCTGGACGCACTGGTCGCCGACATTCAAGCGCAACAGCCGGACCATATCGCGGTCACCGGCGACCTCGTCAATCTGGCACTGGAAGCCGAGTTCAATCCGGCGCAGGCCTGGCTTGAAAGCGTCGGCGCGCCGCAGCAAGTCACGGTCATTCCCGGCAATCACGACGCCTACGTGCGCGCCACCAGGCACCGCTTTGTCGGCACGTTCGGCGACTATCTGCGCGGCGATGCCGAGCCCAACGGCGTGACGTTTCCATTCGTGCGCCGGCGCGGGCCGCTGGCGCTGATCGGCGTATCCTCGGCGGTGCCGACGCTGCCGCTGATGGCGACCGGTACGCTCGGCCGCGCCCAGCTCGACGCGCTGGATGAAATCCTGGCGCAATTGGCCTCCGAACAGGCGTTCCGGGTGCTGCTCGTACATCACCCCCTGCATTCGGATTCCCCTATCAAGCGGCTGACGGATTCGCGGCAACTGCGCGCGCTCTTGAAGCGCCATGGCGTGGAACTGGTGCTGCACGGGCACGACCATATCCATTCGACCATGTGGGTCGAAGGCACCGACCGCCAGATCCCGGCGATCGGCGTACCGTCGGCGTCGGCGCTGGCGCACCGGCATTATCCGGCTGCGGCCTATAATCTGTTCTCGATCGAGCGCGACGGCGACCATTGGCGTTGCGTGCAGACCGTGCGCGGTTTTGGCGATGACAATGTGATCCGGCAGTTGGCGCAAGCCACATTGTCGTAACCTGTTCAAGCAGGGCTAGTCCCCGCCGCCACCGCAACCGCCACCGCCG
>JAYTFS010000292.1:0-11140 GCA_043734185.1 Pseudolabrys sp. | reverse complement strand
TCAGCGAAATAACAACAGCGGGCGTGAGGAAACGCTTAGATGAAATCGCAGGACGCAGTGCGCGTCGGCTCCGGTGCGGGCACATCGGATGACCGGATGGTTCCAGCGTTGGAATTGGCCGAGCGCGGCGACATCGACTACCTGGTGTTCGAATGCCTGGCCGAGCGCACAGTGTCGCGGGAAAATCTTTCACGCAGTAAAAATCCCGATCAGGGCTATTCGCCGTCGCTGCACGCGCGGCTGCGCATGGTGCTGCCGACCTGCATCAAAAAAGGCATCCGCATCGTCAGCAATATGGGCGCCGCCAATCCGCTCGGCGGCGCGCGCGCCGCGCGCAAGGAGGCGGCCGACCTAGGATTAGGCGATGTCGCGGTCGCGGTTGTGCTGGGTGACGACGTCTCGACGATGATGAAGCACCGCGGCGAGTTGAAGCTGATCGAAAACGGCGAGCCGCTGGAATCCATCCTGCCCAAGATGATTTCCGCCAATGCCTATCTCGGCGCCGATTTGGTCTGCGAGGCGCTCAACACCGGCGCGCCGATCGTGCTGTCCGGACGCGTGGCCGATCCCTCATTATTTCTGGCGCCGATGATGCATGAATTCGGCTGGGCCTATGACGACCTGCCGAAGATCGCGCAAGGCACCGCCGCTGGTCATTTGCTCGAATGCACGGCCTCGGTGACCGGCGGCTGTTTCGGCTGGCCCGGCAAAAAAGAAGTGCCGGATCTCGCCCGCAACGGATTCCCCTTCGCCGACGTGCATGCCGACGGCTCCATTGTCATCAGCAAGACGCCGGGCTCTGGCGGCCGCCTCGACGTCATGACCTGCACCGAGCAGTTGATTTACGAAATCCACGATCCCACCGCCTACATCACGCCGGACTGCGTGCTCGACATCACCGGCATCGCGCTCACGCAAGAAACACCCGACCGCGTGCGCGTGACCAATGCGCAGGCCCGCCCCGCCACGCCAACATACAAGGTCAATGTCGGCTATGCCGACGGCTATATCGGCGAAGGCGAAGTGTCCTATGGCGGCATCGATGCCATCGCGCGTGCCAAATGGGCGGCCGAGATCGTCAAGGAACGCCTCAAGCTGCAAGGCTTCACTTATGACGACTTCCGCGTCGACCTGATCGGCATGTCGAGCCTGCACGACCAGGTGGACATCCGGCCGGAGCCTTATGAAGTCCGTCTGCGCATGGCCGGCCGCACGCCCAACCGCAAGGCGGCGCACGCCATCGGCTTCGAAGTGCGCGCGCTGCACATGCACGGACCGGGCGGCGCCGGCGGCGCCTGCGAACCGCGCGTGCGCGACGTGCTGGCGGTGAAGTCCGTCCTGCTGCCAAAAAATCTAGTCAACGCGCAGGTCGTCGTGGAGGGTACGCTATGAGCGTCCGCGTCTACGACCTTGCGCACGCGCGCGCCGGCGACAAAGGCAATACCTCGAATATTTCGGTGATCTGCTACGACGCCAAGCATTGGGAATTTCTCGAGCGCGAGCTGACGTCGCAACGCGTCGGCGAAGCCTTCAAGCATCTCGCCAAGGGCCCGATCAAGCGCCACCCGCTGCGCAATCTCAAAGCCTTCAATTTCGTAATCGAAAACGCGCTCGGCGGCGGCGTCACCGTCTCGCTGGCTATGGACATCCACGGCAAGAGCTACAGCAACGTAATGCTGGCGATAGAGCTGCCCGACCCGAAGTAAAATGGAGTAGTTGCGTGCGTGCGAATGAAGTCGTGAAAAACATCGTCAAGGAAAAACTGGCGCGCAACGAGGTGGTCGCTTCCATGACCATCCGGCTGACGCGCGGCGTCGAGATCGCGCGGCTGGCCAAGACCGCCGGCTTCGACATGATCTATATCGATCTCGAGCACTCGACCATGACGCTCGACATGACCGGACAGATTTGCCTGGCGGCGCTGAACGTCGGTGTAGCGCCGATGGTGCGCGTGCCGGCCAATACGCCAGAATATATCCAGCGCGTACTCGACGGCGGCGCGCTCGGCATCGTCGCGCCCGGCATCCGCTCGGCCGCGGAAGCGCGCGAAGTCGTCAAGGCCGCAAAGTTTCCGCCGCTCGGCGAGCGCGGCGCTGGCGGCGCCCTGCCCCACCTGGAATACCGCTCGTTTCCGACCGCCGAAGCGAATGCCGCTATGAACGACGCCACTATGGTGATCGTGCAGTTCGAATCCGCCGACGCGATCGAGAAAGCAGACGAGATCGCCGCAGTCGAAGGCGTCGACATGGTGCTGATCGGCGTCAACGACATGCTGGCCAGCATGGGCCTGCCCGGCCAGCACGAGCACGCCAAAGTAAAGGACGCCTATGCGCGCACCATCGCGGCCTGCCGCAAGCACGGCAAGCATGTCGGCGTCGGCGGCCTATCGACCAAGCCGAGGCTCGCCGCCGAATTCATCGCCATGGGTGCGCGCATGGTGTCGACCGGCACCGACATTCAGTTCCTGCAAGCCGCCATGACCGAGAAGGCCAAGCAAGTGCGCGAGATTCCCGTCTGATGAAAACTGCAACCGCAGCCAAACCGGTTCTCGGCGTCACGCATACGGCGCCTGTCTTTGACGTGCCGCGGAACGCCTGCGACTGCCATACGCATATTTTTGGTCCTGACAAGACTTTTCCGCTCTCGCCCAAGCGCCTCTACACGCCGGGCCCTGCTACGATCGGCGATCTGACCGCCATGCACCAGGCGATTCACATCGAGCGCGTCGTCATCGTGCATCCGTCGCCTTATGGCGCCGACAACGCAGTTACCGTCGATGCCGTGCGCAAGCTCGGCGCACGGGCCCGCGGCGTTGCCGTCATCGACGAGAGCACCACCGATGCCGCGCTCGACGACATGCACAAAGCCGGCATCCGCGGCGTGCGCGTCAACATCGAATCATTCGGAGAGATCACCCCCGCGGAGGCAAGCCATCGCCTGAAATGGGCGGCCGAGCGCGTGGCACGTCTCGGCTGGCATGTGCAGACCTATACAAACCTCGGCATCCTGGCGCCTTTGGTTGACGCCATCGCAAAACTGCCAACGACGCTGGTAGTCGATCACTTCGGCCGCCCCAAGGCGGAGCACGGCATGACGCAGCCGGGCCTTGCGGAGTTTCTGGCGCTGCTGCGCAACGGCAAGGTCTATGTCAAGATTTCCGCGCCCTACCGCATCTCGCAACTGCCGCATTATCCCGACGCTTTGCCTATTGCGCGCGCCATGATCGCCGCCAATCCGGATCGGATTCTATGGGGCAGCGACTGGCCGCATCCGGGCGCGGCCAAGCGCGATCCGGCGGCGATTGAGCCGTTCCGCCCCGAAGACAATGGCGAGGCGCTCAACCGGCTGGCACAATGGACGCAAAGCGCAGCGGAACTCAAAAAAATTCTCGTCGACAACCCGGCCCGGCTCTACCAGTTTTCATAAAGATAAACGACGGAGGAAGCCATGTGGAAGAAGTTCGCAGCAGGCGCCCTGATCGCAGCCGCCATCGCCAGCGGCGCACAGGCGGAAGTCAACGAAGTGCGGATGTCGAAGCAGTTCGGCCTGCCCTATCTGCCGATGATCGTCATCGAAGCGCAGCAGTTGATCGAGAAGAATGCCAAGGCGGCTGGCCTCGGCGATGTCACAACCACATGGACGCAACGCGTCGGACCGGCGGCGGACATGGACGCCCTGCTCGCCGGCCAGGCCGATTTCATCGGCCCGGGCGCGACCACTCTGGCGACGATCTGGGAAAAGACCGTCGGCACGCCGCAGGAAGTGCGTGCGCTCATTGCCATGCAATCCATGCCGTTCGTGCTGGTGACGCGCAATCCGAACGTCAAGACGATCGCGGACTTTACCGACAAGGACAAGATCGCGCTGCCCGCCGTGAAGCTCACCGGCCACGCGCTGATCCTGGAAATGGCAGCGGCCAAAATCTGGGGCTTCGAGCAATACGACAAGCTCGATTCGATCACCATCACGTTGTCCCATGCCGACGCGGCGGCGGCGGTGATGGGCGGCGGCTCCGAAGTCAATTCACATTTTGCCAGTTCGCCCTTCTACTACTACGAACTGGCCAAGCCCGGCATTCATCAGGTGCTGAAGTCCTATGACGTTGTCGGCGGCAAGCACACCAACGGCGTGCTGATCGCGACCAAGAAATTCCACGACGCCAATCCGACAATCTGCGCAGCGGTCGTTGCCGCCTTCAACGAGGCCAACGCCTTCATCAAGGTGAACCCGCGTGAGGCGGCGCAGATCTATCTCACCGCGACCAAGGACAAGAACCCGCTCGACGCTCTGGAGAAGATGGTGGCCGACCCGGACGTCGAATACACCACCACGCCGGTGAACGTGATGACCTTCATCAACTTCATGCACAAGGTCGGACGCCTCAAGAAGAAGCCGGATTCGTGGAAAGACATGTTCTTCCCCGAAGCCCACAGCCTGAACGGTAGCTGAGAACAGCCATGAGCATCACCGAAGCCGTCAAGCCCGAAACCGCGCAGGGTCCTTCTTACGCCACGGTCGACGAAGCGCTCGCGTTCGGCCGCCGCCTGCTGGTCGCACATGGCCTGTCGGAAGCCGACGCCGCCATTATGGCCAGTTGCCTGGTGCGCGCCGACATGCGCGGCGTCGATACCCACGGCCTGCAATTCCTGCCGCAATATCTCGACCGGGTGCGGCGCGGCATGGTCAATCCAAAGCCAAATCTCGTGGTCAAACACATCACGCCGATGATCGGCTCGCTCGATGGCGAAAACGGTTACGGCTTCGTGGTGGCGACCAAGGCCATGGCGGCGGCCATCGAGATGGCGAAGGAATATGGCATCGGCATCGTGTCGGCGCGGCGCTCGACGCATTTCGGCATGGCGGCTTGCTACACCTTGCAGGCGCTCGACGCCGGCATGATTTCGTTCGTCTTCACCAATGCCTCGCGCGCGATGCCGGCGTGGGGCGGGCGCGAGGGTTTTCTCGGCACCAGCCCCTTTGCCGCCGCAGCGCCCTCCGGCGTGGAGCTGCCATTCGACCTCGACATGTCGCCCGCGGTTGCAGCGCGCGGCAAAATCCGGCGCGCGGCGCGCCGCGACCAGAAGATCCCGCTCGGCTATGCGCTCGATGCAAAAGGCCAAGCCACCACAGATCCGAACGCGGCGCTTGACGGCGGCGTCGTGCTGCCGATCGGTGGCGCGAAAGGTTCGGGCATCGCGATGCTGATGGATATCATGGGCGGCGTGATCTCTGGCGCAGCCTTTGGCGGCGACGTGCGCAATCAATTTTTGGATTACGATGCACCGCAGAATGTCGGGCATTTTTTCATGGCCATGAAGCCGGATTTGTTCGTGCCAAAGGACGAATATCTCAAGCGCATGGACAAGTTGGTGCAGAACGTGCACGCGCAGCCACCGGCAGAAGGTTTCAACGAGGTCATCATGCCCGGCGAAACCGAACGCCGCCTCGAAGCGTCGCGCCGCCGTACAGGATTGCCCTATCACGCCAAGGAAATCGCGGCGTTGCAGAAAGAAGCCGCTAACGCCGGCTTGCCACCGCTGCCGGTCTCCAACGCACCGCTGGGATAGTTATGAAAATCAACGACTACGATCTCGACATCGTCGTGCAGGGCTTTCCCGGCAAATCGGTCTGCCATGGCGGGTTGGGCTGGAGCTCGGTCGTGTTGCTGCGCGCGCAAAGCCGCATCGTGCTGATCGACACGGGCAACATGAGCATGCGCCCCATGCTGATCAAGCGCTTCGCCGAGCGCGGACTTAAACCCGGCGACATCACCGATCTCCTGCTCACGCATTCGCATCACGATCATTCGATCAACTGGCCGATGTTCCCCAAGGCGCGCATTGTGATCGGCGTGGATGAACTTGAGTGGTCACTGAAGGAGCCGTGGGGCCTCACTCCCGTTCCTGAATTCTCCATCCGCGAGCTGAACACCTGGCCGAAACTGCACAAGGCGGCCGAGGGCGAGGAGGTGTTTCCCGGCATCACCGCGCATCTGGCGCCGGGTCACACGCCGGGCTGCCTGGTGTTCGTGCTGCACGCGGGCGAGCGCGACGTGATTTTCGCAGGCGATGCCGCCAAGAACCGCGCCGAGATGGTCTCGCGCACCACGGACATGACCTACGATCCGGCGATCAGCCGCGCCTCGATCGAGTCGATCTGGAAACTATGGCGCAAGCGGCCGGGTAATATACTGGTGCCGGGTCACGACGTGCCGATGGTGCTGGAAGACGACAAGCCGAAATATATCGACAAGCGCGAAGCCGCCATCACCGCCTGGTATGGCGACGACATGGAAAAAACGACGCGGTTCAAGCTGACGGTTTAAAGAGGGATATATGTCTCGAAGTATCAAGACACTGCTCGTGGTGCCGGAGAACAACACCACCATGGAGCCGGAGATTTCCGCGCTCTGCCCAGCGCTCGCGCCCATTCCGGTGGCTCGCGTCAAGCGCCCCGCCCGCACGCTGCTCTTGGAAGATCTGCCGGCTTACGCCGAAGCGACCATGGCGGCCGTCGAGCCCTTTGCCGGCGAGCAATTCGACCTGGTGATCTATGGCTGCACCGCCGCCGGCTTTCTCGGCGGGCCTGCCGGTAACGCTCGCATGGTGGAGCGGCTGCGCGAGCGCACCCGCGCTACCGTCGTCAGCACTGCCGGCGCGATGGTGGACGCCCTGCATACCGAGGGCGTTAAAAGCACTGCGGTGGTGACGCCGTATCTGGCGCCAGTCAATGACGGCCTGCGCGCCTACCTGGAATCATCCGGCATCGCGGTCGAGACGTTGAACAGCTTCTTTTGCAAAACGACGAAAGAACTCGGAGAAGTAACGCAAGAACAGGTGCTGGAACTCGTACTTCGCACCGTTACGCCGCAGAGCAAGAGCCTATTCGTCGCGTGTTCTCAGCTGCCGACACTAAATGTTGTAGCAAAGCTGCGCGCGCAGCTCGGCATTCCGGTCTGGTCGTCGATTCAAGCCACCGCCTGGGCCGGCGCTAACGCCTTGAGCGCGCAAGGTTTGCCGGTGCCATTCAATCAAGCCGCGTGAGGACGATCATGGACGACGTCACCAAACACGATCCCGACGCCGGTTTTACGCCCGCTTTCGCCGCACCCACTAATGCTTGCGATGCCCACTTTCATGTCTTCGGCGACGCGCGCTACAAATATGGCACCGACATTCGCTACAAGCCGCCGTACGAACCATTGGCGGCATACCTCAAGCTCGCAAACCGCATCGGCTTCGTTCGCTACGTTTTCGTGCAGCCGAGCGCCTACGGCTTCGACAATTCCTGCATGCTCGATTCCATGCGCGAACTCGATCCGGCGGTCCGGCGCGGCATTATTGATCTCGACGAGACCAAGACCAACGACAAGGAACTGGCGGATTTTGACGCAACCGGCGTGCGCGGCATCCGCGTCAACATTTCGCCGATCCGAAAGCCGGAAGCCGGCCTCGCCGCTTCGATGCTGCCGCGTATCGCGCGACTGACGAAGATCTGCCAGGAACTTAGGTGGCATCTCGATTTTCTGACGCCGGGCTGGCTGGTCACCGAACTGATGCCGACGCTGCGCGAATTGCCGGTCGAATTCTCGGTCGCGCATATGGGCCTGTTTCCCGCCAAGGACGGACCGGGACAACCGGGCTTCCAGGAATTCCTAAAGCTGGTCGGTGACGGTTCAAAGCGCGTCTGGCCGAAGCTGACCGGCATCTACCGCTTCTCAAGCAAGACTGACTACAGCGATATCAAGCCGATCGCGCAGGCGCTGATGGATAAAGTACCGGACCAGTTGATCTGGGGCAGCGATTTTCCGCATCTGTCGTTCCATGACCGCGTCGGCACCATCCAGCTCTATAACCTGCTCGGCGATTGGGTGCCCGACGCAGGCTTGCGCAAGAAAATCCTCGCCGACAATCCGGCGCGGCTTTTCGGATTCAAATAAAGCGAAGAAAAAAACCAAACTTGGGAGGATGACATGAACAGGCGTGAATTCGTTGGCGGCCTCACCGCGCTTCCGGCTTTCGTGCGGACGGCTTCCGCCGAAGTTTCCAGCATCGTGCTCGGCAAGCAATATGGCCTGCCGTTTTTGCCGCAAATGGTGATGGAAGATCAGAAGCTGATCGAAAAACACGCCGCGCGGCTCGGCGTTTCCACGCTCAACGTCGGCTGGCAAACCATGGGCGGCCCCGGTGCGCTCAACGACGGGCTACTGAGCGGAACAATCCATTTCGTCAACGTCGCGCCGCCCTCGCTTGCCACGCTTTGGGACAAAACCTTCGGCACGCCGCAGGAAGTGCGCGCGGTCTGCACCGTGCAGTCGATGCCCTATGTGTTGACGACGCGGAATCCGGCGGTGAAGTCGGTCGCGGATTTCTCCTCGGCCGACCGCATCGCGGTGCCGACCGTCAAGATTTCCGGGCAGGCTCTGGCGCTGCAAATGGCGGTCGCCAAGGTGTTCGGCTTCGACAAATACGACAAGCTCGACGAATTCACCGTGACCATGGGCCATCCCGACGCCATGCAGTCGATGCTGACCGGGCAGACCGTCAACAGCCATTTCGCCGTCGCACCGTTCAATTACTACGAGCTCAAGGTCCCCGGCATCCGCGCCGTGCTCAAGAGCTACGACGCGGTCGGGGGCAAGCACACCAACGGCATCCAGGTCACCACCAAGACCTTCCACGACGCCAATCCGCTGATCTGCCAGGCGGTGCGCGCCGCACATGAAGAAGCCAACACCTTCATCAAGCGCGACCCGAAAGCGGCGGCGGAGACTTATCTCAAGCTCACCAACGACAAGAAGAATTCAGCCAACGAAATGGTGACGATGATCACCGATCCGGACATCGACTACACCACCGCGCCGGCCAATCTGATGACCTATTTCAACTTCATGCACAAAGTCGGCCGACTCAAGCGCATGCCCGCGTCGTGGAAGGACATGTTCTTCGCCGAAGCGCATGATTTGAAGGGAAGCTGAGGAAGATTCAGATAAGATAGTTGAATTCTTCCCTAGTGCGGTCAGCAGGGCTGGTTTGATGTCGATTCCCGGTGCGCGTCATGCGCGCTATTACGTTGGGGCGCTGGGTGCCCGGCTTGCGGGACCATCGTGGCGCGCTGCCCCTTTGGCGATCCTGCATGGCGCGGCGATTGCCATCATGGCCTTCACCGAAACCACGCCGACCTCAATCGCGCTGTTCCTCCTTACCTGGGGGATCCTCGTCAGCTTCTGGCTTTTATTGTCGCGCCGTCCGGCAGTGGCCGCAGCGCTGTCACTCATGCTCGTTGTCGCCGTCGTCGTGCTGTCCAGCTTCAAGTACGACATTGTCTACATGACAGTCGATTTTCTCGACCTGATGCTCATCGATTTCGGAACCATAAGATTCCTGCTGACGATTTATCCGGACCTGCAGGTCATCGTGGCCGCGCTGCTGGTTGCGGCGGCTGTACTCGCTGTGTTGCTGTGGCGGTTCGATCCGTATCGCGTGCGGCGGCGCGCCAGCGCGTTGGGCCTTGCCGCATGTTGCGCCGGCCTGATCGCGCTGTCGATCGCAGCGCCTGGCGATTGGTGGGAGGTCTTCGCGGGAGACAATTTCGTTTCCAAGTTCTCCCGGTCCGCCGTCGCGGCCGTTGAGGAGTTTCTCAAACACGGCGTCATCGAGGCCGATGCACGCGCCGCAGGCGGATTGCCCGCGATTCAGACCACGACCTGCAATCCGGCTGCCAGGTTGCCGCATGTCATCCTGATCCACGATGAATCGAGCGTCGACATCCGTATGGCGCCGAACATTAAGGTGCCCGAGGGCTACGGTTCGCATTTCCGGTCGTACGATGGCAAGACGCGACACCTTCTGGTCGAAAGCTATGGCGGCGCCAGTTGGTACTCCGAATTTGCGGTGCTGACCGGGTTATCGTCGCGCTCATTCGGACGTTTTGCATATTCCCTGCCGCGGATCGCTGCCGGCCGCGTCAACCGGGGCCTGCCGCTGGAGCTACGGCGCTGCGGCTACCACACATATTCGTTCTACTCGGCGCCGGCGGTGTTCATGAGCGCCCAAGGCTTCCAGATGTCGACGGGAATTGAACATTTCCTCGATAATCGGGCGATGGGGACGACGCAGGGCGAGCCCGACAGTTTTTACTACGACGCCGCCATGAAGATGCTTCGGCGCGAGCACGACTCCGGCCCGCTGTTTGCCTTCGTCTATCTCGCCGCCAACCATTTTCCGTTCACGCGAAGCTGGCAGCCGGATTTGATGCCGGGCTGGCGCGATCCAGGAAACACGCCGGCGGTCGATGAGTATTTGCGCCGCCAAGCCAGAAGCGTGCAGGACTATCAGGCATTTCTTGAACGGCTGAAGCGCGAATTTCCCGGCGAGCCATTTCTCCTGATCCGCTATGGCGACCATCAGCCGGCTTTTCCGACGTTCGTGATGGATCCCACGCTCGACAAAGCCGTCATCGCGCGCCGTATGCAGGCCCTTGATCCGCGCTATTTCACGACCTATTACGCCGTCGACACCATCAATTATCAGCCGGTCGACTTATCGACGGCGCTCGAAACGCTCGACGCACCGTATATCCCGCTGGTCATCCAGCAGATGATCGGCTTACCTCTCAGCCCATCATTCGTAGAGCAGCGGAGAATTTTTGAACGCTGTTCCGGAATTTTCTATGCCTGTGCAGGGGGTGCCGAAGCACGGCGCTTCAATCGGTTACTGCTCGACTCCGGGCAACTCAGCCGTCTGTGAGGAGCGTGGCTAGATCATTGATAAGTATGGCGCGCCCGGAGAGATTCGAACTCCCGACCCCCAGATTCGTAGTAAACGGTCCAGCGACCGTTTCGCGCGCCGTTTTAGGCCGCGTACTCTCAAATCGGGATTGGCGAACTACGGTCGATCAATGTCCGCTGTTGCTCAGCCGGCTCAACCGATCGACGCAACACAGGCGTTAAATCTCTCTGCTGGGGTTTCAAATTGCAAGGTCTCACGGGGTCGTTCGTTGAGCTGACGCGCTACTTTGTTCAGATGTGCTTGTGAATGCGCCGACAGGTCGGTTCCCTTCGGGAAGTACTGCCTCAGCAGACCATTGGTGTTCTCGTTCGACCCGCGCTGCCACGGGCTTTGCGGATCGCAGAAGTAAA
>JAYTFS010000291.1:0-3558 GCA_043734185.1 Pseudolabrys sp. | reverse complement strand
CAGATGCTGGAAGTGGCCAAGGTCAATGCAAGAAGCCTGATCGCCTTGCTCAAGGCGGTCGAAGCTGCACATCCCCAAAAAAGACGGATCCATGTCCACTTGGACAATGCCAGCTACCATCATGCCAGGCGCGTGCGTGACTGGCTCAAGCGAGGAGGACGCAAGTGCGTGCTGCACTTCATCCCACCCTATTGTCCTCACCTCGATCCGATCGAGCGATGCTGGGGCCTCATGCATCAGTACACGACCCACAATCGAGACTACAAAACCTTCGACCAATTCCGCGCGGCGATCCTGACCTTCCTCAACCAGACAATTCCCAAAAAATGGTCGCATTTCCGGGACCGAATCAACGACAACTTCCGTGTCATATCACCAGCCGATTTTCGGATCGTCGCTTAGCTGGGGAATAGTAGGGAATAGGGGAGTGGAGACGGGTTCGACTACGACTGCGTCCGCCGCCAAAGTAGATTGTAATCAATAGTATTTTTGCAAACTTGTAATTCCAACCCCCGGAGCAATACCCGGTAGGGCCTCCCAAACACGCTGTATAGCCTTCCAAGACTGCATACGCGGGTGCCAATACACCGAGTATGAAGGGTCTTACACCCTTGCGACCCGCGTTAGCACTACCGAGCCGGGCGTCGCGGCCTTTCTTCCCCAAAAAACAGCCGAACTTTAACGCCTAACGCTTTGGCGATGTGCCAGAGGGTGACGATTGTTGGATTGCGTTCGCGTGGTCTTGTCGTCATAGGACAGGCCGCCGCCGGATTGGCCGCGGCTCTTACTGCAGCAGAACAGGCGCGTCTCGACCGCTCGCTCATCGATATTACGCTTATCGACAAGGCCTTGGAGCAGGAAGCCGGCGGCAACACGCGCTGGTCACCTTCCAACATGCGCATGGGTTCATCTGAGCGCGTCGAGCCAAGCTTCGTGCATGACTTGCTAGCTGCCACGCAATTCCGGGGCGACGAGAGCCGCCTAATTCAGTATCGGTGCTCCGAGCCTTTGTATTGCAGGATTGCTGGGCACGAAGCTGTTAAAAGCATGGGCGCAAGATAAATTAGCGATCTTAAGATCTTGAACGCGTAATTCGTGACTGGAGAAGATGTCGTTGAAATCTCTTGCATTTGCTATCGGTGGGGCACTGGCGCTCATTGGGCAGTTGAACGTTTCGGCTACCGCGCAGGAGGCTTATCCCGCTCGGCCGGTCCATGTCATTGTGGGACTCGGGGCCGGTTCGTCGACAGATGTTACCGCGCGGGTGCTCGCCCAGAAAATGGGCCAGATCCTCGGACAATTTTTTGTCGTCGAGAATCGCGCTGGCGCTGGCGGCAACCTTGCGACCGCTTTCGTCGCCCACGCGCCGAAAGACGGGTACACTCTGTTGTTCGGCTCGGTGGCGACAACGGTCAACGTCACGCTAATGCCGAATGCAGGCTTCGATCTGGTCAAGGATCTTGCACCTGTCGCGCTGCTCGCCACAGTGCCGAATATCCTGGTTGTGCATCCCTCGCTTGGGGTGAAGACCCTCGATCAACTCACGGCCCTCGCCAAATCGCGGCCAAACGAAATCCTTTTTGCTTCTTCAGGCATTGGAACGTCCCCGCATCTCTCAGCAGAGCTGTTCAATCTGATGGCCGGTGTAAAGCTGGCCCACGTTCCTTATCAGGGAAGCGCGCAAGCGATGACCGACCTTATCGCCGGGCGGACATCGGTTATGTTCTCGCCAGCGCCAACCGCCATTTCGCAGGTGCAATCCGGCAACGTGATCGCACTTGCATCGACGCAAATTAAGCGTGCCAGCGCCGCGCTAGATCTGCCGACGATGGACGAGCTTGGCTTGAAAGGGTTTGATACCGGAGTTTGGTTCGGCTTATACGCTCCCACCGGGACGCCCAAAGCAATTGTTGACCAGCTTTCACGAAGTGCCAATGAGGCGCTGAGATCCGAAGATGTGCAGCGCGCTTTTAAGTCTCAGGGAATCGACCCGCTGGGCGGTACGCCTGAGGAATTCGCCGTGTATATTAAATCCGAGATTGATAAATGGGCACGCGTGGTAGATGCCGCCGGCATCAAGCGATGATTGCTGCTGACGATCAGTTTTGAATGTATCGCATGGATGAAGAAGGGAGAGCGCAGTAATGCCAAAGGCTGCGGGTCTGAGACAAGTCGGCTATTTTGATTGCGCAGGAGGCGGTCAGGTCGTCGTGATCGGCGGTTTCGCCTTCATTGGCCACATGCGGGCGCCGCATGGCACGTCGATTGTCGACGTCCGTGATCCGAACAATCCGAAGCTTCTCGGACAGTTACAGATGCCGCCCGGAACACATTCGCATAAGGTCCGCGTCCATGGCGATGTGATGATCGTCAATCACGAGATCAACTTCAACGATCTAAACAAGGCTGCGCCCGATTATCAAGGTGGTCTTGGCATCTACGACGTGTCCAATCCGTCGGCGCCGCGCATGATTGGCAACTGGAAAACCGCCGGCCAGGGCGTTCACCGGTTCGATTCCGATGGCCGGCATGTCTACATTTCACCAACCGTCGAAGGATATGTCGGCCACATCGTCATGATCCTCGATCTGAAGGATCCGGGGCGGCCGACGGAGGTTGGCCGGTGGTGGATGCCGGGTCAGTGGACCGCCGGCGGCGAGGAGCCCACATGGGACCGCACAGCGCATCGCTGCCATCATCCTCTGCGGATGGGCAACCGGCTGTATACGAGCTACTGGCAAGGCGGCTTCGTTATTCTCGATATCGAGGATATGAGAAAACCAAAACGAATCTCGGGTCTCGATTGGTCGCCGCCGTTTCATTGCCCAACCCACACCGCGCTGCCCATACCGTTCGACATCCGCGGCCGGCGCTATCTGGTGGTGGCGGACGAGGACGTCTACCGGCCACTGGATGGCGTGCCAGCTTTTATTTGGATGGTCGACATCACCGACGAGAAACATCCGGTCCCCGTGAGCAGCTTCCAGGTCGAGTGCTTGGAGGACGGTCCGCAGCCGCTTTCCACGGCCTGCCACCAGCCATGTGAAATTGTAACCGGAACGGAAATCCCGACCGCTTGGTTTACCCAAGGCCTTCGCATCATCGATATCGCCAATCCGCATATGCTTCGGGAAGTCGCTTACTTCGTGCCGGACGTTGCGGACGGCGCAGACCGCGTCCAAAGCAATGACGTCACAATCGATGAGCGAGGCTTAATCTATCTAATCGATCGTCTGCGCGGGCTGACGATCATTGAGCGAATATGACCGGCAGCGATATCTGCTGCAGAGCCCGGTTTTATTAAAGCCTTGGCCGGGCAAGGGAGTTGGATTCGCAGAATGGCAGGTTACGGAACACGGCTTGGACGCAATGAACAACTACGACAGGCTCGCGCTACCCCGCACCCTAGACGGGAATTACAAGCTCACGGGGACACTCGACAGTCCAGTTTTCGACTCTGTTGGCCTTGACGAGGAAAGTGTCCTCGGTGTGGTGGCGTACTCCGTCGTGATAATAGCTGGATTCAAGACAGATGACAGTGTTGGGCTCGAGGACCGT
>JAYTFS010000290.1:0-6215 GCA_043734185.1 Pseudolabrys sp. | reverse complement strand
TCGCAACCCAGACCAGCTTCGCCGGCCACCCCAGCCGTAGCGCCACGGCTGGTCATGCACTAACATTCAACCCGGACCACCTAATGGGGGCTGGCCACTAGCGCAAAATCTGTCATCGCACAGACGAGGATCCAGCGCGCGGCCGAATTGGTGCAATGCGACACGTGAATGAATGCCATGTGTCCACCAACTGTCCATTAGTCGCGGGCCCTTACCCATTGATTTCGAGAGAGAAATTCGAGTTGTTTACACGAAATCTATCTAGCCAAAAGGCCTTGCGATAGACTATTGCTATAACTTGAAGGCGCCACGCGCCGTGACGGAACAAGTCACGCAGGTGGGCGAGAGAAAACAAGAAGCAAAACCCTGGGGAGGGATTCTATGGCAGTAGCGACAACCGCTGAATCGGCACGCGCGTCAGAAATGATGCGCTGGGGACAATTGGTCATCGGCGTCATTTGCATGGTGATGATCGCCAACTTGCAATACGGCTGGACGTTTTTCGTACCTGATATTCAGAAGAAGTTCGGTTGGGACCGCGCTTCCATTCAGGTCGCTTTTACGCTCTTTGTCCTGTTCGAGACCTGGCTGGTCCCGATCGAAGGCTGGTTCGTCGATAAATACGGTCCGAAGATCGTCATCTTCATCGGCGGCGTATTGTGCGGCATCGGCTGGATCATGAATTCCTATGCAACCAGCCTCACCGAATATTATGCAGCCCAGATCATTGCCGGCATCGGCGCGGGCGGCGTGTACGGCACCTGCATTGGCACGGCGCTCAAATGGTTTCCGGATAAACGCGGGCTCGCCGCGGGTATAACGGCGGCCGGATTTGGTGCTGGCTCTGCGCTGACCGTCGTGCCAATCCAGGCGATGATTGCCTCGAGCGGGTTTCAGGCGACCTTCTTCAACTTCGGCATTGGTCAAGGCATCATCGTATGCGTCTTGGCTTTCTTCCTGAATGTGCCGAAGCCCGGTCAGGTTCCGGAAACTACGCGTAACACCAAGGTGATCCAGAACACGCGTCAGTTCACGCCGAGCGAAATCATCGGGCCGACGAATTTCTGGATCATTGGCTCCGTCATCGCACTGGTCGGCGGGCTGGGCATGTGGTCGCTAGGTCAGCAGTTCTACATTCCGCTCGCGCTGGCAGGGCTGATCTTTGGCTACGGTGGTTATGTTGTTTGGACGCGAGGTCAGCCGGTCTTCACGCTCATGTATTTCATGTTCGTGATTGTCGGCGCCGGCGGTCTGATGGTAACGGCCAATCTGGCGCCAATCGCATTGGACCTGAAAATCGCCAACACACCAGTTGCACTGTTTGGGTTGACGATGACGGCGCTGACTTTCGCCGCCACCATCGACCGCATCCTGAACGGTCTGACGCGCCCGTTCTTCGGTTGGGTGTCCGACAATATCGGCCGCGAGAATACGATGTTCATTGCCTTCTTTATCGAAGGCCTCGGCATCTTCGCGCTCTATAAGTTTGGTTCGGACCCGGTCATGTTCGTGATCCTGAGCGGTCTCGTGTTTTTCGCATGGGGTGAGATCTACAGCCTCTTCCCATCGACCTGCACGGACACCTTCGGTGCGAAGTTCGCCACGACCAATGCCGGCCTGCTCTACACCGCGAAAGGAACCGCCGCGCTTCTGGTGCCATACAGCAATCAGATTCAAAAGCTGACTGGCAGCTGGGACATGGTGTTCATTATTGCCGCTGCTGCCAACATTCTGGCTGCGGTGCTGGCAATCGCGGTCTTGAAGCCTTGGCGCGCCAAGATGATCGCGTCGAAAAAATAGAAACGGACCGTTGCACCAATGAAATAGCCGCCCGCGGAGTTTTCTGCGGGCGGCTATTTCTCGCCGCCGAACACAGTTGTTGCACCCGAAGCTGCATCTGGCATATTGTATACCAGCCATGAGTAGTCGCGTACGTAACCCCCGTAGCGTCAGTGTGAGTGCCCGCGGGCCGAGCTCCGCCCGCACGCTGTTCACGTCGCAGCCGGCGCTGCAGCCGATCGATGCCACGCCGAGCTTCAAGCACAAAGCCTATGCGGCCCTGAAGAACGCCATCGTCGCGATGGATATCTATCGCAACCGCGACGACATCAGGCTTGACGAACGCAAGCTCGCGCAGGATTTCGGTATCAGCCGCACGCCGGTGCGCGAAGCGATGGCGCAGCTTGAGAGCGAAGGTTTTGTGCGCTTGGTGCCGCGCCGCGGCATCTACGTGGTGCGCAAGACCAAACGCGAAGTGATCGAAATGATCACCGCCTGGGCGGCGCTGGAAAGCATGGCGGCGCGCCTGATCACGCAGACCGCGAGCAGCGACGAAATCGCCGGATTGCGCAAAATGTTCGCCACCTTCGAGAACGGCAAATTGCGCGCTCATCTCGACGAATATTCCGACGTCAACATCGAATTCCACCAGGCCATCATCAAGCTCAGCCGCAATCTGGTGCTGATCGATCTCGCCGAAAACCTGTTCACCCATATGCGCATGATCAGGCGCAAGACCATCGTCGAGCAGGATCGCGCCGATCGTTCGATCCGCGACCACATGAACATCATCGAAGCTCTCGAAGCGCGCGCCACCGATCGCGCGGAAGAACTGGTGCGCGATCACGCGCTCGGCCTGGCCGACCACGTGGCGCGTTTCGCCGATTATCTGGATTAAACGAACAAGAAACGGGAGGATTCCCATGGCTGATGCAGCAGTGAAGATCGAAGCCGAGCAAGAGCTGACGGATGGCTTTCACCTTGTCATCGATGCGCTCAAGCTCAATGGGCTCACCACAATCTACGGGGTGCCCGGTATTCCGATCACGGACTTCGGGCGCATGGCGCAGGCCGCGGGCATCCGAGTCCTGTCCTTCCGTCATGAACAGAACGCCGGCTACGCCGCCTCGATCGCCGGCTTCCTGACCAAAAAGCCCGGCGTCTGCCTGACGGTGTCGGCGCCCGGCTTCCTCAATGGTCTGACCGCGCTCGCCCACGCCACCACCAACTGTTTTCCGATGATCCTGATCTCGGGCTCGTCCGAGCGTGAAGTCGTCGACTTGCAACAGGGCGACTATGAGGAGATGGACCAACTCGCCATCGCCAAGCCGCTCTGCAAGGCGGCCTTCCGCGTGCTGCACGCCGCAGATATCGGCATTGGTCTTGCGCGCGCGATTCGCGCCGCGGTATCGGGGCGTCCGGGCGGGGTCTATCTCGATCTGCCGGCCAAGCTGTTCGGTCAGGTGATGGACGCCGAGGCGGGCAAGAATTCGCTGGTCAAGGTCATCGACGCGGCCCCGGCCCAGATCCCGGCGCCTGATGCCATCAAGCGTGCGCTCGATGTACTCAAGAGCGCCAAGCGCCCGCTGATGATTCTCGGCAAGGGCGCGGCCTATGCGCAGGCCGACGACGCGATCCGCAGCTTTGTCGAAAAGACTGGCATCCCGTTCCTGCCGATGAGCATGGCCAAGGGCTTGTTGCCCGACACGCATCCGCAGTGCGCTGGCGCGGCACGTTCAACCGTGCTGAAAGACTCAGACGTCGTGATGCTGATCGGTGCACGCCTAAACTGGCTGCTATCGCACGGCAAAGGCAAGAGCTGGGGCGAGGCGCCCAAGAAGTTCATCCAGATCGACATCGAGCCGAAGGAAATGGATTCAAACGTCGAGATCGTCGCACCGGTGGTCGGCGATATCGGCTCCTGCGTGTCAGCGCTGCTCGACGGCATGGGCAAGTGGCCGTCGCCGCCGGCTGACTGGGTCGATGCCGTAGCCAAGAAGCGCGAAGAGAACGTTACCAAGATGGCGCCGCGGCTGATGAACAACAATTCGCCGATGGACTATCACGGCGCGCTCGGCGTGCTGCGCACCATCATCAAGGAGCGGCCCGACGCCATTCTGGTCAACGAAGGCGCCAATACGCTCGATCTCGCGCGCGGCATCATCGACATGTATCAGCCGCGCAAGCGCTTGGATGTCGGCACCTGGGGCATCATGGGCATCGGCATGGGTTATGCCATCGCCGCGGCTATCGAAACCGGCAAGCCGGTGCTCGCGGTGGAGGGTGACAGCGCCTTCGGCTTCTCCGGCATGGAGGTCGAGACCATCTGCCGCTACAAGCTGCCGGTCTGCATTGTCATCTTCAATAACGACGGCATTTATCGCGGCACCGACGTCAATTCCGTGAGTTCGGACCCGGCACCTACCGTGTTCGTCAAAGGCTCGCGCTACGACAAGATGATCGAAGCCTTCGGTGGCGTCGGCGTCAATGCGACATCGCCTGATGAGCTCAAGCGCGCCGTTAACGCGGCGATGGATTCCGGCAACCCGACGCTGATCAACGCGGTGCTCGACCCGGCAGCCGGTAGCGAAAGCGGCCGTATCGGCAATCTCAATCCGCAAAGCAAACTAAGTAAGAAGAAATAAAACAGCACGCTCGGCGTTCGCGCCGCGTTGGGGACAGAGACAGAGGGAGGAGACGACAATGGCAAAGAAGACACAAAAGAAATCAAAAGCAGCCAAGGCGAAAACCTCGGCAAAGAAATCCAGCCGCAGGATTGTGAAGTTCGCTGCATCCAAGAAGACCAATGGCGCGCCGAAAATGTCGACCAAGCCCTACGGCAAGGACGGCAAGGCGCTTACCGGTATTCAAATTCTCGATTTCACCCACGTGCAATCGGGTCCGACCTGTACGCAATTACTGGCTTGGCTCGGCGCCGACGTGATCAAGGTCGAGCGTCCGGGTGTCGGCGACATCACGCGCGGGCAGTTGGTCGATGTGAAGGGCGCAGATTCGCTCTACTTCACCATGCTCAACCACAACAAACGCTCGATCACCATCGATTCCAAGCATCCGCAGGGCAAGCGCGTGCTCGACGCGCTGATCAAGAAGTGCGACGTGCTGGTGGAGAACTTCGCTCCCGGCGCACTCGACCGTATGGGGCTGACCTGGGATTACATCCACAAGCTCAACCCGCGCATGATCGTGGCCTCGGTAAAGGGCTTCGGCCCTGGTCCCTACGAGGACTGCAAGGTGTACGAAAACGTCGCGCAATGCGCCGGCGGCTCAGCCGCCACCACCGGCTTTCGCGATGGTCCGCCATTGGTAACCGGCGCGCAGATCGGCGATAGCGGCACGGGTCTTCATCTCGCGCTCGGCATCGTCTCGGCGTTGTTCCAGCGCAACCGCACCGGCCGCGGCCAGAAAGTGCTCACGGCCATGCAGGACGGCGTGCTCAATCTTTGCCGCGTCAAGCTGCGCGATCAGCAGCGTTTGAAGGCTGGCCCGCTCACCGAATACAGCCAGTATGGCGAGGGCGTCCCCTTTGGCGGCTCAGTGCCGCGCGCCGGCAATGATTCCGGTGGCGGCCAGCCTGGCTGGATCTTGAAGTGCAAGGGCTGGGAAACCGATCCCGACGCCTACATTTACTTCATCACCCAGGCGCCCGTCTGGCTGGCGATCTGCGACCTGATCGGCGAGCCGACCTGGAAAACCGATCCGGAATACGCCTCGCCAAAAGCGCGGCTGCCGAAACTCAAGCAGATCTTTGCCCGCATCGAGCAGTGGACCATGACGATGACCAAGTTCGAGGTCATGACCGCCTGCAACGCCGTTGATATCCCGGTCGGGCCGATTCTGTCGATGAAGGAGATCGCCGAGGAGCCGTCGTTGCGCAAGACCGGCACGGTGGTCGAGATCGATCACCCGACCCGCGGCAAATATCTGAGCGTCGGCAATCCGATCAAAATGTCCGACTCGATTTCCGAGGTGACGCGTTCGCCGCTTCTTGGCGAGCATACCGACGAAATCTTGACCGACGTGCTTGGCTTCAAGGCCAACGAGGTTGCCGAGATCAAGAACTCCGGCGCGCTGAGCGCGCCGAAGAAGGAAGAAAAAGCGGCGTAACGCTGCTGTGGGGAGAGTTGTACAATGCGTATCGTAGTTCACGGCCAACAGGCCTTCGGCAAGGCCGTGCTGGAAGCGCTACTCAAGCGCGGCGAGAACGTCGTCGCGGTCTATGTGGCGCCGGAAAAAGAGGGCGCCAAGGCCGATCCACTCAAGGAAGCAGCCGTTGCTGCTGGGCTGAAGGTGTTGCAACCGGACTCGTACAAAAAGCAGGAAGTGCTGGCCGAGTTCAAGGCGCTCAAGCCCGACCTGCAGGTCATGGCCTTCGTGACGCTGTTCGTGCCAGAGGAATTCCTCAACGCGCCGACGCA
>JAYTFS010000289.1:0-27713 GCA_043734185.1 Pseudolabrys sp. | reverse complement strand
CCCGCGCATGCATGGCATGAGCCTGGGCCCGGCCGATCTCGCAGCGTCTCGCGCGATGAAAACAACGCGCGTCGGAGGCGGCCATCCCGAATATAAGGTGCTGGCGGATTCACAAGGAGATGCGCCGCGCGCCGCTTATCAGCAAGACCTCTGGCACTACACGACAGCTAAAATGGTGGACGCTTGCGCCGCGGCCGGCATCAAGCCGTTCTATGGACCATTCGGCGATTTCTCCGATGCGGCTGCGTGCGAAGTACAATTCCGCAATTCGTTTTTGTTGGGCTGTGTCGGCGCCTGGACGCTTCACCCCTCGCAAATCGTCATCGCCAAAAAAGTCTATGCGCCCGATCCAGCCGAGGTCGCCTTCGCCAAGAAGATCGTGGAATCCATGCCGGACGGCGCCGGCGCCGTCATGATCGACGGCAAAATGCAGGACGACGCCACCTGGAAGCAGGCCAAAGTGCTGCTCGACCTCGCCAAGCTGGTATCCGCCAAGGATCCGGACATGGGTGCGCGTTACGAGCTGTGATTGAACGATCTAGCTATTGCCGCATTGATGACTTATCTGGTCACTGACATGAAGAAAATGCGCAACGCCAAATACACGATCGGCCAGGTGGTGAAGCACCGCTTGTTTCAATTTCGCGGCGTGGTGTTCGACATCGACCCGGTATTCGATAATACCGAGGAATGGTGGCAGGCGATCCCGCCCGAGGTGCGCCCGCGCAAAGACCAGCCGTTCTACCATTTGTTCGCGGAGAATGCGGAAACAGAATACGTCGCGTATGTCTCCGAGCAAAATCTGTTGCCGGACACATCCGATATGCCCATCCGCCATCCGCAAGTCGCGGAAGTGTTCGTGCGCGACGATAGCGGCACCTACCGGCCGCGCCACAGTCAATTGAATTGATTGATACGCAATCCAAATAAAAAGGCGCGGCCGAAGCCGCGCCTTTCTTGTTTTTCTCGCGGTGAGCGGTGCGTTATTTCTTCGCCGGCGCCTGCGCAGCGGGCTGTGAGGCCTCAAGCTTCTTGCGCGCCTCTTCCGCTTTCTTCTGCAGCTCTTCCTGCAGTTTGCGCTGCTGCTCTTCGAATGCCTTGGGATCAGTGGCAGGACCGTCATAGGCCTTGGCGAAATCGGTCAACGGCAGTGGCAGGCTGATCGGTGTGCCCTGCATGTTGATCGCCTGCACCGTGATGGTCTGGCCTTTTTTCATCTTGGCGACCATGTCATCGGTGACCGGGTAGTCGGCCATGCAGCCGACCGGGAAGCAGATCTTGTACGGCTGCTGCGCCGGTTGCTCCTGATCGATGATCATGCGCGTGCCATGCGACAACTGCATCCCCAGAGGAACGGTGATGCGCAGAACCTTCGCGTCGCCTTCAGGTTCGAACAATTGGACGATGGCGACCGGCATGCCGTTTTCCAGCCGGCCATCCTTGGTGATGACGCAAACCTGCTTGTTGTTGGTGTCGGGACCTTTGCCACACACCTTCATCCAGGGCGAATACATCAGCTGCGGCTGATCGGCGGCGGCGGCCGGTGCCCCGCCAGCGGCTGGCGCGGGCGTGGCAGCGGGTGCCTTAGGCGCGGCGGGCTTGGCGGGCTGCTTCGCCGCCGGGGCTGGCGGGGTCTGGCCAAGCGCCGGCGCAGACGCCAGCAAAGCCGACATCAATCCGGCAACTGCCATAGTGGCGGTCAGCGCCCGGCCCAATGGCCGCGCCGATGCGTTCCGATAATCCATGAAATTAGTCCTTTGTTCGCACCGCTTGAAGGTCCATAGCGGACCCCAACGGTCGCCTATCAGATTGGGTCTTTCCCCACGAAATACGGCGGGAGCGTGACCCCATTCAGCTGCGTGATAGCCGATATTGTCCCTGCAATAAAGCCACGAATGTGCCCAAAATACGGGGCCCGCGTTTGCCGCACCTCCTGTGCTAAATTGCTCAAAATCGGAAACGAATCGCATTCGACCCGTGCCCGCACCCATTTTTGCTTCCAAACCAAGCGCGTCGCGCCGCACGGTCATGCTTGGCGCGCTGGGCACGTTCCTCATTGCGACAGGATTGGCGCGTAGGCAGGCGGAGGCGGCCGCGGCTCATCGCGCCATCGCCATGCATGGCGAACCGGCATGGCCTGCGACCTTCACGCATCCGGCATACGCCAATCCGGGGGCGCGCAAAGGCGGGCAACTGGTGCAAGGCGTGCTCGGTACCTTCGACAGCCTCAATCCGTTCATCGTCAAAGGCCTGTCGGCCGCCAATATCCGTGGCTACGTGATCGAAAGTCTGCTTGCACGAGGCTATGACGAGCCCTTCACGCTCTACGGACTACTGGCCGAGAGTGTGGAGACCGACGCCGCACGCACGCACGTCACCTTCACGATCAACCCGGCGGCGCGTTTCGCCGACGGAAAGCCGGTCACGCCCGACGATGTTATTTTTTCCTGGGAACTGTTGCGAGATCGCGGCCGGCCCAACTACCGGACTTACTACATCAAAGTCATAAAAGCGGAGCCAGTCGGTGCGCGCGGCGTGCGCTTCGATCTGGCCGGAGCCGACGATCGCGAGCTGCCGTTGATCCTTGGCCTAATGCCTGTGCTTGCCAAGCATGCGATCAATCCCACCAGCTTCGAAGATACTACGTTCGATCCTTTGCTGGGCAGTGGTCCCTACGCCGTGAGCGCGGTGAAGCCAGGCGAGAGTGTCGTCTTCAAGCGCGATCCGAATTACTGGGGTCGCGATCTGGCGATCAATCGCGGCCTGTGGAATTTCGACACCATCCGTTTCGATTATTACCGCGACGGCAATACGCATTTCGAGGCCTTCAAGAAAGGCAGCTACGACGTGCGCACAGAAACCGACCCCGGCCGCTGGCAGGCGGCTTACGATTTTCCCGCGACGCGCGACGGCAGCGCGATCAAGGAGGAGTTTTCCTACGGCCTGCCCAAAGGCATGCATGGTATGGTTTTCAACACCCGCCGACCGGTATTTTCCGACGTGCGCGTCCGCGAAGCGATCCTGCAGCTATTCGACTTCGAATGGATCAACCACACCTATTTTTTCGATCTCTACAAACGCACGGCGAGTTATTTCGACGGCTGCGATTTGTCGGCTCATGGCGTTGCAGCCAATGCGCGTGAACGCGAATTGCTCAAACCGTTTCCGGGCTCCGCCCGCGCCGACTTCATGGATGGTAGTTGGGTGCCGCCGGTCACTGACGGCTCCGGCCGCGACCGCGCGGGCCTGCGCCACGCGTTGACCCTGTTTGCCGCCGCCGGATACGAGCTCAAGGGAACCATGCTCGTCCATCGCACCACTGGGCGGCCGTTCACGTTCGAAATTCTCACCACCACGCGCGATCAGGAACGCCTGGCGCTCGCTTTTGTGCGTACGTTGAAACTTGCCGGCATCAACGCTCACGTCCGCAACGTCGACGCCACCCAGTTCGAGCGCCGGCGCATTGGGTTTGATTTCGACATGATGGACTATCGCTGGGAACAGTCGCTGTCCCCCGGCAACGAACAGAGCTTTTATTGGGGCTCGGCGGCAGCCGATCAGCAAGGCAGCCGAAATTACATGGGCGTCAAGTCGCCTGCTGTCGATGCCATGATCGCCGCCATGCTCAGCGCCACCAGCCGCGAGGATTTCGTCGCCGCCACGCGCGCACTAGACCGTGTGCTGCTGTCGGGTTTTTATGTCGTGCCGCTCTATTTCCCGCCCAAGCAATGGGTGGCGCGCTGGAAGCGAATCGAGCATCCCTCAACGACCTCACTGTTCGGCTACTTGCCGGAAACGTGGTGGCACGGGGATGTTCAATGATCTTGGGCGGCACTGGTCGCAACGCGGAAGGCGCACACACGACCCTCGACGACCTGTTTCGCCGCGCCGGCGTACGCCATCCCGACATGCTGGCGTTGGCCGATCCGCCTAACCGCGAGAGCTTTACCGACGGCGCCCCGCGCAACCTGACTTATGCGCATACCGACCGAGCCATATCGGCTTTGGTCTCTCGACTGCACCGGCTGGGCTTGCAGGCCGACACCGTGGTGGCGATGCAGCTTCCCAACACGGTCGAGAGCGTGATTACGCTGCTGGCCTTATTGCGCGCCGGAATGATTGCCGTGCCGCTACCGTTGCTCTGGCGCCAAGCTGAGATAGTGGCGGCACTCAAGATCGTTGGCGCCAAAGCCATTGTCACATCGTCGCGCATCGGCGCGAATGCGCATGCCGAAACTGCCATGCGAGCGGCGGTCGAATTGTTTCCGATCCGCCACATTTGCGCCTTCGGCCAAGAATTGCCCGACGGCGTCGTTCCGCTCGATGATATTTTTGCGCCGGAGCAATCGGATTTTCTCCAGCCTTCGGCGCGGCCCGGCACTGCCGCATGCCATGCCGCGCTTGTGACCATCGATGTCGGCACTGATGGGTTGCGTGCCATGGCGCGCAATCACAACGAGCTGATCGCAGGTGGCTTGGCGCCTTATCTTGAAGGCGGCGCGGCGCAGGACGCCAGCGTTCTCTCAACCATCCCGCTCGGATCATTTGCCGGCGTCGCGCTGTCTGTTGTGCCGTGGCTGCTCGGCGGCGGGACGCTGAATTTGCATCACGCATTTGACCCAGAGACATTCGCCCAGCAGTGCCGCATGCAAGATGGCGGGATCATCGTGCTTCCGGGTTCGGCGCTCGCGCCACTCGTTGAAGCCGGCCATGTTGGCGGCGCAAGCAATACGGTTGTTGCATTGTGGCGTTCACCCGAGCGCCTCGCAAGTAGCCAGCCCTGGCCTGGCGAAGCAAGTCTGGTGGATGTTGCGAGCTTCGGCGAGACCGGGCTGATTGCGGGCTTGCGTGGCACCGACGGACTGCCCCTTCCAATCTCCTATGGCGCCATAGGCGCGCCACGTAGCGCGACGGGCGCGGTCAATGTGGTGGACGTGCTGCGCACCGCCGCCGGGACGCTCGCTTTGCGCGGTCCAATGGTGCCGACGCACGCATTTCCGCCAGGCACCGAGCACGGACCCGAGCCGCATCTTGCGGTGGATGCTTTGGGCTTCGTCGATACCGGATTCACATGCCGGCTCGAGCGCGACACCCAGATGCTCGTCATCGACAGCCCACCCGCCGGTGTCACGGCCATCGGCGGCTATCGCTTTCGCCAAAACGCGATCGATTGGCTGGTCGCGGAAGCCGATCTGGACGCCACCATCGTCGCCCTGCCCGACGCCTTTCTCAATTTGCGCCTGGCCGGCAGCGGTCCAGACCCCGCGGCAACCGCCGCGCAATTGCAGGCCAGCGGTGTCAATCCGCTGATTAGCGGGGCATTTCAGCCCCGCAATGCCGCGTAATCGCTAGGTGTCGTTGACGAGGTATTAACAGGGCGTGGCTAGGGTGACGCATCTTTTGTAACGGTGCGTGCGCCCTCATGTCGCTTCAAGGTCCAATGATCGTGGTTGCCGAAAATCCGGCGACCGACCTGGTGCAAGCGCTCAGCGCCGCAGGCGCCTTTCCCGTCGTTGAGGCCAAGTGGGCGGATGCGCCGACCGCCTTTGTTTCCGTCAAGCCGGCCGCCGTGGTGATCGCCGAACCAGGCCCCGCTCGCAGCGAAGCTTCGTCGCGCATGCTCTGCCTGCAAATCGCCACGGTCAGCGGCCCGATCGTGCCGACCATTGCTTTCTCCGATGGTGACCTCGACGCTGCCGTTCCGATCGCATTGACTGCCGATGCATCTCTGCCGGTCGCGCGAATGATTGCGCGGCTGCAATCGGCCATGCGCGTGCGCGCCCTTCACGCAATGGTCCTTCGCCGCATCGAATTATTTGCCTCGCATGGCGGCCAGATGCCGCTACTTCCGGTTGGCGACGCACTGGAAGACGCGACGGTGCTGATCGCGGGCCGTGGCCCCCTGTACCCGGCGCTTAGCGTGGCAATGGGCGAGCGTGTCAAGATGATTGGTGCGCTCAGCGTCGAAACCGCCGCCAAGCAACTAAGTGCATGTGACATCGACGGCATCGTGGTCGGCGACGGATTTTCGCCGCGCATGGTCGAAGCCTTTATGACCATGGTGGCGCAGGAACCCCGCTTCCGCGATCTTCCGATCGCGGTGATTGGCGAAGCGCCGCCCGATTTCTCAGAGACGCTTTGCAATATCGATCACGTTGACGGCAATCCGGCCCGGATTGTCGCGCGCATGGTGCCGCTGGTGCGCATGCGTGCCTTCGAGGCACGTCTCAAGCGCATGTTGAAGTCGCTCGAAACCGACGGCATGTTCGATCCCGAAACCGGCTTGCTGACGCGCGACTCGTTCTGGCGCGATCTCACCAAGGCTATTGCGGACGCCGTCGACCGCAGCCAGGCGCTGTCGCTTGCGCGCTATTCGTTCGATGGGGCGCAGGATCTGCGAGCCGGCCTGGACGGCGTTAGACTAGCGACTCGTCTTATTCGCAATATTGATTTTGCCTGCCGCGCCGACGACGGCTCAATCCTGATCGCTTTTACCCAGACCGATCTGCGCGGCGCACATGTGGTGGCGCGGCGTATTGCCGCCGCGCTCAAGCATCATGCGATGCTGACCGCCCATCGTGGGCACGAGCAGATCACCGCCAATGTCACGTTGGCGACGCTGAAAAACGGCGACACCGCCGAAAGCCTGGTCCAGCGCGTGGTGGGCAGCAGGATGGTTGCGGCGGAATAGCCGGACGATTAGGTTAGCTCCATCAGGAGCCAGCCTCATGCCTGCCAAACAACCCGTTCGCATCGATGTCGTTTCCGACGTGGTCTGCCCGTGGTGCTTCATCGGCAAGCATCGCCTCGAAGCGGCTCTCAAGCTCAAGCCCGACATCACGGTGGAGGTGCACTGGCGCCCCTATTTCCTCAATGACTGGATACCGCGCGAGGGCATCGCGCGCGAAGAATATCTGACCACCAAATTCGGTTCGCCCGAACGCTACAAGGGCATTGCACAGCGCGTTGGCGCCGCGGCCGCGGCGGAGGGTCTGGTCTATGCCTCGGACAAAATGAAGCGGCAGCCGAATACGCTGGACTGCCACCGGCTCATCCATTGGGCTGACGGCATTGGCAAAGCCACCGAGATGAAACAAAAGCTGATGGATCTTTACTTCACCCAGGGCGCCGATCTCACCGACCGCGAGACGCTGGTGAAAGCTGCCGCCGATATCGGTCTCGATGTAACAACGGTGCGCATGGAGCTGGCAACCGACAAGGACGTCGCGCACATCGAGCAGGAAGCGCAGTCCGCCAAGGAGGCCGGCATCGAGGGCGTGCCGTGTTTCATCTTTGGCGGCAAGTTCGCGGTTTCGGGCGCGCAGGCGCCGGAATATCTTGCCGAAGCTATCGAACGCCTGGCGAACGGCAAACAAGACGCCGCCGAGTAATTCCGGAAAGCATTAGCATGAAGATTACGGCCGCCGTTGTTCGCGAGCGTTCGGGTCCCTTTCTGATCGAGACTCTCGATTTGTGCGATCCGCGCGCCGATGAACTTCTCGTCGAAGTCGTTTCCTCTGGCATGTGCGCAACCGATCTGCATGGCCGCGACGCCTATTACCCCACGCAGTTTCCCAAGGTATTTGGCCACGAGGGCGCGGGCATTGTGCGCGCCATTGGCTCCGGCGTTGCCAATTTCCGGCCGGGTGACCACGTTGTGATGTCCTATCCGTGGTGTGGCGAGTGCCCCAACTGCAAGACACACCGGCAGAGCTATTGCGTGGAAGCTTTCAATCTAAAAATGAACGGCACCCGCGCCGACGGATCGACGTTGCATTCGAAAGACGGGAAGCCGGTCTACAGCGCCTTTTTCCAGCAGTCGTCGTTTGGCAATTTTACGATCGCCAACGAACGCTACGCAGTGAAGGTGCGTAATGATGCCCCGCTCGAAATTCTGAGCGCACTGGCCTGCGGCGGACAAACCGGCGCCGGTGCCGTGCTCAATGTGATGCGCCCTGCGCCCGGCGACAGTTTGGCGGTGTTTGGGGTCGGCGCGGTTGGATTATCAGGCCTGATGGCGGCGCGGATCGCCGGTTGCGATCCGATCATCGCCGTTGACGTGCATGAGCATCGTCTGGCGCTGGCGCGGGACGTCGGCGCCACCCACACGATCAATCATAGTGGCCGCGCTGATGTAGTGGCCGAAATCCGGAAGATTACCGGGCTCGGTGTGCGCTTCTCACTGGAGACCTCGGCACTGGCGCCGGTGTTCCGCGAAGCGGTCGATGCTTTGATGCCGGCTGGAACCTGCGTGCTGCTTGGCAGCGCGCGCGCCGGCACCGAAGTCACATTCGAGACGCCATTCCTGCAGAACGGCCGCACCGTACGCGGCGTTATCCAGGGCGACAGCGTGCCGCAAGAGTTCATCCCGCATCTGGTCGATTACATCGTAGCCGGCCGCTTCCCGGTCGAGCGCATCATCACGTTCTACAATCTCGCCGACATCAATCGCGCGGCGGATGAATCGAGCAAAGGCAAGACCATCAAGCCCGTGATCCGGATGCCGCATTAGCGCACATGATCCCGAAAAGTGCGTACCGGTTTTCGGCTAAGATCATGCGCCAAGACTAAGCGGCCTTGGCCTGTCCTGCGATTGAAGCCAGCTCGCGCAAAATTGCCGCTGTTCCCTTCAGGCGGTCTTCCGGGCGCTCCCAATCGTCGAAAAACACCAACTGCTGGTTTTTGGCATCTTTCGGATCGGCGCGCATGCGCACACCGGAGCCCTGTTCGCGGATGAAGGCAAATAGTCCATCGGGATTGCCGAAATTATTGTCGCGGAACGACAGCACCACACCTTTTGGCCCGGCTTCCAGCTTCTCGACATTGGCACGCCGGCACATCGCCTTGATCGCGACGATTTGCAGCAGATGATCGACTTCGCCCGGTAACGGCCCAAAGCGATCCACCATTTCCGCTGCGAAACTGTCGATCTCGCGTTCGTCCTCGATCTCGGCCAGTCGCCTGTAGAGCGCGAGACGCACGGACAGGTCGGCGACATAATCTTCCGGAATAAGCACCGGCGTGCCGATGGTGATCTGCGGCGACCAACGGTCGGCGACCTGCGTTGTGATCCCAGCTTTCAAGCTCATGACGGCCTCTTCCAGCATCTGCTGGTAAAGCTCGAAGCCCACTTCCTTGATATGGCCCGACTGCTCGTCGCCGAGCAAATTGCCAGCGCCGCGAATGTCCAGATCATGTGAGGCGATCTGGAAGCCGGCGCCCAAGGTGTCGAGCGATTGCAAGACTTTAAGCCGTCGTTCGGCCTGTGCAGTAATCGGCTTTTGCGCCGGCAGCGTGAATAAGGCGTAGGCGCGCAACTTCGAGCGCCCCACCCGGCCGCGCAATTGATAGAGCTGCGACAACCCGAACATGTCGGCCCGGTGCACGATCAGTGTATTGGCGCTTGGAATATCGAGGCCGGACTCGATGATCGTCGTCGACAGCAGCACGTCGTATTTACTGTCGTAGAAGGCCGACATGATATCGTCGAGCACGGTCGGCGGCATCTGCCCATGCGCGACGCAAACACGGACTTCAGGCACGTTCTTGTCGAGAAAATCCTTGGCGCCGGCTAGGTCCTCGACGCGCGGGCAAACGTAAAACGCCTGTCCGCCACGATACTTCTCACGCAGCAGCGCCTCGCGCACAACCAGTGGATCAAACGGCGACACGAAGGTTCGCACCGCCAGCCGGTCGACCGGCGGCGACGCAATGATCGACAGATCGCGCACGCCGGTAAGTGCAAGCTGTAAGGTCCGCGGAATTGGCGTTGCGGTCAGCGTCAACACATGCACCTCGGCGCGCAGCGTTTTGAGCTTCTCTTTGTGCGCGACGCCGAAATGCTGCTCCTCGTCAATCACCACCAGGCCGAGGTCCTTGAACGAAATGCCCTTGCCGAGCAGCGCATGGGTGCCGATGACAATATCGGCGCGGCCCTCGGCCAGATCGGACTTCACCACATTGAGCTGCGCCGTCGGCACCAGCCGCGAGGCCTGCGCGATGTTGACCGGAAAACCACGGAAGCGTTCGGTGAAAGTCTTGGTGTGCTGGCGTGCCAGAAGCGTGGTCGGCACCACGACCGCCACCTGTTTGCCATTGATGGCCGTGGTGAAGGCTGCGCGCAACGCGACTTCCGTCTTTCCAAAGCCTACATCGCCGCAGATCAGCCGGTCCATCGGGCGTCCCGAGCCGAGGTCCTTGATGGTGGCGTCGATAGCGGCAAGCTGGTCGTCGGTTTCCTCATACGGGAACCCGGCGCAGAATTCGTCGTAAGCGCCCGGCCCGACGCTAAGCCGCGGCGCATCCCGTAACTGCCGTTCGGCCGCGATTTTGATCAACTCGCCCGCGATCTCGCGGATGCGGCTCTTCATGCGCGCCTTGCGCGCCTGCCAATTGCCGCCACCCAAACGATCAAGCTCAACGTTGCTCTGCTCGGCGCCGTAGCGCGACAGGAGGTCGACGTTTTCGACCGGCAAAAACAGCTTGGCACCCTCGGCGTAATGAATTTCCAGGCAATCGTGCGGCGCGCCGGCCGCCTCGATCGCCTGCAGACCAATGAAGCGTCCGATGCCATGATCGACATGCACAACCAGGTCGCCAGACGCGAGGCTGGTTGCTTCCGCGATAAAATTATCGGCGCGCCGCATGGCCCGGCGCGGGCGAACCAGACGATCGCCGAGAATGTCCTGCTCGCTGACGACCGCAACATCGTCGGTCTCAAAGCCGGACTCAATGCCGAGCACCGCCAGCGCGACCGTATGCTTCGGAAGGGCGAGCGCCTGCGCCCAGGAACCGACGGAATTAAGGTTCTGCAGTTTGTGATCTGCAAGAACGTGGCTCATGCGCTCGCGCGCGCCTTCGCTCCACAACGCGATAGTCACGCGCTTGCCTGAGGCTTGCAGACCCATGACGTGCTTGGTGAGCGCCTCGAACACGTTGGCGCCAGGTGCCGCGCGCTCGGCGGTGAAATCGTGCCCGGCACGCGCGCCGACATCGATCACTTCGCGCGCCTCCGGGACGGCGAATGGCGTCAATTTCGCCAGCGCCGCCGTATCGAGCCGTTCCTTCCATTCTTTCTCGGAAAGATAAAGACGATCAGGCGGTAGAGGTTTGTAGGGCGGCGAGACGCCTTGCTTCAGCGCCTCATGCCGGGCGTCATAATAGTCTGCGATCTGCGTGAAACGCTCATGCGCGGCATCTTCATCCAGATGCTCAAGTGCCAGCGGAGTGTCTGGCAGATAATCAAACAAAGTCTCGAGTTTGGTGTGGAACAGGGGCAGCCAATGCTCCATTCCAGGATAACGCCTGCCCTCGCTCACCGCTTCGTACAAAATGTCATCGGGCGTGGTGGCGCCGAATTCGGCGACATAGCCGGTGCGAAAACGCCGTATTGTTTCGGTGATGAGTTGGAACTCCGCCACCGGTACCAGATCGAGTGCGCCCAACTGCGTTTCGCTGCGTTGTGTTTGCGGATCGAACGTGCGGATCGTCTCCAGCGCGTCGCCGAAGAAATCGAAACGCGCCGGCATATCCATTCCCGGCGGAAACAGATCGAGTATGCCGCCGCGCACGGCGTATTCGCCCGGCTCGCGCACGGTCGAGGCGCGGGTGAAGCCGTTCAGCTCCAGCCATTCGATCACGCCCGCCATGCCAAGCACGTTGCCGGGTGCCACCGACAGCGCATGGGTCGCGACGAACTCGCGCGCCGGCACGCGCTGTGATGCCGCGTTGACTGTTGTTAAAAGCACCGAAGGCCGGTCGCGCCCTTTAACGCGCGCGAGCCGTGACAACGCGGTCATGCGCTGGGCAACGACCGACGCGTTGGGAGACACGCGGTCATAGGGTAGACAATCCCAGGCCGGGAACTCCATCGTTTGAATATCGGGCCCGAAGAATGCCAGTGACCGCGATAGTGCAGCCATGCGCTGTCCATCGCGGCATATGATGGCGAGCGAAATCGCCGGCGCGCTATTGCGCGCCGCTATCGCCCGCGCCAGATCCGCCAGCACCAGTCCTTCGGCGCCGTCCGCGACCTGGGCCAGCGTGAGTGCCTTGCCGGGTTTCAGTTGTTCAGCGGGAGATTTCGTCGTCGCCATTACTTGATCGTCTTTCCGTCGTCATGGAACGCCAGCAGGCGGCGGAACAAAGGCGTGTCGTAGGCAGCGTTGAGCGGTTGCGCGCCGAAGATCCAGTCGAACACCTGTTGGTCGCGCAGTTCGAGGAGCTTTTCCAGTTCGTCGAGATCAGGTTCGCTCAGAGCCGCAATGTGCGCATCGGCAAAGCGTCCATAGACCAAGTCCATTTCGCGGATACCGCGGTGCCAGGAGCGAAACAGCAGCCGCCTTCGGCGCGGGTCCAGGCCCTCGCTGGTAATCGCCGGTCCGCCCGAATTGCCGCTCAATGCCTTGCTCCAACGCCAAAAACCCGGCGCGTGCCGGGTGCAGGGTTTATATAGAGAGCGGCTTCCGGTTTGTCATGACCGTGGTCAAGGAAGACGGGGATGTTCCGCACAGAATCGGGCGCAGCGCCGCAATTTCTGCGATGATCCCCAGCCCATGCGGCCGCTCGTGCTCAGTCCCCTGTTCGCCTCGCTGACCAGCCTGCCCGGCGTCGGGCCGAAGCTGGAAGTGTTTTACGCAAAACTGCTGGCGCGCGAGGCGCCCCGCGTTATCGACCTGTTATTGCATTTGCCGTCTGGCGCGATCGACCGCCGCGCACGGCCGAAACTGCGTGGCGTGCAAGCCGGCCAAGTCGTCACCGTTGCGGTGACTGTCGAAGAGCACCGGCCCTCGCCGCCGCACCGTTCGCGGGCACCTTACAAAGTGCTGGCCAGCGACGACACCGGCGACATTACGTTGACCTTCTTTCACGCGCGCAAAGATTACCTGGAGAAGCTCCTGCCCGTAGGCCAGATGCGTTACGTCTCCGGCACAGCAGAGTTTTACGACGGCATGCTGCAAATGGTGCATCCCGATCGCGTCGTCGACGAGAAAGGCTTTGCCGATTTGCCTCTGGTCGAGCCGGTCTATCCCCTCACCGAAGGCTTAGCGCTTGGGACTGTTCTCCGCGCCATGGATGGCGCGGTGGCGCGGTTGCCTGAGTTGCCCGAATGGCAGGACGAATCCTGGCTGTCGCGCGAGCGATTTCCAACATTTGCCGATGCGCTGCGCCGCCTGCACCGGCCGGTCGAGCCGCATGACATCGCGCCGGAAGGTCTGGACTGGACACGGCTCGCCTATGACGAGCTGCTCGCCGGTCAGCTTGCTCTTGCTCTGGTGCGCTCTCATATGCGCCGGCAAGCCGGCCGCGGTAGCGCCAGCGAGGGCCGTTTGCGCGCCCGCATCTTGAAGGCACTGCCCTATTCGCTCACGCATTCGCAACAGCAAGCCGTCAACGACATCATCAACGATCTCGCATTGCCGCAGCGCATGTTGCGGCTGCTGCAGGGCGATGTCGGTTCCGGCAAAACCGCGGTGGCCCTGGTCGCAGCAGCCGCCGTGATCGAGGCCGGACGGCAAGCCGCATTCATGGCACCAACCGAGCTCCTCGCCCGCCAGCATCTCAATACGATTGCGCCGCTGGCTCAAGCCGCGGAAATACGCGTCGCCATTTTGACCGGTCGCGAACGTGGTCGCGAACGTCAGGATATTCTCGACCGGCTAACACTCGGCGATATCGACCTGCTGATCGGCACCCATGCGCTTTTTCAGGACGACGTCGCATTTCGCGATCTTGCGCTTGCCGTGGTCGACGAACAGCATCGCTTCGGCGTGCATCAACGGTTGGCGCTCACGCAAAAGGGCGATGCGGTCGATGTGCTGGTGCTCACCGCCACGCCGATCCCGCGCACGCTGGTGCTCACGTTCTTTGGCGACATGGATGTTTCGGAATTGCGAGAGAAGCCCGCCGGGCGCCAGCCGATCGACACCCGCACCATTCCGATGTCACGGCTGGAAGAAGTCGAGGACGCGGTCGGACGTGCGGTTGGCGAGGGCCAACGCGCCTATTGGGTCTGCCCGCTGGTTGAAGAGTCGGAAAAGATCGACCTCGCGGCGGCCGAGGCGCGGTTCGCGGAACTACGAAAGAAGTTTGGAGCCAAGGTCGATCTCGTCCATGGCCGTATGAAAGGCGCCGATAAGGACGCCGTCATGGACGGATTTTCTTCCGGAAAAACCCAGCTTCTGGTCGCCACCACGGTAATCGAAGTCGGCGTCGACGTGCCCGAAGCCACGATCATGGTGATCGAGCACGCCGAGCGTTTTGGTCTTGCCCAGTTGCATCAATTGCGCGGGCGTGTCGGACGCGGCACCGGTCACTCCACTTGTTTGCTGATCTACAAGGCGCCACTCGGCGAAACCGCCAAGGCGCGGCTCGCCATTCTGCGTGAGACCGAGGACGGCTTCCGCATTGCCGAGGAAGACCTGAGACTGCGCGGTGAAGGCGACCTGCTCGGCACGCGCCAAAGTGGCTTGCCTGGGTTCCAGGTCGCGCGCATCGAGACCCACGGCAAATATCTCGGTGCCGCGCGTGACGATGCCTCGCTGGTTCTCAACCGCGATCCGGGCTTGGAGACGCCACGCGGCCAAGCATTGCGTCATCTGCTTTATCTGTTCGGCAAGGACGAGGCGATCAAGCTGATCCGGGCGGGCTAAGCGGCCTTTTTGAATTCAAGCGCGCGATCCACCGCCGCAAGAACTTGCGACACGGCAAGTTCGTCCAGGCATGCGCTGTAGCTTTCAATATGGCGCTCACAGCCCAGCAGATCGCACGGCATGCAAGGCAATGGATTTTGCACGACCCACACGTTGCTCCGGTTTTGTATCATGCCGGCGCGCGCCCACGGTTCGCTCAAGCCGCCGACCGGCCATGGCCCCATCACGTGTGGGCTGGCGGGCCCATAGATGGCCACCGTCGGACATCCAGCCGCCGCCGCAAGATGCGTCATCGACGTATCGGGCCCGACATAGACGGCGGCACCCGCCAGGAGCTGCGCCAGTTCGCCCCAATCGAATTTTCCATCCACGCGCTCGACCGAAGGGCTGACCGGGTCCCAGACTTGATCGAGATATTCCTTTTCGGCTTGCGCCGGGCCACCTGTCACGACGACGTTTAATCCGCGCTTGCTCAAAGCCTGCGCCAACGCGCGCCAGCCTTCATCGGTCCAGCGCCGAATGCGATACTTCGGATTGGCATGCAGCACTGCGTAAGCACCGCGCGGCGCCAGTGGTTGTGTCCTTTTAGGAACAACAATGTCCGGCCGTTCGTCGATGCCAAGCGCGGAGCTCAAGCCGAACAGATCGATAACGCGATGCGCTTCCACGTCGGACGCGACGCTGCGGTCAAGCAACAGCGACTTCCACGACGATCCTTCTTTCGGCACCAGTCCGACGCGAAACCTTCCAGCAATCGCAGCCAGAAAAGTCGGGCGGTCGCCAGCTTGCGTCGATATTCCGATATCGTAACGTCGCCAAAGCCGAAAAAATAATTTTGCCGTTTCGATAGCGACGGTTCGTGCCGGAATGGCGATGACCCGGTCGATATCCGGATTGCCGGCCAGAATTCCTTCGGTGCCGCGGAACACCAGCATATCGACGCGCACGCCGGGAATTCCACGCTTCAAGGCGCGCGCCAGCGGCGTGGACAACAGCACGTCGCCGAGCCGTCGCGTCGTGACGACCAGCACGCGCGGGTTTGCCGAAAGCTTTATTTCCGTATCCACAATGGCTCTCGCCTATTTGACGGCGGCGGTATCCCGCGCGGCCTGCGCCGCTTTTGCAGTCGCAGCAAGCGACGCGAGTTGCTTCTGCGGATCAGTGCCGGGCTGCGCCATGCCGATCGAGAACAGCATCGCCATCGCGTTCTCGACCGAAACCTCGAGCATGACAAGATCTTTGCGCTTCACATAAAAGAAAAACCCGGTGGTCGGGTTCGGCGAGCACGGCAGAAAGGCCGAGACGTGCTCGCCCTTCGGCAGCTTCTCCGCTATATCGGCGATCGGCGGCTGCGAGAGAAGAATCAGCGACCACATGCCGGGCGCCGGAAATTCCACCAGGGCAACTTGCCGGAAGCCCGACCCGGTCTTGGAGAACAGCGTTTCGAAAACCTGCTTCATCGTTTTGTAGACCGATCGCACGATCGGCATGCGGTTGAGCAGGCGTTCGCCGAAATCCAGCAGTTTGGCGCCGATAAAATTTGCGGTCAGGAAGCCGAGGAACGTCAGCACCACAAATGCGATCACCAGCCCCGTTCCCGGTATCGGCCAAGGCAGGTACGTTTCCGGCCGGTATATCGGCGGGATGAACGGCCGCACTATATTGTCGACCCAGTTGATGAACGACCAGGTCAGATAGAGCGTCACCAGTACCGGGCCGGCCACCACCAGCCCGGTAAGGAAATAATTGCGGATGCGGCCCATGGCGCTGGTGTGCGATGGCGCCTCTACAGGGCTGAACTGTTCGGTATTGGCCATGAATGATCCTATTCTACCGTAACCGATTTCGCGAGGTTCCGCGGCTGATCAACATCGGTGCCGATGGCGGCAGCGGTATGGTAGGCGATCAATTGCACGGCAACGGCATAAACCAGAGGCGTTACTGTCGAAGCCATCTCCGGCAAGATGATCGTCTCCAGCGAATCGATGGTGGCTTCCTTGGCGCCCTGCGGATCGGTGACCAGGATGATCTTGCCGCCGCGCGCCGCCACTTCCTGCATGTTCGACACCGTCTTTTCGAACACCCGGTCGAATGGCGCAATCACGATGACCGGCATGGTCTCGTCGATGAGCGCGATTGGTCCATGCTTGAGTTCGCCCGCCGCATAACCCTCGGCATGAATGTAGGAAATCTCTTTCAGCTTCAGCGCGCCTTCCAGCGCAATCGGAAAACTGGTGCCGCGGCCGAGATAGAGGACATCGTGCACCTTGGCGAGATCTTGCGCGAGCTTCTCGATCTGCGGTTCAAGCGCCAGCGCCTCCGCCATGTGACGCGGCGTCTGGATTAGCGCGCGCACCAAATTCTGTTCATCGACATCCGACAATTCTCCGCGCGCGCGGCCCGCCGCCAGAGCCAGGCAAGCCAGCACTGCAAGCTGGCAGGTAAAGGCCTTGGTCGAGGCAACGCCGATTTCCGGGCCGGCCAATGTCGGCATGATGACGTCGCTTTCGCGCGCGATGCTTGAAGTGGTGACATTCACGACCGAAAGGATGTGCTGTTTGTGTTCGCGCGCATAACGCAACGTCGCCAGCGTGTCGGCGGTCTCGCCGGACTGCGAAATGAAAATGGCCAGGTCACCCGGTTCAAGCGGCGCGCCGCGGTAGCGGAATTCCGACGCTATATCGATTTCAACCGGCATTTTGGCGAAACGCTCGAACCAGTACTTTGCCACGAGGCCCGCGTAATAAGCCGTGCCGCACGCAGAAATCGACAGCCGTTTGATCTTCTTCCAGTCGAACGAGAGCTTTTCCGGCAGCGCCACCTTCTCGGTGACCATGTCGATGTAATGCGCGAGCGTGTGGCCGACCACTTCGGGCTGCTCATGGATTTCCTTGCCCATGAAGTGCTTGTGGTTGCCCTTATCCACCATTTGCGCCGTGGCGGTGGACTTGATGATGGCGCGCTCAACGCGCTTGCCTTGCTCGCTGTGAATCTCGACGCCCTTGCGTGTGAGCACAGCCCAGTCACCGTCTTCGAGATAGCTGATCATGTCGGTGAACGGCGCCAACGCGATGGCATCCGAGCCGAGAAACATTTCACCTTTGCCATAACCGATCGCGAGCGGAGAGCCTTTGCGCGCGCCGATCATGAGATTGTCCTGACCGGCAAACAGGAAGGCGAGCGCGAATGCGCCACGCAATTGCTTGAGCGCCGCCGCCACCGCATCGACGGGCGACTTTCCTTTTTTCATTTCGTCGGTGACCAGATGCGCGACGACCTCGGTGTCGGTCTCGCTACCAAATTTGGCGCCGCCCTTGATCAGATTCTCGCGCAATTCGCGAAAATTCTCGATGATGCCGTTATGCACGACCGCGACCTGTGCGGTTGCGTGTGGGTGGGCATTGTTCTCGGTCGGCCGGCCATGGGTTGCCCAGCGCGTATGGCCAATGCCGATATTGCCGCCGAGCGGTTCTTTTTCGAGCCGCGTCTCGAGGGCGCGCAGCTTGCCTTCGGCGCGGCGGCGCGCCAGCACGCCATGATCCAGCGTGGCGATACCGGCAGAGTCATAGCCGCGGTATTCGAGGCGCTTGAGCGCATCGACCAAATGACCCGCGACCGGAGTCAGCCCCAGAATTCCAACGATCCCGCACATCCGAGTGGACGGCCCCTATCTTTATGCGTTTGCTTTAACCGGCGCCGGCAAACCAATGGAAATCAAAACGCATTTCGTCTTGTGACAACGTTTGCCGGGTTCAAACTCATTTTTTCGGCTTCTTCTTGGCCAATTTCTTGGTCGTCAGGGTTTTGCCCAACCCCTTCACTTGCCGCAAGCGCCTAGCCCAGCCCTCTTTAATTGTCGGCTTGCTGCGCGCAACCACCAGGGCATCGGATGGCACATCCTTGGTCACCACGGAACCCGAACCGACATAAGCGCCATCGCCAATCTTGACCGGCGCGACCAGCGACGAATTCGAGCCGATAAAAGCGCCTGCTCCGATGTCGGTGTGATGCTTGGCGATACCATCATAGTTGCAGGTGATTGTGCCTGCGCCGATATTGGCGCCCTTGCCCACCCGCGCGTCGCCGATATAGCTCAAGTGATTGGCCTTGGCGCCGGCCTCGATGGTGGCCTGTTTCACCTCGACGAAATTACCGATATGAACGTCCGCGCCAAGTTTGGCGCCCGGCCGGAGTCGAGCGTACGGCCCTACGCGCGCGCCTTTGCCCACGTGGGCTCCTTCCAAATGTGAAAACGAACGGATCAGAGCACCATCCTCGACCGTCACGCCAGGTCCGAACACCACGTTCGGCTCGATGGTGACGTCACGGCCCAACTTTGTATCGGCTGAGAAAAACACGGTTTGCGGTGCGACCATCGTCACGCCCGCCTCCATCGCGGAGGCGCGCAGCCTTGTCTGCAACACCTCTTCTGCTTCCGCGAGTTGCGCCTTGGTATTGATGCCGCGCACGTCGTCCTCCGAGGTTTCGATCGCGATTGCCTTCAATCCCATTTCGCGGGCAATGGCAACCGCATCGGTGAGATAGAATTCGCCCTTGGCGTTCTTGTTGCCGATACGCTCAAGAATGCCGAGCGCCTGCTTGCCAGCCAGCGCCATCAGTCCGCCATTGCAAAAATCGATACTGCGCTCCTGGGGCGTAGCGTCTCGTTCTTCGCGAATGGCCATGAGTTCGCCGTCCCGCATGACCAAACGTCCGTAGCCTGACGGATCGGCCGGTCTGAATCCAAGCACGGCCACGTCGGCGCCATCTGTCAGGGCGGCGCGTAATTTTGCAAGCGTTTCAGCGCGCACCAAAGGCGTGTCGGCAAACATCACCAGAATATCGTCTGGTTTGCGGGCAATCGCATTCTTGGCCGCCAGCACCGCATGGGCTGTGCCGCGCCGTTCGCGCTGCGTGAAAATCTGCGCTCCCGGCGCGATGCGTTGCGCTACGGCGCTCAATGCGCTGTGATCGGGTCCGACGACAAGGGCGATTTCAGCCCCGCCGGCCTGGGTGGCCGATGTAATCACGTGTTCGAGCAGCATGCGCCCACCGACCGTATGCAGCGCTTTGGGAACGCTTGTGCGCATGCGGGTGCCTTCGCCGGCCGCGAGCACAATCGTAAGGCATGTTCGTCGAGACATCCGTTTTGGACTCAGTGTTGCCAGAATTTAGGCCACACATAGCCGAGCCGATCAAAGGGCACAAAGAGTGAGCTTTATAGGCCGTTAGACGGCGGCAATGGAAGCGAGCATTGCCGGATTCTGCTAATGTTTTCAATGATTCGCCGCATCTGACGCGATCCAGAGGATAAAAATGGCGATCGAGATCGCACCGCCTATTCTGGATTTGACCGAAGGCCGCAAGCGCCGCCGCGATATGCGTGCGCTGTGGCGCTTGAGCGCGTGGGGCTGTGGCGCAGCCGTTGCGCTGGCAGCGCTCGCCATCACCACACAGACTGAAGGTGGCAGTGAACGATTGGCGTTGGCGTTCTCACCCGGCAACTCACCGCCACTTGCCGTCGAGATGGCGGATTTGAAGCGGCGTGCGCTCGAAAAAGAGGCCGAGACCAAGCGGCTCGAAGGGCAAGTGAGTATTCTCGCCGCCGACCGCGACCGTCTTACGACGCGGCTCGCGGGCATAGAACGCAATCTCGATGACATGACCGGCTCGATCAAACGCCAGGCGGCGCTCGCGGCTCCACCGCTATCGCCCTTGGCGATGCCGGCCATTTCAGCCCCGGCGCCCGCTACCGAGCAGGTTCCGCTGCCTCCGGTCCGAACCGCCGCGACGTCAACCAGCGACGGAAGCGCTGAGAGGCCCGCCAAATCCGAATTCGGCATCGATCTCGGCGGGGCATCCAGCATGGACATCCTGAACGCCCGCTGGACGGCCGTGAAAGCAAATTTCGGCCCGCTACTGACCGGTCTACGTCCGCTTGCCGCTCACGATACTCAGCCAGGCAGCAAGGGATACAGGTTGCTGGTCGGGCCCGTCGCCAACCCCGCTGCCGGCATGCAATTGTGTGCCCGCTTTGCCGCCGCCCGCATCACTTGCCGAACGGCCAAATTCGATGGCGAGCAATTGGCGCAGCGCTAACCCTTTATGAAATTATCCTCAAAACTGTTTTTGCCGAGTCCACGCGCGACAAATATCCTGCTGATCGTTGGCTTCTGCTCGCTCGGCTATGCGCTCTATATTCGCTACACCGCGCTCGAAATATCGCAGGTCGGCCTCGCCTGCGCCGCCGGCCCGGATACGTGGCTGTGTTTCTCGCGCCGCGTCGTCACCATCCTTCACCAATACTATGTGTTCGGCGCGGCGGCCCTTCTGGTCGCGGCGCTGAATTTACTGCGGCCCTCGCTGGTGCTGTTTGCTGTCGCGCTATCGATCGCCTGTCTTGGCGCCGTTCTTTACAACACGACGCTGTCGGCGCTGGCGATCGGATTGCTGGTGCTTAGCCTCGCGCGCCGCGCGCCCGAGCCAGACTGATCGCGAGCGCGACAAGCGCCGCGCATACCCACAACGATTGCCAGTTCGCCAAGCCTTCATTGATCGCGATGTAAGGCGCCGACAACGCCAGCACCGTAGCGCCGGCGAATTCAGCCGCGCCACGCACGCTTTGTCGCCGTGGCACAATCATGCTGTGGGTCAACAGCGGCACCGCGATCGCGGTCAGCGGAGCGAAGGGAAAATTATGATAGCGCGGGTCGAACACCAGCCCGAGCGCACTCATGACAGCCAGCAACATCGCAGCGATCAGCACGGCGCCGATCAGCCGCGCCACTGGATCTTTGACACGTCCACTTACCGGACCAAGCAAGGCAGCGAGTGGCGGCAAAGGAATGCCGCGCATGGTCGCAACACTCACTGCAGGCGCAGCAATCAAGGCTACCGCCGTGAAAGCCAGCGATCTCACCCAACCGCCGAAGCCGAGGCTTTCGATGGGAACATTTGCAATGGTCCAGCCGATCAGCCCGCCGCCGGCCAATGCATTGGCGCTCACCGCCAGCCACAACGTTAGCGGCGCCTCCCGGCCGCGGCATGTATACAGCGCGGCGCCAAAAACGATCACGGCAAATCCGATCCCGCCAGCGGCTTGCCACCGCCACAGCGGGTGATTGGAAACCGCCTCGCCCCATTCGAATTTCGTACGGCGGGCGTCGTCGATCAGCCCCCAATGCCCCCCAACCGTGCCTTCGAGGCCCCGTTTCCAGGGCTGGTCGAAAGCTTCGATCACGTTGACGTGGGCTTTGTCGCGATTGGCCAGCGCGAGGACGTCCTGAATGACCTGCGCCTGATTGGCCGGCGACGGCAGAGCGCCTTCGCGCATGCGGCCATAGCTCGGCCAGCCGACCTCCCCGATGACGACCTCTTTGCCGGCAAAGGCGTCAACCAACTGGCGCCGGATCGCGTCCACGTGGGCCGCAGCTTGGTTTGCCGGGATCGGGAAGTCCTCCCAATAAGGCAGGATATGGATGGTGATGTAATCGACGGCCGCGGCAACGTCCCGGTTGCGCAGCCAGAACTCCCACACATCGGCATAGGTCACAGGCACCCGCACCCGCGCCTTGACCGCCCGGATCGTATTGGCGAGCTCGGTGGCCGACAGGTCCCCGCGCAGCAACACCTCGTTGCCGACAATCACCGCCCGGATCGTGCCCGGATAGCGGTTGGCCAGCGCAACCGTGGTTTCGAGCTGCACCCGGTTCTTGGCCGGGTCATTCGAGATCCAAAAACCCTGCAAAACCTTCAGTCCGAACTTGGCCGCAATGCCGGCGACCTGTTCCAGCCCCTGGTCGGCCGAATAAACCCGCACGCAATCGGTGATCCGGGCGAGCAGGCTCAAATCCTCCTCGATCTGGGCCGCCGGAATGAAGGTAGCCGGATCGAAAGGGGTCTGGGTTCCCCGGAACGGCGCATAGGACAGGCAATACAGCTTCTCGCCGGCCTTCAGCGGGGCTCGCGGCATAACAACCGGCTGGCCGAGCCACGTCCATATGCCGGCCATGACCGTCACCGATACCGCGAGGCAGGCTAGACCAAGGCGCATCGGTTCCCCCACCGGATCGGCTTATAGGGCGAACCCACCGCTGCCAAGACTTCCGCTATCGCCAAAAGCCCTGCGCCTTTAAGCAAGACGGCGCGTAGCGCTGGACAAAGCCGGTCCGATAAGGCCAATTTTGTTTCGTAACGGACGCCGTATTAGCGTCCCAATCCGGTCGCATGAGATCGGACATCGGGCGGGTAGAACTTCATCAACACCGGCGGGAAAATGCCGTTACCACGTAAGTTGCGTAACCTTTTGGCTGTGTTTTGCATGGCCGCCTTCAGTTTGACGAGCCCTCTGGCGTTCGCTCAGAACAACAACGGCAAGCCACCCGAACCGCAGAAATCGGCCACGGACGTCGTCAAGGAAGGCCAGAAGAAAATCGACGAGATCGCCGAAGCCACCCGGGCTCTCACCGGACCGGCCGGCAACCCGGAATGTGTCTGGCTGGGCCGGCGCGTCGTCAGCCTGCTTTGGCGGGACGATCTCGATACCGCCTTCCGCCACCTCGATCTCTACGACCGGTTTGGTTGCCCAAGTGCTCATGTTCAGGCCACTTTCCGCTGCCTCGTCCGGCAGGGAAACATCGATCCCAAGGCCCAGGAAACGCTAAATGGCCGCGTTCACGGCTGCTGGGTCAATCCCAGCCTGGCACCGACCCCCCCGGTCGCCGAGGCGCCGGCCGCTACTTCGGACGGAACCACGCCCAAGTAGCGCCGTTGTCTAACGTTCAGCGAAATAACTTGCGGACGCCATGTGCGTGACAAGGAATTGCCATGTGCAGGGATTACTTGATCAGACACCTGATACCGAGCTACGCTGCATCGCAGCAGACCAAGCAAGGTTGAGCCTAGGGGACAGGTTCGAGGGTCTGCCACTCTGCCCCACTTGGTAGTGAGTCCGATGCGCTCCGTTGCTGCCGTTGTCGCCCTCGTGGCGTGCGTGCATGCTGGTTTGTGGGCTTTAACACGCGACCACATTAGTGCCCCCAATTATCAAGGCCAACTCGCGAGCGTTTCCTACGCGCCGTTTGAGGGCAACAACCATCCCGACCTGAATTCTGCTTCCAGCGCGGAGCATATTCGAGCCGATCTCAAGCTGCTGTCGCCGCTCACCCGTGCGATCCGCACTTATTCGGCGACCGGCGGCGTGGAACTGGTGCCGGCTATTGCCAATGAATTCGGCATGCGCGTTTCGCTCGGCGCCTGGATCGACAAGGATCAGAACCGCAACGAGCGCGAAGTCCGGTCGGTCATCGATCTCGCGCGGCGCAACGGCAACGTATCCAGTATCGTCGTCGGCAACGAAACAATCTACCGCGATGACGTTAAGATCGGCGAACTCATCCAGTACATACAAAGAGTCAAACGCTCCGCTTCCGTGCCGGTCACAACCGGTGAAATCTGGAGCGTGTGGCGCGATCACCCCGAACTTGTTTCGGCGGTCGACTATATCGCGGTCCACATTCTTCCCTATTGGGAAGGACTCTCCGAAAAGAGCGCCGTCGACGCTGCAATCGGTGGCTATGAAACGTTGCGCCGCCTTTATCCCGGCAAACGCATAGTGATCGCCGAATTCGGCTGGCCGAGCGCGGGTTACAATCTCAGGAACGCCACACCCGGCCGCATCGAGCAGGCAACCGTCTTGCGCGATTTCGTTTCCCGCGCAGAAGCGTTCGGTATCGACTACAATATCGTCGAAGCCATCGACCAGCCGTGGAAATATTTCGAAGGCGGCGTCGGTCCCTATTGGGGCATGCTCGACGCTTCGCGACAGGCCAAGTTCAGCTGGACCGGCATCATCACCAATCCCGATCATTGGCGGCTTGCAGGCATCGCGTTGCTTGTGAGCGTTCTTCTATCGATGCCGATCCTGGCGGCGAGCACCGTCACGCTTTGGCAGACCACCACTCTCGCGGCGGCAGCCAATGTGGTCGGCGCCTGGGTGGCTGCCGTCTTTGCATATTGGAACGGGCACTATTTCGTGCCGGGCGCCGCTTTCGCGCTTGGCTTGGGCACGTTCCTATTGGTGCCGTTGATCATCATCGCGCTGTCTCGCGTCGAGGAAATTGCCCAGATCGCCTTTGGACGCAAGCCACGGCGCTTGATCGAGTCACCGCCTTTGGTGCCGGAAGCATCCGCGCCGAAAGTTTCGATTCACATCCCGGCGCACAACGAGCCGCCGGAGATGCTCAAGCAGACGCTCGATGCCATCGCGCGTATTGATTATCCGAATTTCGAATGTGTGCTGGTCATCAACAACACGCCCGATCCGGCCATGTGGCTGCCGATCGAGGAGCATTGCCGCGCCCTCGGCGAACGTTTCAAATTCGTGCGTGCCGACGACGTGGTTGGCTTCAAGGCTGGCGCGTTGCGCCTCGCCATCATACATACCGCGGCCGACGCCGAAATCATCGGCGTTCTCGATGCCGATTACGTTGTTCACCCAGACTGGCTCAAGGATTTGGTGCCGCAATTCCGCGATCCGACCGTCGGCCTCGTGCAGGCGCCGCAGGACCATCGCGATGGCACCCGCAGCGTGATGCATCAAGCGATGAACGGCGAATATGCCGGCTTCTTCGATATCGGCATGGTGCAGCGGAACGAATACAACGCCATCGTCGTGCACGGCACCATGTGCCTGGTGCGCCGCACGGCGCTTGAGGCCGCCGGCGGCTGGTCGAGCGACACGATTTGCGAGGACACCGATTTGGGCCTCACAATGCTCGAACTTGGCTGGCAGGCTCACTATACCAACCGGCGCTATGGTCACGGCCTGCTGCCCGACACCTTCGATGCTTACAAGAAGCAGCGCCATCGCTGGGCGTACGGCGGATTCCAGATTTTGAAGAAGCACTGGCGGCGGTTCCTGCCGGGCGCAAGCCGGCTGACCCGCGACCAGAAACGCGAATTTTCTCTCGGCTGGCTCAATTGGCTTGGCGCGGAAGCCCTTGGCGTCGTTGTCGCGATCCTCAATATCATCTGGGTGCCGGTTATCGCCTTCCTCGACATCGCGGTACCCGACCGCATTCTCACGATTCCGATCCTCGGCGCCTTCGTCGTGTCGTTCGCGCATTTTGTGACGCTGTACCGGCTTCGCGTGCGCACCAACACCGGCGGCATGCTTGGTTCGGTATTTGCGGCGATGTCGGTGCAATGGACGGTGGCACGCGCTGTCGGCTTCGGTGTGATCAAGGATCACATGCCCTTCGTGCGCACGGCCAAGGGCGGCATGCGCCGCAGGACGGATTTCCATGCATTCTGGGAAGCGGTTCTCGCGGGCCTGTTGATTTCTAGCGCGGCCGTATTGGTTGCTACCAACGCCAAGGAAATCCGCGAAATCAATATTTTCGCGGTGGTATTGTTGATCCAGAGTCTGCCCTTTGTCGCGGCTGTCAGTCTCGCCGTGATGGAGCGCACGCGGCTCAATGAGTTCGCCACCTGGCGTGCCATCGACGCCCGCGTTGACGAACTGCTTGGACGTCGCGCGCCGACTGCCGTGAGCACGGTGACCGCCGTGCCAGCCGTTGCGGTGCAAGTCGTGCAAGCGGTACAGGCCGTGCAAGCCCAGGTCGCACCGGAGCAGCGCGAACTGGTGCAATAAGTTTTCTATTTCCGCGTGATCTGATCCGAAAACCGGTTGCCACTTTTCGGGATCACGCGGGTAACGCGGTCTCTACCAACTTCACCCAATACGAAGTCCCGAACGGGATCGCTTCGTCATTGAAATTGTAGGCCGGATGATGCAATCCGGCGCTGTCGCCATTGCCGACCCAGATGAAAGCGCCCGGCCGTTCATTGAGCATGAACGAAAAATCCTCCGCGCCCATCATCGGCGGCAGCGTGGTGTCGACTTGGCCTGAACCTACAATTTGGCCTGCCACCGAGGCCGCGAAGCCGGTCTGCTGTTCATGATTGACCAGCACCGGATAATTGCGCCGGTAGTTGAGCTTGGCTTTGGCGCCGTAAGCGGCCGCGGTTCCTTCCACCACTTGATGCAGGCGCTTTTCCAGAAGAACGCGGACATCTTCATCCAGACTGCGCGCGGTGCCGCGCAAGCGCACCGTCTGAGGGATGACATTGTCGGCATTGCCGGCCTGGAACATCGGGATCGAAACCACCGCGGCTTTCAGCGGGTCGACACTGCGCGAAACGATCGACTGAATATTGTTGATGATCTGCGCGCCGACCAGAACGGTGTCGACGCCGAGATGCGGGCGCGCCGCATGAGCGCCAACGCCCTCGATGTCGATGACAAGATAATCGGCCGCCGCCATCATCGGACCGGGGCGGATGCCGAAGGCGCCGACGGGCATGCCGGGATAATTGTGCATGCCGTAAACTTCATTGATGCCAAAGCGCTCCATCATGCCGTCATCGACCATGGCCTTGCCGCCGGCGCCGCCCTCTTCCGCCGGCTGGAAAATCACGACCGCGGTGCCGTCAAAATTGCGGGTTTCGGCCAGATAGCGCGCGGCCCCGAGCAACATGGCGGTGTGGCCGTCATGGCCACAGGCGTGCATCTTGCCCGGAACTTTCGATTTATACGGAAGGTCGGTCGCCTCATCGATCGGCAGCGCGTCCATGTCGGCGCGCAAGCCTATCGATCTGCCCGAACCGCCCGAACCGCCCTTGCGGCCACGGATAACGCCTACCACGCCGGTACGGCCAATCCCCGACACCACTTCGTCACAGCCGAACGACTTGAGCTTGTCTGCAACCGACGCCGCCGTGCGATGCACGTCGTACATCAACTCCGGGTGCGCATGCAGGTCGCGCCGCCAATCGGTAATCTCGTTGTGCATGTCGGCGACGCGGTTGACGATCGGCATGGTCATCTCCTGGCGGCGGCAAGGCGGCGGCACGTGAGGGATAGTGTAGCAAATTGCGGGCTTTAAGCGAGTTCAACAAGTAGGCAGTTACGGGGGTTGCGCCTATTGACCGGGCATGGTCGCACCCGTAAACCGCGCCTCGTGGGCGCGTAGCTCAGCTGGTAGAGCACACGACTTTTAA
>JAYTFS010000288.1:0-16079 GCA_043734185.1 Pseudolabrys sp. | reverse complement strand
GCCGGCGCCGTTGGGGCCGAGCAGCGCGAAAATTTCGCGGCGCTGAATATCGAGATTGATGTCGTTGAGCGCCCGGAACCCGGACGCGTAGGTCTTCGACAGATTCTTGATGGATATGATCGATGGCATGGCAGGCGGATATAGTTGGCGAAACGCGACAGTGCCACCCCTAAATTAGGGCCTTCAACGCACTCAATTCGCTCAAGATCCGCCGGGGCGGGAAATCCGGATATTCGTCCGGCATCTTGGCGCGATTGATCCACAGCGCGCGGAAGCCGACGGAAGTCCCAGCCATCACATCCCAGCGGTTGGATGAGACGAAGGTCACGTCGCCGGCCGCGCATTTGAAATGATCGGTGACGAGGGCGTAGACCTCCGGCCGCGGTTTGAACATCTTCAGAACATCCACCGACAGCACGGCGTCGAGATCGCCGCCGATGCCGGCAGCATCGACCGCGCCTTTCAACATGTCAGGCGAGCCGTTGGACAGTATCGCAGTTTTCTTGCCACTGCTCTTGAGGCCGCGCAATACGACGCGAGCATCCGGGAAAGCGTCGAGCTTGAAATAGGCATCGAGCAATTGCGCTCTGAGCGCCTTGTCCACCGAAGGCACTCGCTCCAGTGCATAATCCAGCGCGCGCTCGGTGAGCGTCCAGAAATCCACGTAATGGCCGGCGAGCGTCAGCGTCCAGGTATATTCGAGTTGCTTGGTGCGCCAGATCTCGGAAAGGCGGTCGGCATCGGGTCCCGCTTGCCCGCGAACTCCTGCAATTGCGGAGTGCACGTCGAACAGCGTGCCATAGGCATCGAACACGAAGATGGACGACATGGTATCCTCTTGGCTAGGCAGCTAAACTCACAATAACAAAATGCGGGGAAGTTGAATGGCGCCCGGGCAAGACTGGTCGAAAACCTGGACCTTCTACAAAGGGGACTGGCACGACGGCAACATCCCGATCATGGGCGTGCGCTCGCACGCGGCCTGGCTGTGCTCCTCGGTGTTCGACGGCGCACGGACGTTTGAGGGCGTAAGTCCTGATCTCGATCTGCATTGCGCGCGGGTCAATGCTTCGGCCGTCACCATGCATCTCAAGCCGCCGGTGTCGGCGGAGACTTGGGAAGGGCTTACGCGCGATGGCATCAAACGTTTCGATAAGGACGCCGCGCTCTATATCCGCCCGATGATCTGGGCCGAGCGCGGCGGCACGTTGCTGGTCGCGCCCGACCCGGAATCGACCGAATGGTGTCTTTCGATCTACGAGGCGCCGATGCGCACGCCGGAAGGCTTTTCCATTACGCTGTCGCCGTACCGCAAGCCGAGCCTGGAATGCATGCCGGTCGACGCCAAGGCCGGCTGCCTTTACCCCAACAATGCGCGCGCGCTGATCGAGGCCAATTCGCGCGGCTTCGGCAATTGCGCGGTGCGCGACATGCTCGGCAATATCGCCGAACTCGCCACCGCCAATATCTTCATCGGCAAGGATGGCGTGGTGCTTACGCCGGCGCCGAACGGCGCATTCCTCAATGGCATCACTCGCCAGCGCACCATCAAGCTGCTGCGCGATGCGGGCGTTGACGTGGTCGAGACCATGCTGCGCTATACCGATCTGGAAAATGCCGATGAAATCTTTTCGTCGGGAAATTATTCCAAGGTGATGCCGGTCAACCGCATCGATGCGCGCTCCCTCCAGCCCGGCCCGCTTTATCGCAAGGCGCGCGAGCGATATTGGGAATTTGCGCACGGCTAATTTAGCCGGTCAGAACAGCCGGTAGTTCAAGCTTATTTTGACCAGATGGCTATTCAGGCTCACGGTTCGCTCCCTATTTGAGTCAATTATTTTCTAAGTTTTTCGGATTTTTTGCACCGCTAAAAAGTCGAAAGCCGCCGCCTTTCGGCGACGGCGTTTGAAATCGCGGACGTTGGGCGCCTATAGTTTCTTCTTTTTGACCTTCGTCTTCTTCTTGCGCTTGGGCTTGTTGCTTGATTCAATTTGCTTCATGAGCGTCTTCATCATGGATTCAGCAGCAGCCGTCGCAGCGGAATGCGCTGCCTCTGTCGCGGCCTTTGAAATTTGACCTTGCCACTTTTTCATAAAACTTTTTGTCTTCTTAAAACTTTTTGTCCGCTTCGCCATTTTTGGTTCCTTGCGTTGAAGGCTAAAAATTACGCTTGTTCAGTGATGCGCGATTTTGGTTTTGCGTGCCTTTGTCGTAGGCCGTTTACGCGGCTGTAGCTTCGGCGACGGGCCAGGCAGAAATTTGAGCGCGGCCTCCGAAAGGCTACGCGGCATCGCGTCAGCAAATTGCTGAGGCACCGCTTTGACCTTTTTGGTCATTGAGCGGGTCATGGACCGCACGGCTGGACTTTGCTGGGCAACGGCCTCGCCTGCCAGAATGCCGAGTTGGAGGGCGGCCGTTGCCGCCAGCTTGGGATTTGCTTCGACAAAGTCCCAAAACGTGTCGATCAACGAATTTTTGGATGCCAGCTTTCGCGCCATTTGCCACTCCTGTTAGCGGGGTAACAACTGACCGACCGGTGAGTTCCATCATTCGGTCGTCAAACCCGCGTTTTAGAGGCGATTTAGCCAGTCAGAAGCCGCGTGACGGCGTTCTCAAGGCGGTGGCTCGGTTACCAGCTTTTCCGGCGCGCGGTCGCGCATGTCATAGACGCGGCCATAGATGACGCCGTCGCGTTCGATGTCGGCCAAGATCGGCGCCCGCAAGTGCCGGCAATAATAGGTGCCGAGTGCCATGGCGAAGTCGGCTTTCTTTTGATCGTAGGTGGTTTCGAATTGCGGCCCGAGCGCCACTTGCGCTGCCGACTGCGGCCCGCAGATCGCGACCACCCATTTCCGGCCTTTTGGCGGCTGCACCTTTGCATGGGCAAGCCGGGTGCGTAGTTCGGTGCCGGTCTGCTTGAAGGCCAGGCCCCAGAAGTCGAGCATGTAATTGTCGTTGGCGCTCCGCACGCCGCCGGCTAGCCGATTGAAATACGTATACTCGTAAGGGTGCACCCGCTTCATACCGATGACCGGAATGGCGACCCCGGCGATAAACACCAGCGCAACAGCGCGGGCGGCGAGACGGCTGCGGAAGCGCGCGTGCTCGTACACCCATCCGGCAAAAAGCCCGCCGAGTACGGCGAAGGCCGGCGTGAGAAATACGAAATGCCGCACCCCGTTATACAGCGCCGGATGCGTCAGTAGGACGAGGCTGACTGGCAGAACGGCAGCCAATGTGACGACCAGCAATCCGGTGCGCCGTGTGATCGGCAGGTCGCAGCGCACGATCGCAATCAGCGCGCTGATGACGCCGGCAATGCCGAGCGCCAGCATGATCTCCGGCAATTGCAGGCTGAATAATTGCGGCACATAGATCGGCGGCATCTGCGTTACCGAAGTCAGGTTGCCGTCGAACATTTCCCGCCACGGTTTTTCGAAGAACTTGTCGAAATATTCCACCGCGCGCAGCGGATTGAGCGGGGCCAGGATCGAATAGGGCCACAACAGACCCATGATCAGATAAGCGAGCGGCAGCGCCGGCAGCAGCATCCAGATGAAGCGGCCCAAGCGCTCGGCTGTGGCGCGAAGTCCCAACGTCCGGGTTTCTTCGACGATAATCAGCAGCAAGGCCGCCGCCAAATAGGGCCCTGCGATCAAAGCGAGAATGCGCGAGCCAAAGGCCGCGCCCACCGCCACGCCGATCAGCACCATGCTGCGCCGGCTCGGGTTTGGATATTCGTCGAATGCGCGCACCGCACCGAGCAGCAAAAGGATCATCGCGGTCGCGAAGGGAGAATCCTTCGCGTTGATGAACATGTGGCCGTAATAAAGCGGGCACGTCGCCAGCAGCACCATGGCGCAAAGGCCCGCGACCGGCCCGCCCAGGCGTCTGCCGAGCCGCCAGGTCGCGAACAGTCCAATGATGCCGACGATCGCGCCCATGAGCCGGCGCGTCTCAAATAGATCGAACGGCAGGAGCTTGGCGGCGAGTGCCGCCGCCATATCGAAGCCGCCGCCATACATATAGAGGTTGACGAAGGAGAGGGCGCGTTTGTCGTCAAAGCCCGAGCCGTAAAGCTTGAGCAGCAGGTCGCCATATTGGGAGTGTGTGTAGTCGTCCCAAGCGAGGCCATAGTCGCGGAACGTCAACGCCGCGACGATAACAACCGCCGCCAGAACCGCGACGGCCATGCGGTCGGCCACAATGACTGCCGACCGCATGCCGCTCATATCTATCGCGTCTCCGAAGCCGTCACGGGACCCTTACTTGGTCGCGGCGACGAACATCTCTTCGACATGGTCCCAGTTGACCAGGTGATCGAGGAACGCCTTGAGATAATCGGGGCGCCGGTTGCGGTAATCGATGTAGTAGGAATGCTCCCACACGTCGCAGCCGAGAATTGGCGTGCCGCCATGAACCAGCGGGTTCTCGCCATTCGGGGTCTTGGAGATGGCAAGCTTGCCGCCCTTGACCTCGATCCAGGCCCAGCCCGAGCCGAACTGGCCGACGCCGGCCGCGGCGAAGTCGGTTTTCATCTTCTCGACGCCGCCGAGATCGGAATCGATCTTGGTCTTGAGCTTGGCGGGAATCTTGTCGCCGCCACCGTTGGGCTTCATCCATTTCCAGAAATGCAGATGGTTGTAGTGCTGGCCGGCATTGTTGAAGAGACCGGCATTCTTGCCGAAGGACCCTTTGACGATCTCTTCGAGCGATTTGCCCTCCAGGCCGCTGCCGACCAGCAACTTGTTGCCGTTGTCGACGTAGGCCTTGTGGTGCTTGTCGTGGTGATATTCGAGCGTCTCGCGCGACATATGGGGCGCCAGCGCGTCATGAGCGTAGGGCAGGTCGGGCAGCGTGAATGACATCGGGATCCTCCTGAAACGACAAACTTTGAACGTGAAATAAGCCAGCCTCTAAATGAAACGGGCCACTCCCGGGCGAGTTCCTCAATTAAACTTGTTAGGCGCAGAAGAGGTTGCGAGCAACAATTTGTGGGCGGCTATTCGGCCAAGAACACGGGCTGTTCTGGACTCCGATCAACCTAGTAGAGGCCATTTCTCAGGCCCCAATAGCGTTAATAAAGTTTGAGGGCATTTGCTGCTATTTTAACTTTACGGATTGCCGCGGGCTGCGGAAAAGGCAAGAATTCTCCATTGTTAGAAGTGGTTAGCAGTAGAAGGTTGTAACGAGTATGGCGGTCCTATTGTATTTTATCGGCGCCTTCGCCGCCGTGGCGGGCGCGGTCCTGATCGGATTTGGTATTCCGATCAATGAGTTCAGCTTCGGAAACACCCTGATCATCGCAGGCACTGTTACCGCCGTCGGCGGCCTGATTGTCTTTGCGCTCGGGGTGGTGGTCTCGCAGTTGCGCCGGCTTCATGACGCCCTCGGCATGCGCGCGCCTGTGTCAGTCCGTTCAGGCCGGCAGGGGGCATTTGAACCGGCCGCGGCGGTTTCCCGCGCAGCGCCGCCCCAGGTGCCGTTCCCGCCCAAGCCGAAATCCGATGCGGGCATTCGCGAGCCGGCCGAGCATTATGCTCCGGCGCCCATGCCGGCAGACGACAATTCCTACGCGCCGACGCTGCGCAACCCCTACGAACCTCCGGTCACGGTGGAAGACGAGGTTTCGCTGTCGCCGAAGCACCCCGCGCCGGCCCGTGCCGATTTCGAAAGCGGCATGACCGAGAGTCATGAACCCAAGCTCGATGCCGGCTGGCGCGCCCCGCCGCCCGAGCCAGTCCAAAAGCGGCAGCCGCAAACTGCGTATTTCGACGCCATGTGGCCGGCCGAGCCCAAGCCCGCCAAAAACCCACCTGCCAGCGATGCCAAGCCGTACGAGCCCAAGCCGTTTGAGCCAAAGTTCGATCCGCCACCGCGTGACTTCGCCTCAGCGCCGGCCATGCGTGCCGAACCGGAGACGGTCAAGCCGCGTCAAGGCAACGAGCTGCGCTCGGTTGCCATCCTGAAATCCGGCGTTGTCGACGGCCTGGGCTACACGCTCTACGTCGACGGCTCGATCGAAGCCGAACTGCCGCAAGGCACGCTCCGGTTTGCCTCTATCAACGAGCTGCGCAGCCACCTCGAAAAAAACTCCTAAGGCAGTCTGGCAACAGCAATGCCGCTCGCACATCGCGGGCGGCATTTTTGCGCGGGCGCTTCGCGGATAGGTCCGTTTATTCAATAACATCACAGCAAAATACAAAGTCTTGGCAATGTTTCTGCGATCTTCTTCTTGCGGCAACTGAACTCCACTAGTAAAGTTTAATATTGGTTGTGTGGCGTCAGAGTTGGGGCAGTTTCAATGAGCGATATCCCGGCCAGCGGAAATTACATTGAACTCACTGCGCAGATCGTTTCCGCCTATGTGAGCAACAACACGGTGGCCGCGGCCGAGATTCCGGGCCTGATCAGCCAGGTGCACATGGCGCTGGCGCGGGTTTCCGGAAAATCAGGCGACACCCCGGCCGAGCCGCTTAAGCCCGCCGTATCGGTGAAAAAGTCGATCACGCCCGAATACATCATCTGTCTCGAAGACGGCAAAAAGTTCAAGTCGCTCAAGCGGCACCTGCGGACGCAGTACAACATGACACCCGAGCAGTACCGTGACAAATGGAGCCTCGGCGGCGAATACCCGATGGTCGCTCCAAATTACGCCGCCGCGCGATCGCAGCTGGCCAAGCAGATGGGCCTGGGCCAGCAGCGCCGCAGCCGTGCAAAATAATCTTTAAACGTCATGGTTACGCAGCGCAGGCAAGGGGCCCTGCGCATTCCCCCGTCCGGACCTGGCTGGCCGATGGCGCGACGTTCAGTGTCGATGGAGTTTGATCGTCAAGCCGCGCCCACCAGCGCGGCATTGGCTTCCGAGCGAATGCGATCGACCATCGAGCGCAAGCCATTCGAGCGCTGCGGCGTGAGATTCTCACGCAGACCGATGCGGTCGAACAGCGCAATGGCGTCGATGGCCAGGATCTCGCGCGCACCCTTGCCGGAATACAGCGCGACTAAAATGGCGACCAGACCACGCACGATATGCGCATCGCTATCGCCTTCGAAGGTCAGGATGGGCTCGGCGGCGCCGTCCGGCTTGACGTGCGTGAGTAGCCAGACCTGGCTGGCGCAACCTTGCACCTTGTTGGTTTCGGTGTGGGCGCTTTCTGGCAACGGCGGGAGCGCACGGCCAAGCTCGATGACGTAGCGATAGCGGTCATCCCACTCATCGAGCATCTTGAAATTTTCAACGATCTCGTCGATTGCGGTCATGGCGACAGGTATATAGGCCGATGCCCGCCGATGGCCAAAAAAATGCGATCGGCAACCCCGGCCAGCCCGAAAAATCTAACAAATCAGATGTTTAAGCCGAAGGTCGGGCGGCGCGCGCTTCTCGGCGCGGCGGCAGTGGAACGGGCGCATGCCAGGCCGGCGCCATGTCGCCAGCGGTCAGGGTGCCACCGCCGGCGCTATGGCCGGTTGGGGCAGGGACGAGTTTCGCAGTCGCCTTATCGGCCGACTTCTCATGCATCTTGGTGGTGATGAACTCGTAAATCGTGCGGGCGCCAGCCTCGGCCTTATGACCGATCGCAACGGCGACCTTGCCGCCGACTACGCAAGCGTCCGGCTGCCGATCGCAGAATGCGCGCATGTCCGACACGGCAGCGCCGGCCAACGACGCGGCCTGCGTCGCATCGATCTGTGCATCAGGCGCAATCGCGTTGTTGCCGCCGCTCGGCAGCAGCACACAGACCACAGTTATCCAAAACGCCATTCGCAGCAGAAAGAACATGACCCTACCCATTATCCCCGGCGGCTTTTGTACCGCCTTTAAACTAAACCTAGCAGAGAGGCTTGAAGCTGTCGTTGGAGATGAAGCGACGTTTTTGGGCTAAATCGACGCGAATACGACTCGAATTTTAGTTGAATTGGAGATGATCCAATTTGACTAAAATTTTAAATGCCCCCTGCGGCGCGTTTGCCGTCACAACTTTCATCGCGGCGAACATGGTTACCGCGCCGGTAAGAAGTCGCGGCAGGTGCGTGAATTGCAACCGAAATTTCACCATGACCGGCAAATGGGCGGTGCGATTGTATAGTTCCTGCTGATTGGCGGGCTCATCTCGCTCTGCGGCTTCGCCGCCTTAGTGTTCGCTTAAGCGGCCCTAGCTAGGATTTCCTTTGAAAAAGGGGCGCGTCCGTTCAGCAAGACGTGAGACAGGGACCGTGAGTTTCCTCACACCAGTGTGGAACTATGTTGACGCTTTGGTGCACCCGGCGGCGCAGCAAGATGCGTTGACCGCAGCGCGCCACCGCGCCTTTATTGCGCCGCGTCTGCTCGGCAGCTTTGCCGCGCTCGCGAGCTTCCCGGTCTATATCGCGTTCCGCGGCATGCCGAGTGCGCTCGAAGTCGGTGTGTTCGGCTGGCTGGTTGTTCCAATTCTCATCGCTTACTACCTCTCGCGCACCGGGCGCTATGAAAGCGCCCATGTCCTCTCGTCGCTCGCCCTCACGGGTCTCGTTGCTGTCGTAGCCTGGCGTACCGGCGGCATCGGCTCCTTTGCGGCGATCTGGCTGGTGGTAGTGCCGATCGAAGCCGCGCTATCTGCGTCGCGTCGCGTCGTGGCGCTCGCCTCAACTATTGCGCTCGCGGCCGCTGGCCTGCTTCTCGTGCTCAGCGCCTATGAATTGCTACCGCCGGCATCCCCGGATGGGGTCGAGCACGGCGCTCTCGCGGCTCTCGGCATTATCTCTGCGGCTCTATACGCCACTGGCCTCGCGCTCGGCGCAGAGCAACTCGCCCGTACCAGCTTCTGGTTGCTCTACGCCGAAGAGGATCGCTATAGGCTGCTGGCGCGCAACATGACCGATGTCATCACCCGTCATGGGCGCAATGGCGTGGTGCTGTTTATTTCGCCTGCCGCGGAGCCGCTTTTCGGCGTGCGCACCGGCAAACTTGCTGGTCAAGGCTTGTTCGACCGCGTGCATGTTGCCGACCGGCCGGCTTATCTCACAGCGCTTGCCGATGCGGCGATCCATAAAGATGTCCGGTCCGTCGAATTTCGCATCCGGCGCGGCAGCGATGCCGAGGCGCATGCCGGTCAATTCGTCTGGGTCGAAATGCGCTGCCGCCCACTCGACCAGGCCGGCAACGTCGCAATCCCTGGCGATCGCGAGGTCGTCGCGGTGCTGCGCGACGTCAGCGAACGTAAGTTGCAAGAGCGTGCCATCGAGATCGCGCGAACCGAATCCGAGCGCGCCAACGCCGCAAAAAGCCGCTTTCTCGCGACGATGAGCCACGAGTTGCGCACGCCGCTCAACGCCATCATCGGCTTTTCCGAAATGCTCACCAATGGTTCACTCCTGCTCGATCCGGCGCGCAAGCTTGAATACGCTAAGGTCATCAACGACTCCGGGCGTCATCTTTTGTCGGTCGTCAACGGCATTCTCGACATGTCCAAGATGGAGACCGGAAACTTCGAGATCGCGCCGGAGCCTTTCGCGCCCGCGCAAGAAATCCGAAGCTGCTGCGATCTGCTGGCGCTCAAGGCACGCGACGCCGGGGTGGAACTCAAGACCCGCATTGCCGCCGATTTGCCCGAACTCGTGGCGGACCGCCGCGCGCTCAACCAGATCCTGATCAACCTCATTTCCAACGCCATCAAGTTCACGCCGCGCGACGGCAAGGTCACTGTTAGCGCTTATCCTGACGGCCCCAATTTCGCTTTCGTGGTGGACGATACTGGCGTGGGAATTGGCGAGGACGATTTACCGCGGCTGGGCGAAGCGTTTTTTCAGGTGCGCGCCTCCTACGACCGGCGGCATGACGGTTCGGGCCTCGGGCTTTCGATCGTCAAAGGCCTGGTGGAACTCCACGACGGCAACATCGACATCCGCAGCCGCCTGAGCGAAGGGACGCGCGTGACGATACGGCTACCGGTTAATTCCGAAGCCAGCCGGACCACAGTCGATCCCATCAAGCTTGTTACCGAGCGCGCTGGCGAATTCGCCACGCCTTCCAAAATCCTGGTGAAAAAAAGTGCGTAGACAAAATTATCGCGAGGATATGCTTGAAGTCGGACGTGCCGGCAGGCTGGCTGCCGCGATCGGCCGGCATCCGCGCGAATTCGTCGGCGGGCTGATGGCGACCGTCTGTGTATTTGCGATCTCCTTTAATGCGCTGTTCCTGCAAAGTGGGCCGCATCCCGCGCCGATTTTTGCGGCGCGGCCGGCGCAGACCACAGAGATTCCGATTGCGTTGCCGCGTCCGGCCATCACGCAGCCAACTATCGCGCCCGACACCTTGGCGCCGAACCGGACGCAGCTTATCGCCAACATTCAGCGCGAGCTGAGCCGCCGGGGCTTCTACGATGGCGCTGCGGACGGCGTTTGGGGCGCCAAGACCGATTCAGCGGCAAGGGATTTCGTTCAGGCCGCAGGCTTGAAGGTCAACCCGGAAGCCAGCGACAATTTGTTGCGGGCGATCGTTGCTTCGAACGCAAAGACGCAGAGCGGCCGCGCGGCCTCGTCTGAGCCTGCGCGCAACGATCCGATCGCTGAGCTCATTGCGCCGTCCAAGCGCGTTCTCGCGATTCAGCGCGCACTGGCCGATTTTGGCTATGGCCAATTTAAGCCCAGCGGCAACTATGATCCGGAAACGCGCGCGGCGATCGAGAAATTCGAGCGGGACCGCCGGCTGCCCGTGACCGGCGAAATATCCGACCGGTTTGTGCGTGAACTTGCCGCGATGACCGGGCGTCCGCTGGAATAATCGTGCTAAAGAAGGCGATGCGGTTAAAATCCGGCATCTGGGTTGCGGCCTATGTGCGCCGTTGCCACGTCGAAGGCGTCTTCGCGGCCGTGCGCCGGCGCGGCGCCGACGAGGCCGGTGCGATCTATATCAAGATCAATCGCCTGGATGGCAACGGCGTCTTGTATGGTCCGGCGCCACAAGCCGTCTTTGAGGAGGCACATCCGGCCGGCCGGATATTCACCGCGATTGTCGGGGCTGAGGCGCCGGCGCCCGACGTCAGCATCGAAGAACGTCTGTTGCGCGAAATCCGCTACGACCCCGACGTCTGGATTGTCGAGGTCGAGGACCGCGCCGGGCGGCATTTTCTCGATAACGCTGTGGTCTAGCGCTCGCCGACCTTGAACCGCGAGGGCTGTTCGGTGCGGTTCGGCGCCACGCGATGCTGCGCCGGTGTCGATTGAGCGCGCGCCGCGCGATTCTCATCGTCCCAATGCACCGGCTGATGCACGGGCTTGGCGCGTACCGCGGTCTTTCGCCAGATCGCCACCATGCGCTCGGCGGCTTCCGGCCGCAGTTCGTCAAACAGGCGGGCGAGGTCGTAGACCCGCTCGACGGATTGCCCGATCGTTGGATTGAGGAATAACAGCACCCGCTGGAGCACGGCGCCGGTCATGCCAAGCGCCTTGGCCGCAACCACAATTGGCTCGCCAGAATGATCCCGAGCGATCCGCTCGGCCAGCGTATGGCTGATGCCAAGGGCGCGCTCGATCGTGCGGCTGAATTCGCCGGTGTTGTGTTGCATGGCCGCTGTCTCGAGGCGGCGGATCACCTCGCTTGAGGCTGGCGGCTGGCGTCGTGCCGACCCATCAGCTCCTAAATCGAGGTTGCGGAGGATCAGGCGTCTTTCTTCCGGAGTAGAAAAGAAGAACAATTGGACGAGGTCATCCGTCTCGGTTTGCGATGGCTCAGCGCGCGGTTGCGGGGGCTGCGAGCCGTTTAGCGCGCCCAGAATTGTTGCCGGTGCACCGGGATATCTGGACAGGCTTGCAATAACCGCAGCGCGTGTCGACCCGTCGACCGTCCCAATGAGCCCCAGTGCGAGCTCGACATATTGGGTTTCCTCTTCAGCACTGTGCTTTGGCTTCTGCACATAAAGGTCGGTGAGAACCCGCAGAAGTGTGGGGCGAATATCGACGCCGTCGCGGCAAGCGAGATCGACCAGACCATCAAGTTTCGGATGTGGGGAGGACTTCATCATGACCGTTACGCTTTACAAATCGACGATTGCCTCACATTAGTCGGGCCCCGTTAGCGGACCGTTAACCTTGCAGCCCCTTTAATTACGTAGGTGCCGCGAGGGGACTGAAATGGGCGAAGTTATCCAATTTCCCGACGAGGCGGGCTATGGGCGTGGCGGCCGATATATCGACGCCAATACAGAGCCAGCGACGGTGATCATTCTTCCGGTAATCCGCATCGAGCGTGATCCGGGGGTGGAACCGGACACCGGCAATAGCCCCGGAACGCCTGGTCGCCGCCGCCGCCGCCGTATCACGCGCTAAACCGAACCGGCCATCTATCCATCCGATGCAAATTTCGCCGCCGCTGCCGTCGCGTGCACCCCTTTGGTGCCGGTGCGCAGCCGCGATTATCGCGGTATCGTTACTCGCCGGTTGCGGCGGCAACGGCGACTTTGGCGAAGTGCGAAGCACTTTCGTCCGCGACGACATGCACGACTGGCTCGGCAACGACTCATTTGATGGACGGAAGACCCTGCCATCGAGCTTCAGGCTAACCGACGATGAGCGCCTGCTTCGCGATCTTGCATACCCTCTGATCGAAGCGCCTTACGACCGGCAGCAATGGTATTCCGCATTCGGCGAATATAACGAGCTCGTCCCGGATCCTCGGGTCGGATTTAACCGCGCGGAGTATTCGCGACGATTGCAAGCGTCCTATTACCGCTCGCCAACGTCGCAGTATGTCAGGTTAACCGACGATATTCGCAACGACGTCACTCGCTTGCCGCAGTTTTTTGAAACTGCCGCGCGCGTTCTCGATATCGACAAGAAGCGGCGGGCCAGTCTGGCTTTTGTCTCAGACATCAATCCAAAAGAGCGCGACAACGCGCTTGCCCGCATTCGTGAAAATATTTCACTCGTCTCGCTGGTGCGAACCAAACTGGATCAGCGGGTCACATCGTATCGTTATGCGCTCGAGCGATTGGTCATCATGACGCCATCAGCGCAAGCGGTCGATACCGAGCGTTCCATCAATCAACTGCAAGCTCAAATCACATACTATCGCGGCCATTCCACGCCGGGGTGGGCGCGAGAACAAAGTCTCGCGGCGGCGCGCTGATTATCTGGCTGGCTTGGGCCCGTCCTGCCGCTTGCATTGCGCAGCCGCAATCGTGCTTTGCGCCATCGGCAACAATCCCGCTTCCGGTGCGAGCGCCCTGATCGCAATCAATCCCGTAAGCGTAGGCGAGTCCACGATCAACCGGTCGGCCGCAGTGACGTCCTCGTCCTCAGGCATCTGATTGTGCTGATCGACCGTCATGAGATCGAGTTCGATCACGCGCCGGCCGGCAGCGCGATCGTTGATCGCATAGTAGGCGATGTCATAGCGCGTGTAGAATGAGATCGACGTGTAGGCGAGGCTGACCGGGACCGTCAGCTTGAGCGGACCCTGCGAAAGGTCGTAGCGGCAGACCGCGCTGGCGAAAGCCGGATCCATGAAAGGCATGGTCGCGTTTTCAGGACTGGGCAGTGGCAGGGTCGTCACGACATTGATCGGTGCAATTTTTGCCAGGCGCGAATAGGCATCCTGCGTCGCGGTGCGCGGCAAGATGATCACGGTCGCAAGGTGAACAATTCCGCCGAGCAATGCGCCGCCAAGAAACAAGAGTAGCCACCGGATCATGGGCAACTCCTGGTGCTGATGGCCGGCATGGGAACCTCACGGCCGGCCTTGGTCGAAATTCCGACGGCTGTATCGTAAAAGCGGAGCACAAGCGCATATCGCTCGACCCCGCCGGTCGGCAGCCAGTTGCCCGGGTTCGCGCGGGGCCCGATCGCAATCTCAAAGCTGCCATCGGCACGTCGAACGATCTCTTGGCTGGTAAAGCCGTAGCGATTGAGAGAATTGGCGACGAGCTCGCCGATAGAGTTGTAAAGAGTTAGCGTCCAGAAGCGCGCCGCCGGCGTTATGCCTGAGAGAACAACATTGCATCGGCCATCGAAAAACTTGCCGCTGTCGTCAGCCTGCGCCGTAAATGAAACGCCGTCGCCGAGAGCGATGGGCAATTGGCCGGTGCGCGCGATGGTGGCCCGTGCGTAGGGTTCGGCGTCAATCGTGCCGGTTTTCGGCCAGGCGTTCCAACTGCCGATCGTCAGCGCGCCAAACGTAGCGCCGCGGGTCAGTGCAAGGTAAGTCGCGCCGAGCCCGACGACGGTCGCTACAGCTAGGGCAAACAGTGTTCCGAGAAGCAGCCGCACGATCGATCCACTGACAATGAAAAGGCGTTGATTCGGATCAGGGACACTACGCTGACCGCGGTGTAGCGGCTAACTGGTTCCCGCTGCCGGAAGGCCAAACTTCAATTTGTGGCGGCGAGGGCGCCGCCTTTTTGCTGGTCTGCAGCCTGTTTTTTCTTCTCGGTCGAAACCGTTGGCCGCACCGGGCCCAAGGCCCGGTTGGCGTCATCCATCATGCGCTCGACGCGGACAAGGAGGTCGGCGCCGCGTTTGGATAGCGAGGCGGGGCGCACGGGCGGCGGTTCGGCGGATTTCGATCTCGCATCGGCGACCACAGGCTGCTGCCGTGCAGGCGGTACCGGCACGCCGGGAAGCTGCTTCAATTCGATGCCTTGATGGGCATAGTCCATGATGGTGTGCCATGTCATCGCCGGCAATGCACCGCCGGTCATGCGGTTGGTCGAGGCATAATCGTCATTGCCGAACCAGACGCCGCAAACGAAATTTCCCGTGTAGCCCATGAACCAGGCATCGCGATAATTATTGGTGGTGCCGGTCTTGCCGGCAGCGGCAATGCCATCGAGCCGTGCGCGGCGGCCGGTGCCGTTTTCGACGACGTTGTTCATCATCTTGATCATGTCGGCCGCGGCCTGCGGGGCCAGCACTTGACGCGGCTTTGGACCGTCACGGTCAAAGCGCCAGACCAATTCGCCACCGCCAGTGCGGACTTCAAGGACGGCATGTGGTGTTACGGCTTTGCCGAGATTGGGGAATGTCGCATAGGCACCGGTATGGTCGAGCACAGTGACTTCATCCGCGCCGATTGGAAGCGACGGCGTGTCGGGCAACGGGCTGCGGATGCCCATGTCGTGCGCGAGCTTGATAATGCGCGAGCGGCCGAGCTTTGCATTGCCGTCCCCCACGGACACCGAGAGCTTCACCGCAATGGTATTGATTGAATGCGTGAGCGCGTTGATCAGCGTCATCGAGCCGCTGTAGCCGTGACTGTAATTATGCGGACACCAGTTGCCCAGGCAGATCGGTCCGTCGACCACGATTGAGCTTGGCTTGAAGCCATGTTCGAGCGCTGCAGCGTAGACGTAGGGCTTGAACGAAGAGCCGGGCTGACGCATCGCGTCGGTCGCGCGGTTGAACTGGCTGCCGCCGTAATCGCGTCCACCGACCATGGCGCGAACGGAACCATCCACATCCATGAGCACGGAGGCAGCCTGGCGGGCATGATATTCCTGTCCGTATTGGCGCAGTGAATTCTCGACCGCCGAATCCGCGGCCTTTTGCATGTTGCTGTCGAGGGCAGTGCGAACCACGAACACGCGCTCGCTCATCGATTTCGGAAACGTGTCGACGAGCTTCTTCATTTCGTCGAAGGCCCAGTCGAGATAATAGTTCGGCGCGCGCTCGTCGCGCCGGTCAACTGGTGTTGCCGGATGACGCCGCGCACCGAACACTTGGCCTTCAGTCATGAAGCCGGCTTCCACCAGATTGTCCAAGACGACGTTGGCGCGGGCGCGCGCGGCCGGCAGGTTGACGTGCGGGGCAAACTTGGTCGGCGCCTTGAACAAGCCGGCCAGCATCGCGCCTTCCGCCAGGTTCACGTCGCGCGCCGACTTGTTGAAATAATACTGCGCCGCGGCATCCACGCCGAAGGCGCCGCCGCCCATGTAAGCGCGGTCGAGATACAGTTTAAGAATTTCGTTCTTGGTCAACCGAGCTTCCAGCCAGACCGCCAGAAAAGCTTCCTTGATCTTGCGGTCGAGCGTTCGTTCGTTGGAGAGGAACAGGTTCTTGGCCAGCTGCTGCGACAGCGAGGAGCCGCCCTGGCGCACGCCGCCGGC